>NZ_JALHAT010000012.1:0-182104 GCF_022818885.1 Novosphingobium mangrovi | reverse complement strand
CGTTCGGACCGCAGCCAGACCGCGCTGATCATTCGCGGCATGGCACCCAGCCGTGGCAACCGGACAAGCTCGACCTTCATCAACGGCGTGCCCATTTCCGATGGCACCGTGACGGGCATCTTCGATTTCGACCATGTCGAAGTGCTCAAGGGCCCGCAGAGCGCCTACTTCGGCCGCCAGACCTTTGCCGGCGCGATCAACATGGTGACCGCGCAGCCGACCGACTACTTCACCGGCTACGTGAGCGCCCTTGGCGGCTCGCGCGACTACCTCGACCTGCGCGGCGCGGTGGGCGGTCCGATCGTTCCGGGCGTGCTCTCGTTCCGGGCAAGCGGGCGCTACTTCACCCGCGACGGTTCGTGGAAGAACAACGCGATGCCGGGCGAAATGCTGGGCGACCAGTCGACCCGCAGCGGCTCGCTCCAGCTCGATTTCACGCCGACCGACAATCTCTCGGTCAAGCTCTTCGGCATGATCGCGCACGACGATGACGGCGCAGGCGCGACCGGCGTGCTGCTGCCCGAGCAGGCCAACTGCGAGATCGGCGGCAATCCCTTCTTCTGCGGCCAGCTGCCCGACCTCTTACCCGGCCAGCCGAGCGCCAACACCGAGATCACGCCGGGCCTCCGGGAGATGTTCGCCAACTATTCGCCGATCATGTCGCAGGACGAGAACATCGACCATTACGGCATGGTGCGCGACAGCAACCACTTCAGCGCGACGGTCGAATACGTCACCGACAGCGGCATCAGCCTGACCAGCATGACCGGGCTCAACCGCAATTCCTGGACCGTTCTCTACCCCATCACGGGCGTTGCCTCGCCGTACGAGAACACCTTCACGAACGGCGAGTTCGCGATGGAGAACACCGACTGGCCGTTCACCATCCAGCACCGCCAGAAGGACTTCTCGCAGGAATTCCGGGTCTCCTCCGATCCCGATGCGCGCCTGCGCTGGATGGCCGGCGGCAGCTACCTGTGGGCCAAGGGCTATGAAGGCTACGCGCAGCTCTACTTCTTCAGCGGGCTCTCCTCGGACTTTTCCTCGACCAGCGAGAACGAGACCTGGGGTGGTTTCTTCGGCCTGTCCTATGACCTGACCGACACGATCACGATCGACCTCGACGGGCGCTACCAGTCCGACAAGATCATGAGCCGCGACGGCGCGACCGACGTGATCGGCTACGAGAAGACCTACAATAACTTCCTCCCGCGCATCAGCGTCCAGTACAAGCCCAACCCGGACCTCATGCTCTATGCGACCTATTCGCGCGGCGTGAACCCGGGGCTGGGCATCGACCCGCTGCTTTCGGTTCCGCCCGAGTACGCCGCGGACCTCGAGGCGCAGGGCGTCACCCACGGCGTGAAGCCGGAAATCCTCGACAACTTCGAGGCGGGCTTCAAGGGCAGCCTGTTCAATGGCCGCCTGATTTTTGCCGGCGATGTCTATTACGACATCTGGTCCGACAAGATCACCGAGACGACGCTGCTCATCCCGCGCGCGAACGACACGCCGCTCTATGTCTCGGTCTTCACCAACCAGGGCCGCGTCGACCTCAAGGGGCTCGAGCTGGAGATGACCGCGCGTCCGACCGACGAGCTGACGATGTTCCTGGCTGGTGCGATCAACGACAGCACGATCAAGCGCGGCTCGTGCGCCTTTTGCCAGACGATGACCGGCGACGGGGACGCGACGGGCAACCGCCTGCCGTTCACCTCGAAGTACTCGCTGCAGGGCTGGGCGGAATACGCCGTGCCGGTGCCGTCGATGGGCGACTATTCGGTCTATGGCCGGGGTGAGTTCACCTACAAGTCGGGCGTTTACGCCAGCGAAGGCAACTACGCGAAGACCGACGATGCCGCGGTCGTCAACTTCCGCCTGGGCATGCGCTCGGACGGTCTCAGCTTTGAGGGCTTTGTCACCAACGCCTTCAACAACAAGACCTACACCAGCGTGCAGCCCAACTGGGAACTGGCGAACCCGGCGCAGAGCTTTGCCACCTACGACACGATGGTGGTGGGCCTGCCCCAGCTGCGCACCTGGGGCTTCCGCGTCCGCTACGACTTCTGATGCGCGAGGGGAGGGGGCCTCGGCTCCCTCCCTGGACTGTCCCACGAAAAACCCCGGCGGTGTGCACACCGCCGGGGTTTTTCGTGGGCGCTTTCGTGGGGCTTCCCTACGGGTCAGACCGGGCGGTAGGGGAACGATGTCACAGGCTTGGCGCCCATGCGTTCGAGCGCGTTGATGACGGCGGCGCCGGCGAGCAGAGAGCCCGGTTCGCCGATGCCGGTCGGGGCCTCCTCGCTGTCCACGATGGCCACCTCGATCCGGCGCGGCATGCCGTACATGCCCTGGATCGGGTAGTCGTGGAAGTTCGACTGCACGGCTGCGCCGTTCTCCACGGTCAGTTCGCTGACAAAGGTGTTGGAGAGCGCAAAGGCGATGCCGCCCTCGATCTGCGCGCGCACGATGTCGGGGTTGATGGCAAGGCCGAGGTCCACCGCGCACACGATCCTCTCGATGCGGTAGTCCTCGGGCGTGCCGGAGACTTCGGCGATCTGGGCAATGTGGGTCTCATCGGCAAACTGCACTGCGACGCCCCGGGTGATGCCCTTGGGGGCAGGGCTATCCCAGTCCACCATGGCGGCCGCGCGGCGCAGGACGCCGGCCGCGCGCGGACGTTCGGCAAGAAGGCCAAGGCGAAAGGCAACCGGATCGGCCTTTGCCGCGCGGGCAAGGCGGTCGACGAAGATCTCCTTGGCGGGCGCGGTATGGTTGTTGGCAATGCCCCTGTAGGTCTCCACCGGAATGTCGAGATCGGCGCGCCACCAGTCGAGACGGCCCGCCGGAAAATCGTACTGCTCAAAGGCATTGCCCAGGATCACGCTGAAGCGGTGAACCTCGGGGGCGATCTTGAGGAGGTGCGGAAACACGCCTTCGCCGCCGATGCCGTGCTCGATGGCGGTGGGGCGCCCGGTGTCATCGAGCGCGGCACGCAGGCGGTGGAGCGCCTGCGGACGGTAGCGCATGGCGGCCATCTCGTCCTCGCGCGTGCGCATCAGCTTGATCGGCCAGCGCCCTTGCGTCGCCTTGAGCACCTGCGCCAGTTCACAGATCCAGTCCGAATCCGCCGCCGCGCGCCGCCCGAAGCTGCCGCCTGCGGCAATCGTCTCGAGATGGACCTTCTCGGTGGGAAGGCCCAGGATCTCGGCGGCGGCCTGCTGGTTGATCGTCTGCGACTGGAACCCGGCGCGCAGGAAGCATTCCCCGTCCTCGATCCGCCCCATCGAGGTCAGCGGCTCCATCGGCGCGTGGGCGAGGTAGGGGAAGGTGAACTCGGCCTCGAGGACCTGCGCGGCTTCGCCAAAAGCCGCTGCACTGTTGCCGCGCTCCTCGCTGAATTCGGGCTCGGCGCTGTCCATCGCTTCGGCGAGGGTGTCGAGGTAGCCTTGCGAACTGGTGGTGCTGGCCGCGCTTTCGTCCCAGGTGATGTCGAGCGCGTCGCGCGCCTTCATCGCCTGCCAGGTGCCGTCCGCGACAACGGCAAGGCCACCTGGAATTTCAACGACCGCGCGCACTCCGGACATGACCTTTGCCGCGCTGGCATCGAAGCGCGCAATTCTGGCACCAAGGCGCGGCGGGCGCGCCAGTAGCGCGACCTTGAGGCCGGGCCAGCCCCCGTCGATGGCGTAGAGCTGGCGCCCGGTCGACTTGGCGCGGGCATCGAGCGCACCCAGCGCGCGCTGGCCGACGAGGCTGTAGGCGCTGCGCGGCTTGGGGCTGGCCTCGGGCACGTCCTGGGCTCCGGCTTCGGCTGCGAGCTCGCCGAAATGGGCGCTGCGCTCTCCAGCGCGAACGACGCCTTGTGCGACCGTGATGTCGGCTGCGGGTACCTGCCAGCGCGCGGCGGCGGCGGCGACGAGCATGGCGCGCGCGTTCGCCCCGGCTTCGCGAAGCTGCTGCCAGCTTTGCGCGATGGAAGTAGAGCCGCCGGTGGTCTGCGCGCCGTAGTCGAGGTGGACATAGTCGGGCAGGCGCGCGGGCGCGCCTTCCACGCGCACCTGCTCCCAGTTGGCGTCCAGTTCCTCGGCAAGGATCGTGGCAAGCCCTGTCCAGATGCCCTGACCCATGTCGAGGTGCTTGGCATAGACAGTGACGGTGCCCTGTGCATCGATGCTCAGGAACGGGCTGGCCAGGTGGGGGGCGTCCTCTTGCGCCCTCGCGGCACTTTGCGCGCCGTCGGGCGTCGCGCCGCGCGCCAGCTTCGGGGCCATGAGCCCCAAGACAAGGGCCGAGGCCGAGAGCGAGACGAACCGGCGGCGATCCAGGCCCCCGCGGGCCGCGGGCGAGGAGGTGTCCGGTTCGTGTCGCATCAGGTGAGGAACTCCGTCAGGGTCTTCGTCCAGGCTTCGGGCTGCTGGTCGATGATATCGACGCCGCCGCCCTCCAGTTCGGCATAGGCCATGTCCGGGCGCAGGGCGCGGGCGCGCTGGGCGTGCGCGTAGATCTGGTCGCCGGTGTTGGTGAGGATCAGCGTGGGGCAGGCAAGCCGTGGCAGGCTGTCCTCGTGGCGGTACTGGAAGCCCGCGTTATGTCCGTACCAGAACGGCGAGGGGGCCCCCATGGCCTGAAGGACGTAGCTGTTGACGGTCTCGAGAGGAAGGCTGCCTGCCACGAGACGTTCGCGGATCGCGGCGAACTCGGCGAAATGCTGGCCGCCGGGCTTGGGCACGATTTCCTTTTCGCGCAGATGCTTGTCGGCGAAGAAGGCGCTGCGCTCGGCGTCGGTCAGCGGCATCGGGCCGTTGAGGACCAGGCGCTGGACCCGTTCGGGCAGCGCCAGAGCCACTTCGGTTGCGACCATGGCGCCGGTGTGGTGCCCGGCGATGTCGAAGCTTTCGAGCCCGAGCGCGTCGATGGCCGCGACGATGCTGGCCGCAAGGTCCTCGACGCGCGGCGGGAAGGGCGGGCAGTCCGAGTTGCCAAAGCCGGGCAGGTCGATGCCGATGGCATCGAACCCCGCCTCGGCGAGGAGGCCATAGACCGCCGCGAACTGGCGGCTGTCCATCGCCGCCTGGTGCACCAGCACGAGCGGGCGGCCCGTGCCGGTACGGCGGTAGTGGATCTGCCCGAAGGGGCCGTCGACATAGCCCCGGCGCGGGGAGACTTCGGCGCTGCCCGCAGCCATCAGGCGAGCAGCGTCTGGCCGAGCTTGCGGCCGAAGGTGACCGCGCTCGAGACGATGGCGCCGCTCAGGAACGAATGGCCGAGGAAGCCGATGCCGATGGCCTCGCCCGCCGCGTAGAGACCCTCGATGGCCTCGCCGTTCGCGCCGGTGACGCGCAGGTCATGGTCGACCTTGATGCCCGGGTAGCAGGTGATCGAATAGCCGTAGTGGCGCACCGCGTAGAACGGGCCATTTGCGATCGGGGCGGGCAGGTGCTGGCGCTTGAACATGTCCGAGCCGACCTTCTGGCCGCGGTTGTAGGTGTCGATGGTCTGGGTGAAGGTGCCGACCGGCAGCTTGCAGCGCGTGGCCAGCTCTTCCAGACTATCGGCGCGCACGTAGTCTTCGTCAAAGCCTTCGAAGAGCTGTTCGAGCTTTTCCGGCTCCCACTTGAAGAGCGGCGGGGCCTCATTGCGGATGGCCTCGTCGTAGATGACCCAGAACGACCAGTCGGACTGGCGCATGATGGCGCGTTCGCGCGAATCGATGATGGGTTCGTCCTCGGGCATGAAGCGCTCGCCCTCGGCGTTGACGTAGACTTCCCAGGGCTGGCGCACGCTGGGCACGATCACGGTGTGGACCCAGGCGGCCGCCGGAGCGCCAAGGTCGCGCGTGCCGCCAAAGGACGGGAGCAGGGTATCCTCGAACCAGCTCGTACCGCCTGCCTTGCGGGCCAGCTTGAGGCCGTCACCGACCACGGTGTCGATGTGGTAGCGCAGCGGCACCACGCCGTGGATCTCCTGCCACAGCTCCTTGCTGCCGCCAAAGCCGCCGGTGGTGAGCACCACGGCCTTGGCTTTGAGGCGAATTTCTTCGCCCTTGTGGGTGGCGACAACGCCCTTGGCGACGCCGTCTTCGACGATCACGTCCTCGACCCGGGTTTCGAGGAAGAGCTCCAGGTTCCCGGCCGCAATGGCAGGTGCAATCGCGTTGCGGTAGGCCTTGATCAGCGAGAAGCCCTGCTCGGTGCTGCGGTAGGTGCGCGGCGTCGTGTAGAGGTCATGCTCGGGCGCGAAGACGGGCTCGAAGGGGGTGCAGGTCCAGCCCGATTCCAGCAGCCAGTCGATGGCTTCGGGCGCGCGCTCGATCCAGTCGCGCAGCAGCACGTGGTCGCCCGTACCGTGGTTGATGCGCATGGCGTCGGCAAAGTGGGTGTCGGCATCGTCGGCCACGCCTGCGGCGCGCTGCATCGCCGTGCCCGCCGCGCTGATCGAGCCGCCCGAGAGGACCAGCGTGCCACCGATGTCGTCCGCAGCTTCCACCAGCGCGACCTTGAGCCCGCGCGCGGCGGCCGCTGCCGCTGCAGGAACGCCGGCCGTGCCTGCCCCGACCACGATGATATCGAACCCGTCCGTCATGTTGTCTCCGCTTCTCGAGCCTGGATTTGGTGCCTTGTTGGCTTGGAGCAAAGACTGACGTGGCCGGTGCCCGACGGCGAGCCGTGAGACCTCGATGATCGCGGCGCGAACATTTTTCCGTCCGCGTGCTCGACCCGGCGGAGATGAAAGTGGCGCGCGAGGGCGCGGATCAGGCGGTGCCCGCCGGGACGCTGCGCCCCATGTCCTCGCCGATGCGCCGCGCGGTCTGGAGCACCGGGTCAAGATACTTGGCCAGCGCATCCTCGACCGTCATGGCCGTGGCGAAGAACACCAGCGTCAGCGCGCCGAGCAGCTTCTCGCCCTCGAAGATGGGCACCGCGAAGGAGGAGGTGCGGCCCGGATTGGCCGAATAGGCGGTGCGCGAGATCGCGACATAGCCCTGCTTGCGGATCTTCTCGGCCTCGCCGCTGTTCTCGAAGACGCGCAGCATCTGCACGTCGCCTTCCGAGCCGGTCGCTTCCACGTGGCGGATCAGCGAGGCGCGCGAATCGGGCGTGGCGTGCGCCAGATAGGCCCGCCCCGAGGCCGACTGGATCAGGGGCACCTGCCAGCCGGGGTAATAGTGGTTGAAGGTCAGCGGGGTCTGGGTGCTGGTGGAATCGCGCACGACCATCATGTTGCCCATGCGGGTGACCACGCTGATCGGCCAGTGCACGATGCCGGTCAGCGCCTCGATGTGCGGGCGCGCGGCGGTGACGAGCGCGTCGTGGCCCTGGAAACCATAGGACAGCGCCTGGACCAGCGGGGTCGGGCGGTAGCGCTTGCGCGAGGGTTCGCGCTCGACCACGCCCTCCTCCACGAGCGCGCGCACGAGCCGCAGCACGGTGGGATAGGGCAGGTCCACCGAACGCTGGATTTCGGAGAGACTGGGCGAGCCCTTCAGATTGATGACGCGCAGGATTTCGAGCGCGCGTCCAATCACGCGTATGGATGAATCGGCGGTCAATGGCTTCTCGGTTTTCAGGTTTTATTGTTCTGGAATGGAGGACATCTTGTCGTGTTTCGGGCGAGACATGCAAGCCGAATTGTTCATTTCACGAACATCGCATTTCCCGAAGCTGGCATCACGCAGGCCCGACCCGCATCCCCGGGGCTCGAAAAGCGAGATACGTGACGACAGGGGATGTGCGTGCGGGAGACCGAAGTTCTGATTGCCGGTGGTGGACCGGTGGGCGCGATTGGCGCGGTGCGTCTTGCCAGCATGGGGATCGATGTCCTGTGCTGCGAGCAGACCGAGAGCTTCGCGAGCGATCTTCGCGCCTCCACGATCCACGCCGCCACGCTGGAAATGCTCGACGCGGTCGACGCCGCCGAGCCGCTCATTGCCAAGGGCCTGAAGGCGCCGGTCTACCAGTGGCGCGACCGCCGCTCGGGCGAGCACTATGACTTCGACCTTGGCGAAGTGGCCGATGTCGCGCGCTTTCCCTTCCGTCTCCAGTGCCCGCAGCACCACATGGCCGGGCTCCTGACGCAGACCCTGCCGAGCATGGCGAACGCCGAGATGCGTTTTGGCACGAAGCTCATTTCCGCGCACGAGGACGCGGAAGGGGTGGTCGCGACACTGGAGAAGGACGGGCGCACCGAAGAGGTGCGCGCGAAGTTCCTCGTCGGGGCGGACGGATCGCATTCGACCGTGCGCAAGCTGATGGGCGTCGACTTCGAAGGCTTCACCTACGAGGAGAAGTTCGTCAGCGTCTCGACCGCGCACCCGATCGAGGAGACCATGCGCGACATCGCGCTCGTCAACTACATCGCCGATCCCGAGGAATGGCTCGTGCTGCTGGCCGTGCCCGGGCTCTGGCGCATCCTGGTTCCCGGCGACAAGGCCGTCAGCGACGAGGAGTTGCTGCGCGATGAGGCGATTGCCGACATCTTCGCGCGGATTGTCCCCGGTACGCCTGTGGAGACGACATTCCGCAAGATCTACCGCGTGCACCAGCGCGTCGCCTCGCTCTTCCACAAGGGGCGCATGCTGCTGGTCGGCGATGCCGCGCACATCAACAACCCGCTCGGCGGTTTCGGCATGAATTCGGGCATCCACGATGTCTGGAACCTGGCCGACAAGTTGTGGAGCGTGCTGCGCCAGGATGGCGATAGCGAACAGCTTGCGCTGTTCGACCGCCAGCGCCGCGGGATCACCAAGGCCTTCATCCAGGCCCAGTCGATCGAGAACAAGGCCTTCATGGAGCACGCTCCGGGAGAGGCCCACGCCGCCCGCCTCGCACGCATGGCCGGGATCGCCAACGATCCGGTCAAGCGCCGCGAATACCTTCTGAAACAGGCCATGTTCCAAAGTCTGGCCGACGCGGAGAAAATTGCATGAGCATCGATACTGTACCCGGACGCGTGAACCGCGACCAGCTGGGCTTCCGTCGCAAGTTCGGTGTCCTGGGCCCCTCGACCAACACCAGCGTCCAGCCCGATTTCGACGACCTGCGCGTGCCCGGTGTCACCAACCACTACAGCCGCATCGTCGTCGACAACGCCAAGGCGGTCTCCAACGAGACCTTCATGGCAGGCGCCTGGGAGATCAGCGACAACACCGTGGACGCGGTCAAGGGCGTGCTCACCTGCGCCCCTGATTACCTCGTCATGGGCATGTCGGCGGTGACCTTCTTTGGCGGGGCGGAAGGGGCCGACAAGTGGCGCCGCAATGTCGAGGAGATTTCGGGGCTGGGCGTTTCGACCGGCGCGGATTCGGTCGTGGCTGCGCTCAAGGCCTATGGGCCGGGGATCAAGAAGGTTGCTTTCTTCTCGCCCTACTTCCCGACCGCCAATGCCGAAGTGAAGAACTTCCTGTCCGACCACGGCTACGAGACCGTGCGCGACATTCCGCTGCAGTGCCCCTCCTGGCTCGCCATCGCCGAAGTCGAGGAGCGCCGCACCATCGACACCTTCAAGGCGCTCGACGGGGATGACGTGGACGCTCTGATCCAGGTCGGCACCAACATTTCAGGCATCCGCGCGGCGGCGGCGGCCGAGCTGTATCTGGGCAAGCCGGTCATCGCGATCAACACCGCAACCTACTGGCACGCGCTGCGCGCCAATGGCATTCAGGACCGCCTGATGGGCTTTGGCCGCCTGATGAGCGAATTCTGATCGCTCCCGGCGAGGTCCTGCGCGGAAGGCATAGTCGTGCCGCCTGTGCAGGGCCTTGCCACACCTGCCTTGTTTCTTTCCCGCTAGACGTCGAGACCTTCGAGCCATGACCACGACCGCCACCAGCTTCATTGACGGCGCCTTCCTTCCGGCCGGGGACGGCTTCGAGCTTCCTGTCTTCGATCCGACGAGCGGGGCGCAGGCGAGCGCGCTGCGCGAGGCCGATGCGGCCGAAGTCGATGCGGCGGTCAAGGCCGCGCGCGCGGCGTTCGGGCCGTGGAGCGCGCTTGGCAGCGAGGCGCGCAGCAATGTGCTCCAGGCCATTGACGCCAAGCTGCGCGCGCACGGCGATGAACTTGCCGAACTGGAAGCGCGCACCTCGGGCCTCCCGATTTCGGGCGTGCGCCCGCTGATCGACCGCGCCGCCGAGAACTTCAAGCGCTTTGCCGAGGTCGCCAGCATGATGGCGGGCGAGACCTTCCAGCAGAACGAGAAGTACCTCACCTACACCACCCGCGAAGCCAAGGGCGTCGCCGCGCTCATCGCGCCGTGGAACGCGCCGCTGGCGCTGGGCTCGATGCGGCTGGCGACCTGCATCGCCTTTGGCAACACCTGTGTGCTGAAGCCGTCCGAATACACGCCCCAGTCGACCCTGCGCATGGTCGAACTGATGCACGAGGCGGGTCTTCCCAAGGGCGTCGTCAATGTCGTCAACGGCCGGGGCAGCGTGACAGGGGAAGCGCTCACCACCCACCCCGACATCGACATGATCGGCTTTACCGGCGGCACCACCACCGGGCGGCGGATCATGGCCGCGGCAGGCGAGCGCCTGACCCCTGTGACGATGGAACTGGGCGGCAAGTCGGCCGCCATCGTCGCGCCCGATGCGGACCTGGAACGCGCGCTCGACGGCACGCTGCTCGCCATCTACGCCAGCAACGGCCAGCAGTGCCTGGGCGGCTCGCGCATCCTCGTCCACGAATCCATTGCCGAGGAATTCATCGCCGCCTTCGTCGCGCGCGCCAAGGCCATCCGCATCGGCGACCCGTGCGATCCGGCGACCGAGATGGGCCCGCTCGCCTTCGAGGCGCACCGCGCGCACGTGCAGCATTACCTGGACGTGGCGCGTGAGGATGGGGCCGAGATCCTGCACGGCGGCACCGCTCCCGAAGGCCGTGAGCAAGGCTGGTTCATGGAGCCCATCGTCGCGCGCGCGCCCAGCAATGCGGCGCGGATCTGCCAGGAGGAGATCTTCGGGCCCTTCGCGACCTTCCTCACCTATTCCGACCTCGATGAGGCCATCGCGATGGCCAATGCCTCCGACTTCGGCCTCGTCTCCTATGTCTGGACGCGCGATCTGGCGACGGCCATGGCCTGCAGCGCGCGCATCCGCGCGGGCACGATCTGGGTCAACACGCCGATGATGCGCGAATTGCGCGCGCCGTTTGGCGGGTACAAGGAATCGGGCATTGGCCGCGACGGGGCGCGCCACTGCGCGGACTTCTTCACCGAGGCCAAGACCACCTCGATCCCGCTGGAGGATACGCCGATCCGCCGTCTCGGCGCCTGATCCGCAAGAGACGCAAGAAAAAGGGCCGCGCCTGTACCTTTGCGAAGGTGCGGGCGCGGCCCTTCTCGTTCGGGTGGCTCAGTAGTCGCCGAATTCGTTGGTGTCGGGAAAGACCGTTTCCTCATAGCGCGCCAGCACATAGGCATGGCCCTTGGCATAGCCGTTCATGCGCACCATCAGCGCGTCCTTGCGGGTGACCCAGATGTCGAGGTCGCCGTCGATGTCGCCCGTGCGCCACAGGAAGCGGTGGCACGCGAAGGTGCCTGCGGGCACGTGCATGTCCTCCTCGCCCAGATACTCGACCGGCATCTCGACCTTGCGGCCATGGCCCATCGTGCCCCCGTTCCAGGTGAGCGAGGTTGTGAGCAGCTCGATGGTCTGGATGCCCGGCACGCTGCGGTCGAGCTTCATCAGCTTCCAGCCTTCCGCGGCGGTCGGGTGATAGCCCAGCACCTCGCGCGCGGCCTCGAAGGGAAAGGCGGAGACGTCGATGGGCGCGCCGTCAGGACCAAGCACGACGGAGGTCACTTCGCCGTCTGTGACCTGGCGCACCACCGATCCGGCGTAACGGCCATCGGCGTAAAGGCGCGCAAAACCGTCGCGCGGAGTGAAGTCGGCCTCCACCGTCTGCATGACCTGGCGCACGATGGAATTGCCCGGAAAGCGCGAGAGCGTCATCGCCGTGCGCGACCCGTCCGGGTTGCAGGTGAGGATGAAGTCCTCCCAGTCCGCCGTGCGCTCGGGCGCATCGAGGGGGTGGGTGACGTACGAGCCGGTGATGCGTGTGAAGGGCATGGGCCCAACAGATCGCGCAAGGGCATGGCGATCAATTCTGCAGCGCACCGATGTTCACGCGGCGAAGGAAAGGAGGCAAGCAGGAAGCCAATTTCAAGGGGCCATCGCCCCTTGACCCCCAAATGGGCAACCTCACCTTTCTCGGTCAGAGTGGCGTGAGAAAGGTGCGGTCGACAGTTCGGGGATTCCGAGGGCGATAGCCCTCGGAATCCTGTCTTCTGACTTCAGGCCGCCGTTTCGCTCGTCGGTTCGGTCTGGCCGGCGTAGGGCACATCGCGTCCGCCAAAGCGGCGCACGCGGATGTTGGCCTGTTCGCCGTGCCCGGCAAAGCCTTCGAGCGCGCACAGGCGCGAGCAGTAGTCGCCGATCAGCGCGGAGGCCTCGTCGGTCTCGATGCGCTGGTAGGTGCAGGTCTTCAGGAACTTGCCGACCCACAGGCCACCGGTGTAGCGCGCGGCCTTCTTGGTGGGCAGGGTATGGTTGGTGCCGATGACCTTGTCGCCGAAGCTGACATTGGTGCGGCTGCCCAGGAACAGCGCGCCGTAGTTGGTCATGTTGTCGAGGAAGTACTGCGGATCGGCGGTCATGACCTGGACGTGCTCGGAGGCAATGTCGTCGGCGATTGCGACCATTTCCTCGGTGCTGTCGGCGACGATGACCTCGCCGAAGGTCTCCCAGGCCTTGCGGGCATGGTCGGCGGTGGGCAGGATCTGGAGCAGGCGCTCGATCTCGGCCATGGTCTCGCGTGCGAACTTTTCCGAATTGGTAAGGAGGACGCCGGGGCTGTCGGGGCCGTGTTCGACCTGGCCCAGGATGTCGGTCGCGGCGATCTCGGGATCGCAGCCCACCTCATCGGCGATGATCAGCGTCTCGGTCGGCCCTGCGAAAAGGTCGATGCCCACGCGTCCGAACAGCTGGCGCTTGGCTTCGGCGACGAAGGCGTTGCCCGGGCCGACCAGAATGTCGACCGGATCGATCGAGGCCGTGCCAATCGCCATGGCGCCCACCGCCTGGATACCGCCCAGGGCATAGATCACGTCGGCCCCGGCGAGCGCCTGTGCGGCGACGATGGCGCGGGCCGGGCGGCCCTGGAACGGCGGGGCGCAGGTGACAACGCGCTTTACGCCTGCAACCTTGGCGGTGATTACCGACATGTGCGCGCCGGCCAGCAGCGGGTACTTGCCGCCCGGCACGTAGCACCCGGCCGAGTTCAGCGGAATGTTCTTGTGGCCCAGGACAACGCCGGGAAGCGTCTCGACTTCGACGTCCTTCATCGAGGCGCGCTGGACCTGCGCGAAGTTGCGCACCTGCGTCTGCGCGAACTCGATGTCCTTGCGCTCCTGCGGGGTCAGGCTGTCGACGCAGGCTTCGATCTCGGCGTCGGTCAGGCGATAGTCCTCGCGGTCCCAGCCATCGAAGCGGATCGACATGTCGCGCACGGCCGCATCGCCGCGCTGTTCGATGTCGGCCAGCGCGGCTTCGACGATATCGCGCACCTTGCGGTCGGCATCGGCCTTCGTCTCGGCGCTTGCGCCGCGCTTCAGATACTGCGCCATCTTCACTCTACCCTTCGTCATGTGTCGTATTGGATGAGGCCGACTTGGCGCGGCGTGCGCCTTGCGGGAACGCTGCGTGGCGCAGATGTCCATATCGCGAAAAGATGGACCGTTCCCGGCGTCGCAGGGGCGGGCGCGGGGGAAGGCTCAGGCCTTCTCCAGTCGCTCGATGATCGGGCCGAGCACGTCCGCGATGAGCTTTTCGCGCATCGCGCGGCGGGCATCGTCCTCCTCGGGCGAGAGCGTCAGGTCCTCGATCCCGCTGGCCACGGCAAGGCCCTGTGCTTCCAGCACCTGTTCCATCGCGCGCATGCGTTCACGCGTGACCGAAAGTTCCATCGTCAGCGTCACCATCGCGCGCAGCATCTGGTCGACGATGGGGTTTTCCAGGAAAGTGACGGTGCGGTCGCCGGGCTTGGGGCCTGCGGGAAATGCGTCCTGTGCCGGGGTATCTGCCGGGGTGGTCATGGCTTGCGCCCTCCGAAGAAGAAATAGGTGGCGGCGCCCGCGCTTTCGTAGTCGGCAAAGGCGTGGTCGGGATCGAACCCGGCGCGGGTCAGTTCGGCCATCATGTCGAGCTCGACGAAGCCGGTCCAGAACGGCTCGCCGTTGTGGCGCACCTGCCAGTCGTTGGTGGCCTGCTTGATGAGCGGGATGCGGTGCGCGTGGTAGGGCACGTCGAGATGCAGGACGAGGCCACCGGGCTTCAGCAGGCGCCAGCATTCCTTGAGGATCTCCTGCGTCTGCGCCGCGGTCGTCTCGTGGAACATGATGATCGAGGTGATGAAATCGACGCTCTCGTCGGGAAGGCCGGTGTCCGCGGCGTTGGCCTCGACAAAGTCGATGGCAAGTCCGTTCGCCTCGGCCGTGCCATGGGCAAAGCGCACCAGCGGGCGCGCGCACTCCAGCCCTGTGACCTCGGCCTCGGGCCACAGCTTCTTGTAGGCGTGGGTCTGCTCGCCCGTGCCGCAGCCCATGTCGAGGACGCGGGCGGGGACGAGGTCCGGTGCGCGGCGCTGCGCGACTTCGGCCACGAACTGGCCCAGCGTGTCCTTCTCCAGCGAGCCGCGCGCGGACATGCCCTTGGCGCTGCGGTAGAGTTCGACCGTGCCGGTGTAGTTGAGGCCCTGTTCGATGTCGTCGGCGCGGCGCTCGCGCCAGTAGCCGCCGGGCTGGCGGTGGATCTCGGTGGTGCTGACCGGGGCGCGAACAACCAGATCATCGCGCAAGGTCACGCTGCCGCCAGCCGGACGCGCATCGCGCAGCGCGCGGTAGGTTTCGATGCGGTCATCGATGATGCGGTCGGTCGTGTCCTGCACCGCGTCCCACATCAGGTTCTGGCTGTGGAAGGTGAGCGCCGACCAGGTCTGGAACAAGGGATCGTTCTCGACCGCCGCGACCGCCTCCTTGCGGGTGGCGGGAGGAGCGCCGTGTTCCGCCTCGTAGGCCGGGGCCAAGGTCGCATCGAAGCGGCGGTCGAGCGCCGCCTCGACATCGAAATTGATGAATTTCTTGAAGCCGCCGATGAAATTCTGCCGGGCGGTCTCGTCGTGGTTGGGTGTGAACGCGAAGTCGCGCGCCGTGAAGGTTTCGTTCTGGGCCATGGGGGAAGTCTCGCGCAGGAGTTCGCCCTCTGCAATGTGGGGGCGTGCGCTGTTCGCGGCATGAACATCTTGCAGGCATCGTGCTTATGCATTCTGCGTATATCGAGTCGAATAATTCGACTGGAATTTCGATACCTCTCTGGCAGCAAGGGCGCTCAGCCATTGCCAGGGAGCAGCCATGTACGCGGATATTCAGGACGATCTGGAGATCGTCGGCATCGTCAACCACCGTCCCGGATCGGTGGCGAGTGGACCGCAAGGGGCCGACTTTGATCCCGCCTATATCCGCAAGGCCGCGCTGGAGCAGGAAGCGGCGGGCTATGACCGGGTGTTGATTGCCAATGCTGCGGTCATGCCTGAAAGCTTTGCCATCGGCGCGCACCTCTCGGGCGTGACCTCCAAGCTCGGCTTCATGATGGCGCATCGCCCGGGGCCGGTGCAGCCCACCTACGCCGCGCGTCATCTCGCGACGCTTGACCGGCTGAGCGAGGGCCGCGCGGCGGTCCACGTCATTGCCGGGGCCGACGACCGCGAAGTCCAGGCCGACGGCGCCTTCAACACCAAGGAAGAGCGCTACCGCATTGCCGCGGAATACGTGGAAGTCATGCGCCGGGTCTGGTCGAGCGAGCAGCCCTTCGACTTCGATGGTGAGTTCTACAAATACCGCGACGCCTTTGCGATGGTGCGCCCGCAAGGCGGCGCGATGCCGGTCTACTGGGGCGGCACCTCGGATCTGGCGCTCGACCTGTGCGGCAAGGTCGCCGACGTCTACGCGCAAGGGGGGGACACCTTCGAGGGTGCGGGCGACCTCGCGCGCAAGGCCCATGCGGCCGCCGCGCGCCACGGGCGCGACATCAAGGTGCTGATGACCATGGTGATCCTTCTGGGCGAAACCGAGGATGCGGCCTGGGAGCGCGCGATGAAGCTGGAGCAGCAGGTGACCGAGCGCATCGCGGGCGGCGAGCGCGGCATTGTCATGGGCAAGCACGACAAGGACGAGGACAAGGCAGCTGCGGGCGCCTTCCAGCGCATGCTGGCGCAATCCAAGCAGGGTGACCGGCTCGACCGGTGCCTGTGGACAGGGCTCAACAAGGCCTTCAAGGGGCGCGGCAACAACTCTGTTCTGGTCGGAACGCCGCAGCAGGTCGCCGACAGCCTGATGGAGTACCGCCGCCTTGGCATTACCCGCTTCCTTCTGCGCAGCCCCGAACAGGACACCGACGCCGCGCTGATCGGGCGCGAGCTCGTACCCGAACTCAAGGCACAGATGGCCGCGGCCAAGGCGGCGCTGGCATGAGCGGGATTGCGCCTTACACCATGGCGCTGTGCCGTCCGGCGACGGGCAGTGTCTTTGGCGCGGACGGCATGCCGCTCGACGGTGCGCTCGACGCCAACATCGCCATTGCCTGCGAGGCCATTGCGCGCGCGGCGGGCGAGCACGGCGCGCGCCTTGTCGTCTTTCCCCAGTTCGCGATGACTGGCTACACCCCGCTCGGCCCCGAGGCCTGGCTGGGCGCGGCGGTGACCTTTCCGGGACCGGAAATGGAGCGGCTGGGCGAGGCCGCGCGCAAGGCGGGTGTCTATGCCGCCGTGCAGATCGCCGAGAAGCACGCGGCCTTTCCGGGGCGCTATTTCTTCTCGGTCGCGGTGCTCACGCCCGAGGGCGAGATTGGGCTGGCTTACCGCAAGAACTATTCGCTCTCGCTGCGCACCAGCCCGGTCGACGTCTACGACCGTTTCGTCGAGACCTTCGGGCATGGGGCGTTCCTGCCCGTGCTTGACACGCCGATTGGCGGGCTGGGCGTTACCATCGGGGCCGAGCCGCACTGGCCCGAGCCGATCCGCGCCATGGCGCTCAAAGGTGCCGAAGTGATCCTCAATCCGGTCGCCGCGATGCAGGGGATCGACTACCTCAACCGTCCGGGCGCAGAGCTGTGCCGCCCGGTGCGCGCCTTTGAAAACGCGGTCTACTTCGGCATGGCGAACATTGCGCAAGGGGCGCTGCCCTCGCAGGCCTGGGATTATGAAGGACGTCCCATCGGCGCGGCGGTGAGCGAGGAATTCCACCTCTCGACCATCGATATCGAGGGCTTGCGCCGTGCGCGCAGCCAACCGGCGGGCAACCTGATTGCCGGGATGCTGCCCCAGATCGAGGAGGACCGCAGCGCGCTCACGCTCTGGCCCTCCAACGCCTTTGGCGATGCGCCGCCGGCAGGCTTTGCGGCGATGATTGAAGTCGAAACGCAGGTGCGCGAGCGGCTGCAGGCGCTGGGCCGCGATCACGCGCCCGCGCCTGAGCCAACCTCCTAGCCAAGGAAGCTTTCGACCACCGCCTGGCGCCTTGCGGCAAAGGCGGGGTCGGAGGCGGCGGGCAGGCTTTCGTAGCGCGCGCCCGGCAGGGTGGGGGCCAGCTCGGCGGTGTTGGCGGCAAGCGGATCGTCGCTCGCCGCCATCATCAGCGTGGGGACGGGCACCATCGGCAGGCGCTCGCGCACGGGCCAGGTGAAGGCGGCGTGGTAGCCCAGCGGATAGGTCTCGTTCGCCTTCAGCAGTTCCAGCAGCCAGGCGTGGAGCGCGGGCGCGGGCATGATCCCGGCCTCGCGGCGCCCCTCGCGCGTGCGGTTGTACCAAGGCCAGAAGCTGCACTGGTCGCGCAGGAACTGGAACGCGCGCGACAGATACGCGCCGTCAAGATCGGGCGTGAAGGCGGGCGCGTAATTGGCGAGCAGGCTTTCGAGGAACGCGCCTTCGAACAGGCCGACACCATCCAGCACGAGATGGGCGACGCGCGTGGGCTGGGCGATGGCGATCTCGGCGGCGATGCACGCGCCGGTGTGCGAGCCGTAGAGGTCGAACTCCTCCAACCCTAGCGCGTCGAGCGCGGCCAGCGTGGTCGCGGCGAAATCGCGCGCATCGGGAGCGGCCAGCGGGTGGGGCGAGCTGTCTCCGAACCCGGCGGTGTCGGGCGCGAGGACGCGGCGCCCGGTCCCCAGCTGCTCGATCAGGGGCACCAGCTGGCGCGAACTTCCCGGCGAGGCGTGGAGGAGGACGAGCGGGCGCCCCTCCCAGCGTACTTCGCGGTAATGCACCTGGCCAAACGGCACGTCCACGAAGCCACGGCGCACGGGCGAAGCGGGGGAATTCGAGGACATATGCAGGTTCTCCTTGCCGGTCTGGTCCCGGGTGTGCCGGGCTAGCTTCGGGATAGCGCGGCGCGCGCGGGGCTGACAGGCGCGCGCAGGCAAATGGCCGTCAGGAGAAAACCCAGGGCGGCCTGTCAGCCATGCGCGAGCGTGATCACGGTGCCCATGAAGACCAGTCCTGCGCCGCTGGCCATGGCCGTCCGGAGCAGGCCTTCGCCCGCCGCGCTGCGCGGCCACAGCTCGAACAGGCCGATATAGAGGAAGCTGCCCGAAAACAGCGCGAGGAGCAGCGCGAAATGCGCTTCGCCCATCGGGAGCAATTGACCCAGCACGATGCCCAGAAGCGGGGCGAGCGAATTGGCGAGCAGCCAGCGCGGCGCGTTGTGCGCGTGGCCGTGGGCTAGGCTGAGACCCGCCATGTTGGCGCCATCCGCCAGATCGTGGGCGAGCACGGCGGCGGCCACGATCCAGCCCGTCGTCGGCGAGATCTGGAAGGCAAGGCCGATCCCGACACCGTCGAGCAGACTGTGCGCAAGGAGCGCGATGCGCCCTGCGCTCGCCTTGGGGGCGGCGGTCTCGGGCAGGTGATGGAGCAGCAGCCCTGCGCCAAGGCCGATCAGCGCCATGACAAGGACGGTGGCCGTCGCGCCCGGGCCGGTCTGGCCGTGAAGCGCCTCGGGCAGGAGGTCGAAGAGGGCCAGCCCCAGCACGAAGCCGCTGGTCACGCCGAAGATCAGCGTGCTTTTTCGCACGAGGCGCAGGGTAATCACCCCGCCCGCATAGGTGGCGAGCGCCGTCGCCAGGCCGACGAGGAGGAGCGAGAGTGTGGGGGAACCGGACATCGCTGCCATGTGATGTTGTTACATGGCAAATTCAAGTGCGATCAGCCCTGTCCTCATGGGCAAGATGGCAAGGGCTCTTGCGCGAATTACATCGCGGCGCTGGCCACCCTGGTCGCGGTGTCGGCCTCGGCGAGTTCGAGTGTTGGCGCGGCCTCGGCGTCCGGTGCCTCGGGGTAGATGAAACCGTAGACCGGGTTGTGGCGCGAGCCGAGCGCGCCGATGGGGGCGAACCAGACGCGCACTTCGCTCCAGTCCCCGGCATCCGAGACGTCTTCGGCCAGGACCCCGCGCTCGATCATGCCCGGGCGCGACCAGTTGGCGTGGTTGAGGAGGACGTGGCGCGTGTCGACGATCTTGGAGACCACCGCGACATGGCCGTAGGGCATCGCGTGCGAGGGGGCCATGGCCATGACCGCGCCGACTTCCGGTTCGGCCCCGCGCGCATAAGTGCCTGCGGCCTGCTTCCACCAGGTGCGCGCGTTGCCATGGATCGAGATGCCCGACTGCGCGCGGGCGTAAGGCACGCACTGCAGGACATGGGCCGAGGCGGGCAGCGCGGTCAGCGCAAGGGCCGTCGCCAGCAGCGCGGACACGGCCTGCGCGAGGCGGCCCGAGACGTTGTTTGCACCCGCCTTGCGCGGCGCCAGCGAGAATGTGCGGCGCAGTGCCCCCGTCAGGAATTTCATGAACGACCCTTGAAGTTGCGAACCCGGGGCGCGTCTAGGTGATGTTGTATCTTGGAGCCAGAGGCCGGTTCCACGCCTTGCCGCGCTTCCCGTGCAGCTCGTCCCGTGCGGTTCCCGGCGTGCGACGAAATGCGTTTCTGCGCACGCCGGGAGAGGGGGATCAGAAGCGGAAGGTCACGTAGGTCGCGCCGTAGAAGAGGTCGCGTCCCGGCTTGAAGGCATCGGCCAGGTCACTGTAATTGGTGTAGAAACCGATCGTGGTGAAGGGATTGAGGGCATAGCGGCCCGAGACCGAATAGCGTGTGGCGAAATAGCGCGCGTCGCTCGAATCGCCGCTGCGGATCACCGCGCCGCCCAGCGAGTAGACCGCATCGTGCACCGAGGTGCGCCACAGCCCGGCCATCGAGAGATTGAGCGAGAGGCCCTTGGCGGGCGCGAGACCGAGCGAGGGCTGGAGGATGGTGAGGTTGTGGGGGCCCAGGTCGCCGTTGTAGGTCAGCGGGCGCGGGAACAGCGGGCCGTAGGTGCCGAGCTTCCCGTCGTTGGGGTCCTTGTCGCCCGAACCGAGGTCAAAGCGCAGGCCCAGCTGCGGCTTCCACGCAGCCTTGAACGAGTAGGAGCCCTGCGCCGTCAGGTAATAGGCGTCGATGTCGCGCGGGCCGTTGGTGCCCCACTGGCGGATGCCTTCGAGGCTGTAGTTCCACGGGCCGTCGATCCCGGCCAGGCGCAGCGAGAGCGTGCGGCGTTCATCGCGCGCGGCCGGGTTCACGCTGTCGAACCCGCGCATCGCGTCGGTGGCCACGAAGATCGCTTCCACGCGGCCCGAGTGGGCACCCTCGCCAAAGCCGTAGCCCGCGTTGAGGCCCCACAGGTCATAGTCGGTGTTGGTAGCATCATCGAAGGTGCCCTTGCGCTCGGTCACCGGGTGGCCGATCATGAAGCCACCGTCGATGCGGCCCGCCTTGCCGATCACGCGCACCAGGTCGAGCGAGCGGCGGGTGTTGGCGCCCTCGCGCATGTCGAAGACGGTGTAGCCGCCAAGCCCCACTTCCTGGCGCCCGACGCGGGCCTTGATCTCGCCCGAGCCGATCGGCACGCGCGCCTCCAGGAAGGCCTGGTTGAAGTCGGCCCGGCCCTCGTCGATGATGGCCTCGACGGATTCGAGACCGGTGGTCGTGGCGTGCTCGATGTCGACGAAGGCGCGCAAGGACGCGCTGTCCTGCCGTCCGATATGGACATCGCCCCAGAGGCGGGCGCGGATCTGGAAATTGCCGTCATCGTCCTGGGGACCCGCCCCGAAACGCTCGCCCGGGCGCAGTTCACCGCGCAGGCGCAGTTCGCCGCCCAGCGTGCCGTAGACGTCGGGCGCGATGGGGATGTACTTGAGCTTCGTCCACAGGTTCGCATCGCGCACCTCGGCGAAACTGGCGTAGTTTTCCTCGTGGTTGATCGGGTGGAAGGCCGGGTCGGGCTCCTGCAGCACGCGCCCGTCCCAGGTGACGATGGGCGCCCGCGCCCCTTGCGGCAGCTGGGTGGTGTCAGCGGACGCCTTGTCCTGCGGGATCGGCAGCGGCGCGGGGATGGGAACGGGCTGGCGTGTATCCTGCTCTTGCGCCTGCTCCTGAGGCGCGGGCGCGGCAGGCGCAGCTCCACTGGCCAGCACCAGCGGTGCCATGAATGCGATCATCTAGAACTCTCCCGAAAGGTCTTGTCCCGGTTATCCGGGTTGGCGCGCGGACGTGTCTGATGCAGGCCGGGGCGCGGTGGGTGCCAGGGGGCGGCGGTGAAGGGCGAAAGTCTGAAGCAGGTGGACCGCGATCCCGAAGACGAGGCCCCACAGGGCCGCGCCAAGGCCGAACAGCGTGAGCCCCGAAGCTGAAACCGCGAAGGTGACGAGCGCGCCGTCGCGCCCGTCCTCGGCTTTCAGCGCCGCGCTCAGCGATCCGGCAACAACGGGGAAGAGGGCAAGCCCTGCCAGCGCGGCGATGAGGAATTCGGGCAGCAGCGCAAAGAGTGCGAGCACGGTCGAGGCGAAGGCGCCAAAGACTAGGTAGGTCACCCCGCCCGCGACCCCGGCGACGTAGCGCTTTTCCTTTTCGGGATGCGCCTCTTCGCCCAGGCAGATCGCGGCGGTGAGCGCGGCGAGGTTGAGGCCGTGGCACCCGAACGGGGCGAGCACGACCGAGGTGATCGCGCTTGCTGAAATCAGCGGGCGGGCCGGGGGGTGCTCGAAACCGGCGGTGCGCAGGACCGCGATGCCGGGCAGGAACTGGCCGGTCAGCGCAACGACGGCGAGGGGCACGGCGATATTGGCGGCCGCGGCAAGGTCGAAACGGGGCGTCGTCCAGACCGGCAGGGTGAGGCTGGGCGTTGCAATGGTGCCTGAAAGCGAGCCGGTGAGCGCGCACAGGGTCACGCCCACCACCAGCACGGCGACGACGGCGTAGCGCGGCGACACGACGCGTCCGGCAAAGAAGGCGCCCATCATCGCTACCACCGTCAGCGGGGCCTCGGGCAGCGTGCCGACCATGTCGATCACGAAGCGGAACAGGATGCCCGCCAGCATGGCGGCGGTGATGGCGGGCGGCAGGCGGCGGGTAAGCTGGTCGAACGCGCCCGAGATACCGACCAGGAAGACCGCGACATTGGCAACGATATAGGCGCCGATGGCGGTCGCAAAGTCGGTCTGGGGCAGCATGGTGACAAGGAGAGCGGAGCCCGGCGCGGACCAGGCGATGACGATCGGCACCTTCCAGCGCAGGCTGAGCACGATGCCCAGCACCCCGCTGCCGATCGAGATCGCCCAGACCCAGGACGCCACCAGCGGTTGTTCCAGACCGGCAGAGGCCTGGAACACGATGACCAGCGGTCCCGCGTAGGAAATGGTGGTGGCGATGATCCCGGCGAGAATCGTCGGCAGCCAGGTAAGATGCCGAAGGGGCATGGAACTCTCCTCGGGCGTGCTCAGGCGGTGAGCGCGCGTTCGGGGGTGTCAGGGGCGGGGGTGTCAGGGGCGGGGGTGGCCGTTGCCGTCGTCTGGCGGCGCAGGCTCAGGGTGAAGAGCGCGGTCGCGGCCACCGAGATGAAGCCCGGAACCGCGAAGGCGACGAAGTTCCAGCCCATCGGCAGCTGCGCGGACAGAAGAACGCCGCCGAGCATCGGTCCGACAATGGCGCCCACGCGGCCCATGCCCGAAGCCCAGCCCAGGCCCGTCGAGCGGACCGAGAGGGTGTAGAACTCCGCGACGCAGGCGTAGAGCAGGATCTGCGTGCCGGTGGTCCCGGCGCCCGCGATGAAGATCAGCAGGTAGAGGACGGGCATCGGGCTGTTAAGGCCGAGCAGCATGAGGCAGGCCGAGCCGAGCGCGAAGTAGGCCATGACCACGCGGGGCAGACCGAAGCGGTCGGCGAGACGTCCGCCCGAGATCGCCCCGAACATGCCCCCGAAGCTGAGTGCGAGGAGGAACGAGAGGCTGGAGCCGAGCGAATAGCC
The DNA here is from genome assembly GCF_022818885.1 of Novosphingobium mangrovi. Lineage (NCBI taxonomy): Bacteria > Pseudomonadati > Pseudomonadota > Alphaproteobacteria > Sphingomonadales > Sphingomonadaceae > Novosphingobium > Novosphingobium mangrovi. The sequence goes on along the minus strand of NZ_JALHAT010000012.1, from coordinate 158,711 downwards.
CGCGCTGACCATGAGCTTGGGCAGCCAGGAGCTGAGCCCGTAGACCATGAGGAGGCAGCAGAAGAACGAAAGCCACATGGCGAAGGTGCCGAGCGCGCGGCCCTGGCGGAACAGTTCGCCGACCGAGGTCGATGCGCCCTTGGCCTCATGGTATTCGAGCGGGGCGTCGGCGGGCAGGTTGGCCTCGGGTGCCAGCTGGCGCAGGTGCGCGCGGGCGGTCTCGGTATCCCCCTTGCGGATGAGGAAGCCGATGGATTCGGGCAGCGCCCTCAGAATCAGCGGCAGGCAGACGAGCGGGACGGCAGCGGCGAAGAACATCGAGGGCCAGCCAAAGGCGGGCAGGAGGTAGATGGCGAGCCCGGCCGCGACCATGCCGCCCACCGCATAGCCGCTGAACATCAGCGCGACGAGCGTGGAGCGGATGCGCTTGGGGGCATATTCGTTGGTGAGCGCAACCGCGTTGGGCATGAGGCCACCACAGCCAAGGCCCGCCGCAAAACGCAGCAGCCCGAAGGTGAGCGGGGTCGTCACGAAGCCGTTGAGGAAGGTGGAGGCGCTGAACAGGGTGAAGCACAAGGTGATGCAGGTCTTGCGCCCGATGCGGTCGCCAAGCGGGCCGAAGAAAAGCGCGCCGCCCATCATGCCGAACAGCGCCCAGCTGGCGAGCGAGCCGGCCTCGGTCGGGCTGAGGCCCCATTCGTCCATCAGGCGCGGCAGGACCGCGCCGTAGATGAAGACGTCGTAGCCATCCACGACAAGCAGGATGGCGCAGGCGACAATGATCTTCTTGTGCAGTGAACTCAGAGGCGCCTGTTCGATCAGGCGGCCGACATCGATACCTTGCATATCGATACTCTCCCGGTTTGTGATTTTGTATTTTTCAGGAGACTGAGTGATTTAGCAGGGGGTGCCAAATACCGATTGAGTGCCGGGGCGATACGCTGGGAGTATTCTTATGAGATTTGCGCAAGGTGCTCAGGGGGTTAACCGGCTGCGATGGCAGCCTCGTGTGCGTCGAGCGCTGTGGGCACGTCGTAGCCCCAGTCACGGTATTTGCGCGCGATCGTGGCGATCATCAGCGCCAGTTCGGGCGAGTGGTCACCGGGGCGGTGGCTCATGATGATGGGCGATGTCGCGGTCTCGGCCAGCTCGCGGTAGACGACGTCGTGGCTGCGCGCGCGGCGCACCGATTCGGGCACGATGGCGATGCCTTCCTCGGCCGCGACAAGGCCGATGGCAATCTGCAGTTCGCGCGCTTCGTGCGCGATCCTTGGCTCGATCCCATAGTCGCGCCAGAGCGAGAGAACCTGGTCGGCATAGCTGGGGCGGGGCTGGCGTGGGTAGATGATCTGCGGCTCCTGCGCGAGTTCGCTCAGCGACACCGGCCCGGACCCGCTTGCCATGGGGTGGTCGGGCGAGAAGGCGGCGACGAGCTTCTCGTGGCGCAGGATCACGCGCTGGACCGCCGGATCATCGAAGCGGATGCGCCCGAAGCCGACATCGATGCGCCCGTCCTTGAGCGCGGCGAGCTGGTCGAGCGTGGTGCTCTCGACCATGACCAGTTCGACATTCTCGGCCACCTTGCGAAATTCGCGGATGAGCTCGGGCAGGCGCGCATAGATGGTGGACGCGACGAAGCCGATGACAAGGCGCCGCCGCTCGCTGGTCGCGGCCGCGCGCACCATTGCTTCCACGTCCTCGATCCGGGCGAGCACCTGGAGCGCCTGCGAATGGAGCAGGCGGCCGACCTTGGTCAGCTGCAGCGGGCGGCTCGAACGGTCGAGCAGGGTTGCCCCGACATGCGCCTCAAGTTGCTGGATCGCACGGGAAAGGGGCGGCTGGGCGATGTGCAGCCGCTCGGCCGCGCGGTTGAAATTGCCTTCGTCGGCGACCGCGACGAAGTAGCGAAGGAGGCGCAGGTCCATTCAAGATACCTCTCAGGTATAATCCCATGACCCTATTGATCTTTGAATGCGGGCCTGGGGAGCACTAGATTTCCCTCGAAACGTAATCATACGGGAGAGAGGCTGCAATGGCTGCGTTGGATCGCGCTGATACCTTCATTGTCGATGTGCCGACAATTCGCCCGCATGTTCTGGCCATGGCCACCATGCATTCGCAGGCGATGATGATCGTGCGCCTGGTCGACGGTGACGGTGTGGAAGGCCTCGGCGAAGGCACCACCATCGGTGGCCTCAGCTACGGCGAGGAGAGCCCCGAGAGCATCAAGTCCGCGATCGACACCTACATTCTGCCCGTGCTGGAAGCGAGCGACATCTCCCGCGTGGGCGAGACGATGGCGCGGATCAACGCCTGCGTGCGCGGCAACCATTTTGCCAAGTGCGCGGTCGAAAGCGCGCTCCTCGACATGGCGGGCAAGCGCCTGGGCATCCCCGTCTCCGAGCTGATCGGCGGTGGGCGGGTGCGCGACACGCTGCCCGTGGCCTGGACGCTGGCAAGCGGGGACACCGCGCGTGACATCGCCGAGGGCGAGCAGATGCTGGCCGAGCGTCGCCACAACATCTTCAAGCTCAAGATCGGCAAGCGCGCCGTGCGCGATGACGTCGCCCATGTGGGCGCGATCTGCAAGGCGCTGGGCGACCGGGCGAGCATCCGTGTCGACGTCAACCAGAACTGGAGCGAGCCCCAGGCGCGCCTCGGCATGGCGATGCTGCACGATGTGGGCTGTGACCTCGTCGAGCAGCCGACGGCGGGCGATGACATCGCGGCCATGGCGCGGCTCTCGCAGGGGCAGACCATCCCGCTCATGGCCGACGAGGCGCTGCACGGGCCGCGTTCGGCGCTGCGCATTGCCGAGGCGGGCGCCGCGTCGGTCTTTGCGCTCAAGATCGAGCAGTCGGGTGGCCTCTTTGCCACGGCCGAAGTTGCCGCGATTGCGGGCGCTGCGGGCCTTGGTCTTTACGGCGGCACGATGCTGGAAGGCAGCGTCGGCACGGCCGCTTCGGCCCATGTCTTTGCGACCCTGCCGCAGCTCGACTGGGGTACCGAACTGTTTGGCCCGCTTCTCCAGACCGACGAGATTCTGGCCGAGCCGCTGCACTATGCCGATTTTTCGCTGCGCGTGCCGACCGGCCCTGGCCTGGGTATCGCGCTCGATGAGGACAAGATCGCCTATTTCCGGCGCGACCGTGATGGTCCGCGCCTCCACGCCGTCAATACAGGAGCCTGATCCCCCATGCTTTTCATGGTTGAAATGGACGTCAACATTCCCCTCGACTTCGACGCCGAGGAAGCCGCGCGGCTCAAGGCCGAGGAAAAGGCCTACTCGCAGAAGCTGCAGGCCGATGGCACCTGGCGCCACATCTGGCGCAAGACCGGGCTCTATTCGAACGTCAGCATCTTCGATGTCGCAAGCAACGAAGCGCTTCACGACGTGCTCATGGCGCTGCCGCTCTACCCCTTCATGGCGATGAAGGTGACGCCGCTCAACCGCCACCCCTCGGCCATTCGCGAAGACGACACCTGAGGGCGCCAAAAGCCCAACCAATTTCTATAATCGGGAGAGTTCACCATGGATGTGACCTTTGTAAAAACACCGGAAATTCAGAAGCTGCTCGATACCGCGGCGGGCATCGGCCAGGAAGGCGGCGACACGCGCCTCAAGGGCATCGTGCGCGACCTGACCGAGTCGATCATGGAAGTGATCGTCAAGCACGACGTGTCGGAAGACGAATTCTGGGGCGCCATCAAGTTCTTCGCCGATGGCGCGGGTGAACTCGGCCTGATTGCTCCGGGCTCGGGCCTTGAGCACTTCATGGACCTCTACATGGACGCCAAGGATGCCGAAGCGGGCCTTTCGGGCGGCACGCCGCGCACCATCGAGGGCCCGCTCTACGTCTCGGGAGCCCCGCTCGTCGAGAACGGCGCGAACCTCACCAGCGACCCCGATCCCGAAGCGGACAACCTCACCATGACGGGCGCCATCACCGGCCCCGACGGTGAGCCGGTCAAGGACGCCATCGTTCACGTGTGGCACGCCAACTCGCAGGGGTGGTACTCGCACTTCGACCCCACCACCGAGCAGACGCCGTTCAACAACCGTCGCCGCATCAAGCTGGGTGACGACGGCACGTACGTCTTCCACTCGAAGATGCCGAGCGGCTACTCGTGCCCTCCGGGCGGCGCGACCGAAACGCTGATGTTCGCGCTGGGCCGCCACGGCAGCCGTCCCGCGCACGTCCACTTCTTCGTCGAAGCGCCGGGCTACCGCACGCTGACCACGCAGATCAACTTCGGCGATGATCCCTTCGCCAAGGACGACTTCGCCTTCGGGACCCGCGAAGGCCTGCTGCCGGTGCCGAGCCGCCAGGGCGACCGCGTCGACCTTGCCTTCGACTTCCAGCTGCAGAAGGCGACCTCGCAGGACGACGAGCAGCTCTCGACCCGCCGCCGCGCCAGCGCCGAGGCGGAAACCGAAGCCGCCTGAGAATAGCCCGCACACGGGCACCACGATCACGGGAGACAGGATCATGACGCATCGTTTGAAAGAGAAGGTGGCGACCGCTGTCGTCGACAACCCGGAAACCGGCGAGTTCCGCTGCCGCCGGGACGTCTTCACCGACCCGGAACTGTTCGAACTGGAGATGAAGTACATCTTCGAGAGCAACTGGGTCTATCTCGCCCATGAAAGCCAGGTCGAAAAGAAGAACGACTACTTCACGACCTTCATCGGCCGCGTGCCCGTGATCCTGACCCGGGGCAAGGGGGACGCGCTCCACTGCGTCGTCAACGCCTGTGCCCACCGTGGTGCCCAGCTGTGCCGCAAGAAGCGCGGCAACCAGCCGCTCTTCGTGTGCCCCTTCCACGGCTGGAGCTTCAAGAACGACGGCTCGCTGCTGCGCGCCAAGGACGCCAGCACCGGCGCCTATCCCGAAAGCTTCAACCTCGATGGCTCGCACGATCTCACCCGCGTGAAGATCGAGAGCTACCGCGGCTTCATCTTCGGCTCGCTCAACCACGACGTGCTCCCGCTTGAGGAGCATCTGGGCGAGGCCAAGGTCATCATCGACCAGATGGTCGACCAGGCACCCGAAGGCCTGGAAGTCCTTGTCGGCAACTCCAGCTACACCTTCGATGGCAACTGGAAGATGCAGATGGAGAACGGGTGTGACGGCTACCACGTCAGCTCGGTTCACGAGAATTACCAGTCGACCATGGGCCGCCGCGCCGAAGGTGGCACCAAGGCGGTCGACGCCAATGGCTGGTCCAAGGCCCCGGCCAGCGGCGTCTACGGTTTCGAGCATGGCCACATCCTGCTCTGGACGCAGACGCTCAACCCCGAAGTGCGTCCGGTCTGGAACCGCAAGGACGACCTGGAAGCCCGGCTTGGCGAACAGAAGGCCAAGTTCATCCTGGAGCAGACGCGCAACCTCGCGCTCTATCCCAATGTCTTCCTGATGGACCAGTTCTCGACCCAGATCCGCGTCGTGCGCCCGCTCGACGTGCACACCACCGAGGTGACGATCTACTGCTACGCCCCCAAGGGCGAGAGCGCCGAGGACCGCGCCCACCGCATCCGCCAGTACGAGGACTTCTTCAATGTCTCCGGCATGGGGACGCCCGATGACCTCGAGGAATTCCGCAGCTGCCAGCACGCCTACGAAGGCGCCGGTTCGCTCTGGAACGACCTCAGCCGCGGCGCGACCCGCTGGATCGAGGGCCCTGATGCGAACGCCAAGGCGATGGGCATGAACCCGCTCCTTTCCAGCGAACGCTCGGAAGACGAAGGCCTCTTCGTGCGCCAGCATGAGTTCTGGGCCCAGATCATGCTGGACGGGATCGAGAAGGATGCAACGCCCGCAGAGATGATGGAGGCGGCAGAATGACCATGACGCTCGAAAAGGACACCACCGCGCTTTCCTACCAGGACATCTGCGCGTTCCTCTACCGCGAGGCGCGCCTGCTCGACGATCGCGAATACGAGGAATGGCTCGAATGCTATTCGCCCGATGTCGAGTACTGGATGCCGGCCTGGACGGACGATGACGAACTGTGCACCGATCCCCAGACGCAGATCTCGCTGATCTACTATCCTAACCGCAATGGCCTGGAAGACCGCGTCTACCGCATCCGCACCGAGCGTTCCTCGGCCTCGATGCCCCAGCCGCGCACGGCCCATTCGGTGAACAACGTGGAGGTGCTGGAAACGCGCGAAGGCGAGATCGACCTGCGCTACAACTGGCACACGCTCAGCCACCGCTCGAAGACCACGCTGCAGTTCTTCGGCACCACCTTCCTCACCCTCGATGTCGCGGGCGAGGCCCCGAAGATCGTGAAGAAGAAGATCGTTCTCAAGGACGATTACATTCACCAGATCATCGACATCTACCACGTCTGAGGAGGCTCCCCGTGATTTTCGAAGGACGTTTTGCCGATAAGGTCATGATCGTGACCGGGGCGGCGCAGGGTATCGGGGCGGGTGTCGCCACCCGCGCCGCGGCTGAAGGCGCGCGCGTGGTGCTTGTCGACCGCGCCGAGTTCGTCGCGGACGTCGAGGCGGAAATCACGCAGGCGGGCGGCACCGCGATCTCGGTCGTGTGCGACCTTGAAACCTACGAGGGCGCACGTTCGGCGGCCGAGGCGGCGGTGGCCGCGTTCGGCCGCATCGACATCCTCGTCAACAACGTGGGCGGCGCGATCCGCATGCGCCCCTACGCCGAGTTCGAGCCCGAGCAGATCGACGCGGAAATCCGCCGCTCGCTCATGCCTACGCTCTATGGCTGCCACGCGGTCCTGCCCGCCATGCTGGAGCAGGGGGCGGGCACCATCGTCAATGTCTCGTCCAATGCGACGCGCGGCATTCGCCGGGTGCCCTATTCGGCGGCCAAGGGCGGGGTCAACGGCCTCACCATGAGCCTTGCCATGGAATATGGCGAGCAGGGCATCCGCGTCGTGGCAACTGCGCCGGGCGGCACGTCCGCGCCCCCGCGCAAGGTGCCGCGCAACGCCTCGGGCGATACCGCGCAGGAGCAGGCCTGGATGGCCGAGGCGGTCGAACAGGTGACCACCTCGACCTTCGTGAAACGCTACGGCACGCTCGATGAGCAGATTGCCCCGATCCTGTTCCTGGCCTCCGATGAGGCCAGCTACATGACCGGCTCCGTCCTGCCCGTTGCGGGCGGCGACCTGGGATAAGGAAGACCATGAGCAAGATTTACGAGAGCCCCGCAGCCGCGCTGGACGGCGTGTTGTTCGACGGGATGACGATCATGTCGGGAGGTTTCGGCCTCTCGGGCAACCCGGAGAGCCTGATCCCCGAGATCCGCAAGTCGGGCGTCAAGGACCTCACCGTCGTCTCGAACAACGCGGGTGCCGACGGCTTTGGCCTCTGGATGCTTCTGGAAAGCCGCCAGGTGAAGAAGATGATCTCCTCCTACGTGGGTGAGAACAAGCTCTTCGAAAGCCAGTACCTTTCGGGCGAACTGGAGCTGGAGCTGAACCCGCAAGGGACGCTCGCCGAGCGCATCCGTGCAGGCGGCGCGGGTATCCCGGCCTTCTACACCAAGACGGGCGTGGGCACCGTGGTCGCCGAGGGCAAGCCCGTCGAGACCTTCGAGGGTGAGGACTACGTGCGCGAGACCTGGCTGCGCAGCGACCTTTCGATCATCAAGGCCTGGCGCGCGGACCCGGAGGGCAACCTCATGTTCCGCAAGACCGCGCGCAACTTCAACCCGAACATGGCGACCGCGGGCAAGGTGACCGTCGTCGAGGTGGAAGAGATCGTGCCCGAGGGCACCTTCGATCCCGACTGCATCCACACGCCCGGCATCTACGTCGACCGCGTGGTGCTCTCCACCATCAACGAGAAGCGCATCGAGAAGAAGACCGTGCGCGAGAAGGAGACCGTCTAAATGACTTGGGATCGCAACCAGATGGCCGCGCGCGCGGCCAAGGAACTCAAGGACGGTTTCTACGTGAACCTGGGCATCGGCATCCCGACGCTCGTCGCCAACTACGTGCCCGAGGGCATGAAGGTGACGCTCCAGTCGGAGAACGGGATGCTGGGCATCGGTCCGTTCCCCTATGACGGCGAGGAAGACCCCGACCTCATCAACGCGGGCAAGCAGACCGTCACCGCGCTGCCGACCTCCAGCTTCTTCTCCAGCGCCGACAGCTTCTCGATGATCCGCGGCGGCCACATCGACATGGCCGTGCTGGGCGCGATGGAAGTGAGCGCGAACGGCGATCTTGCGAACTGGATGATCCCGGGCAAGATGGTCAAGGGCATGGGCGGCGCGATGGACCTTGTCGCGGGCGTCAAGAAGATCGTCGTGGTCATGGATCACTGCACCAAGAAGGGCGAATCCAAGATCCTGCCCGAGTGCACCTTGCCGCTGACCGGCAAGGCCGTGGTCGACATGATCATCACGGACTTGTGCGTCTTTGCCGTCGACCGCGCAAAGGGTGGCCTTAGCCTGATCGAACTGGCGCCGGGCGTCACCCTCGACGAAGTGCGCGAAAAGACCGCCGTGCCCTTCGATACTTCCGCGCTGGAAGAGGTGGCCTGATGCCCTTTAGCAAGGTTTCGGGCGCGCAGATCTACTGGAAGATGGACGGGCGCGAAGGTGCGCCGGTCCTTGTCCTCCTCAACTCCATCGGCTCGGACATGGACCTGTGGGACCCCGCGCTGGCGCATCTGCGCGACCAGTTCCGCCTGCTGCGCATCGACACGCGCGGCCACGGCGCCTCGCAGGCCGAACCGGGCGACTATACGCTCTCGCTTCTGGCCGAGGATATCTTGGCGGTCGCCAGGGAGGCGGGCGTCGATAGCTTTGCGCTCGCGGGCGTCTCGCTGGGTGGCATGATCGGCATGGAGATCGCCCTCTCCCACCCCGGCGTGCTGGAGAAGCTGGTGCTGGTCTGCACCTCGGCCACCATGGACGCGGCCTCGTGGGACCAGCGCATTGCGACGGTGCGCGAAAAGGGCATGGTCGCCATTGCCGAGATGGCGATGGGCCGTTTCCTCTCGCCCGAATTCCGCGCCGAAGAGCCTGCCGTCTATGACGTCGTGCTGCGCCAGCTGATCGCGACCGATGCGCAAGGCTACGCGGGCTGCGGCGCGGCGATCCGCGACATGGACCTGGCGGGCCGTATTTCCGCCATCGCCTGCCCGACACTTGTCGTCACCGGCACGCGCGACACCTCGACCCCGCTTGAGGGGCATGGTGAAAACCTGCTGCAGACGATCCCCGGCGCGCAGCATCTCGCGCTCGAGGCCGCGCATCTGGCGCCCCTCGAAGCGCCCGAGGCACTGGCCGCGGGCATGACGTCCTTCCTTACGAACTGAAGCCGAGACCTGACGTGACCCAAGCCTTCATCTGCGATGCCATCCGTACCCCCGTCGGCAAGCTCGGCGGCTCGCTCTCGGGCATCCGCGCCGACGATCTGGCCGCCGTGCCGCTGGCCGCTCTGGTTGAGCGCAACCCGGACGTGGACTGGGCGCGCGTCGATGACGTGATCCTGGGCTGTGCAAACCAGGCGGGCGAGGACAACCGCAACGTCGCGCGCATGGCCACGCTTCTTGCTGGCCTGCCCGAGAACGTGCCGGGCGTCACCGTCAACCGCCTGTGCTCGTCGGGTCTCAACGCGCTGGGCATGGGCGCGCAGGCGATCAAGGCAGGCGATGCGGACCTGATGATCGCGGGCGGCGTCGAGCACATGACCCGTAGCCCCTACGTTCTGGGCAAGGCGGGCAGCGCGTTCGGGCGCGACCAGAAGATCGAGGACACGACGCTCGGCTGGCGCTTCGTCAACCCGAAGATGAAGGAACTCTACGGCGTCGAATCGATGCCGCAGACCGGCGAGAACGTGGCCGAGGACTACAACGTCACCCGCGAGGACCAGGACCTCTTCGCCTTCAACAGCCAGGAAAAGGCCGCCGCCGCGCAGGCGAGCGGACGGCTCGCGAAGGAGATCGTCCCGGTCACGATCCCGCAGCGCAAGGCCGACCCGATCGTCTTCGACACCGACGAGCATCCCCGCCGCTCCAGCCTCGACGTGCTCGCCAAGCTCAAGAGCGTGGTGAAGCCGGGCGGCACGGTGACGGCGGGCAACGCGTCGGGCCTCAACGACGGCGCGGCGGCCATGCTGGTCGCCTCCGAAGAGGCCGCGAAGATCCACGGTCTGACCCCACGCGCGCGCGTTCTGGGCATGTCGGCCGCGGGTATCGCGCCGCGCGTCATGGGCGTTGGCCCCATCGAGGCCGCGCGCCGTGTTCTGGCGCGCCAGGGCATGACCATGGACCAGGTCGACGTGATCGAACTCAACGAGGCCTTCGCCAGCCAGGCCATCGCCACGCTGCGCGCGCTCGACATCGACCCGCTCACCGACCCGCGCGTCAACCGCAACGGCGGCGCCATTGCGCTGGGCCATCCGCTCGGCATGTCGGGCGCACGCATCGCGATGAGCGCGGTGGAGGAACTGCACGTGACGGGCGGCAGGTACGCGCTCGTCTTCCTGTGCATCGGCGTCGGGCAGGGCCTCGCGGTCCTGCTCGAGCGCGTCTGAGCGCCGCCCACCCGAATACCACGCGAAAACAAGAAGGAGAGGTCGCATGACGGATCAGTCGTCTGTCGTTATCGTCGGAGCCGGACACGGGGGCGCCCAGTGCGCCATTGCGCTGCGGCAGAACGGTTTTGAGGGCGCGATCACCGTCATCGGCCGCGAACCCGAACTCCCCTATGAGCGCCCGCCGCTCTCCAAGGAGTACTTCGCGCGCGAGAAGACCTTCGACCGTCTCTACATCCGGCCTGAGACCTTCTGGGCCGAGAAGGACGTGACCTTCCGCCTCTCCACCGAAGTGACCGGGGTCGACCCGGAGGCGAAGACGGTGGCGCTCTCGGATGGCGGCACGCTGGACTACACGCACCTCGTCTGGGCGACGGGCGGCGATCCACGCCGCCTGACCTGCGCGGGCGCGGACCTGGCGGGCGTCCATGCGGTGCGCACCCGCGAGGACTGCGACCGCCTCATGTCCGAAGTCGACGCAGGGATACGCCGCGTGGTCGTGATCGGCGGCGGCTACATCGGTCTGGAGGCCGCCGCGGTCCTCTCCAAGCTGGACCTGGAAGTTACGCTGCTCGAAGCGCAGGACAGGGTGCTCGCGCGTGTTGCGGGCGAGGAACTTTCCGCCTTCTACGAGGCCGAGCACCGCGCGCACGGCGTGGATCTGCGCACCGGGACCCTGGTCGAGTGCCTCGAAGGCGATGGCCACAAGGTGACGGGCGTGCGCCTGGCCGATGGTTCGGTCCTGCCCGCCGACGCGGTGATCGTGGGCATCGGCATCGTGCCCGCCGTCGCGCCGCTCCTCAGCGCCGGTGCCGAGGGCACGAACGGGGTGGCGGTCGATGACCACTGCCAGACGAACCTGCCCGGCGTTTACGCTATCGGCGACTGCGCGCAGTTCGCCTGCGCCTATGCAGGCGGCGCGGACATGCGCGTGGAATCGGTCCAGAACGCAACCGACATGGCGACGTGCGTGGCCAAGGCGATCTGCGGCAATCCGGCCCCCTACAAGGCCTTCCCCTGGTTCTGGTCGAACCAGTACGACCTTCGCCTGCAGACGGCGGGGATCAACGCGGGCTACGACGAAGCCGTGCTGCGCGGCGATCCGGAAAGTCGCAAGTTCTCGGTCGTCTACCTGCGCGAAGGCACCGTCGTTGCGGTCGATTGCGTGAACAACGCCAAGGACTTCGTGCAGGGGCGCAAGCTGGTCGAAGCGGGGGCCAAGGTTCCAGCCGAATTCCTGGCCGATCCCGCAAAACCGCTGAAGGAACTGCTACCCGCCTGATCGGACAGGGTTATCGAAAAGATGGCGATCCGCTTGCGCCTGCTATAGCTTCTCTCGATCATTCGGGAGGAGCGCAGGCGCGATGGATATCCGGCAACTGGAACGCTTCGTGGAAGTCGCAAGCCTTGGCAGCGTCAACCGCGCGGCGGACGCCCTCAGTGTCTCGCAGCCCTCGCTTTCACGCAGCCTGCAGATGCTGGAGGACAGCCTGGGAGCCCCGCTCTTCACGCGGGGGGCACGCGGGGTGGAGCTGACACCGCACGGCATCGAACTTCTGCCCCGCGCGCGGCTGATCCTCGCCGAGCGTGACCGGGCGGTGGAGGCCGTGCGGGCCGGGGCAGGCCAAGGCCGCGAGACCTTGCACATCGGCACCGACGCCGCCTTTGCCATGCAGCGCCTGCCCCGCGCGCTCGCCGCGCTGGCGCGCAGCCATCCCCAGGTGCAGGTGCAGGTGCGCGAAGGGCCGCTCGGCGCGCTGCTCGACGCCTTGCGCGAAGGGGCGGTGCGCCTCGTCTTCGGCGCGCGCGGGCCCTATGTCGATCTGGAAGGTCTGGCGTTCGAGACCCTCGCCATGGAGAGCGCGGGCGTCATCATGCGCGCCGACCATCCGCTGGCGGCACGTGCGCAGGTGCGCCTCTCGGACCTGATCGCGCAACGCTGGATCGTGCCCGACCACCCGGCGCTGGTCGCAGGCTGGCGCGAGATGTTCGCGCGGGCCGAGCTGACCGAGCCGCCCATCGCGCTACGCACCTCCTCGCTCCATGTGGTCAAGGGCTGCCTGCTTGAAGGGCCCTTCGTGTCGCTCGGCGACCGCAGCAGCTTCGCCACCGAGATCGCCTCGGGCCAGTTGGTCTCACTCGACCTCGGGCTGGCTCGCTATGAGCGCCCGACCGGCCTTTTCACCCGGCCTGAAGGTCGCCTCTCGGCAGCCGAGAACGCGCTGGTCGCGGCGCTGCGCGAAGCCTGACTACAGGCCGGGGATTGCAACCGCGCTGGGCGTTTCGGCCTCGAAGCTGGCAATCGGATAGGCGCAGTAATCGGCCGCGTAGTAGGCGCTGGGACGGTGGTTGCCCGAATCGCCAAGGCCTCCGAAGGGCATGTTGGCCGCCGCGCCTGTGGTCGGGCGATTGCGGTTGACGACGCCGGCGCGGCTCTCCTCCACGAAGCGCTGCCACAGGTCTGCATCGGCGCTGACAAGTCCGGCGGACAGTCCAAAGCGCGTGGCGTTGGCCTCGGTGAGCGCCGCGTCGAAGTCGGGCACCCGGCGCACCTGGAGGACCGGTGCGAAGATCTCCTCGTCGGGGACCTCGATCCCGGTGACATCGAGGATCGCGGGCGCGACGAAGGCGGGCGTGCGGCCCTCGATGCCGTGAAAGGCGCGGATCGAGGTGGCGCCATGGTCGATCAGCGCGCCGACCTGGCGATGGGCCTGCTGCGCGGCCGCGATGGAGGCGAGTGGGCCCATGAAGGCCGCTTGCGCAGGCTCCTCGTTCCAGGCCGCGATGCCCAGTTTTCCAGTCAGCGCGTCGAGCGCCTCGATGATGGCATCGCCCTTGGGGCCCTCGGGCACGATCAGGCGGCGCGCGCACGAGCAGCGCTGGCCCGAGGTGACAAAGGCGGACTGGACGATGATCGAGGCGGCTTCCTCGGGGCTGTCCCAGGCGATCAGCGGGTTGTTACCGCCCAGCTCCAGCGCAAGGATCAGGTGGGGGCGCTCAATCGTGGCGTGCTTGAGCGCGCGGCCCGCAAGGGCTGAGCCTGTGAAGAGCAGGCCGTCGATATCGCCCGCCACCAGCGCCTCGCCGGTCTTGCGACCGCCCTGAACCAGGTTGAAGACGCCTTCGGGAAGCCCGGCCTTGTCCCAGGCCGCGGCCATGCGCGCGCCGGTCGCAGGCGCGATTTCGCTGGGCTTGAAGACCACCGTGTTGCCCGCAAGGAGGGCAGGCACGATGTGGCCGTTAGGGAGGTGCCCGGGGAAGTTGTAGGGGCCCAGGACCGCCATCACGCCGTGACCGCGATGGCGCAGTACGGCTTCGCCAAAGGGCATGTCCTGGCGACGCTCGCCCGCGCGCTCGGCCTGCGCGCGGATCGAGACGGCGACCTTGCCGACCATGCCCTTGGCCTCGGTGCGGGTCTCCCACAGGAGCTTGCCGGTCTCGCGCGAGATCGTTTCGGCAAGGCCCTCCTCGTCTTCGGCGATGGCGGCGGCGAAACGCTCCACGGCGGCGATCCGTTCGGCAAGCGGCGCGGCGCGCCAGGCACCAAGGGCCTTGCGCGCCTTGGCGATGGCGGCCTCGCAATCGGCAGGCGTGGCGCTCGCGCCCTCCCAGACCACCTCTCCGGTGGCCGGATCGAGCGACGTGAAGGCGGGGCCGTTGTGGGGCGTTGTCATGTTTTCTCTCCCGGGAAATTCAGCGCGTGGGGCCAAAGCGCACCCGGCCCATCGGGCGCGGCGCGATCAGGTCCTGGATCTGTCCGGACAGCGCGCGCACGTCTTGGGGAATGAAGCGCGCGTACCAGTCGGCGTTGGCCGGCCCCACGCCGTGTTCGGCGCTGAAGCTGCCCTGGTAGTCCTCGACGACGGCGGCGAAGATGGTCTCGCGCGCGGCGTCGGCCACGGCCGGATCGAACGCGCCTGCGCTCTCGGGCCAGACGCTGTTGCAGTGCAGGCCTCCATCGCCGATGTGGCCGAAGTCGCACAGTTCAAGCTGGGGGGCGACCTTGGCAAGGCGCGCGGCAATGTCGGTGCGAAAGCGCATGACATCGCCGCGCTTCATCGCGATGTCGCAGGCGACGACCTTGCCCGACTTGCGCAGGCCCTCGGGCACCGCGTGGCGCACGGCCCACAGCGCGGTGCCGCGGTCGATGCGGGTGTCGGCGATGGTGCCGTCCTCGAACAGGGGCTCGAGTGTTTCGGCGAGCTTTTCCTCCAGCCATTCGGCCTCGATCGCCGCGCCGCCCGAGAGTTCAAGCAGCACGCAATAGCCCGGGATCTCGCCCGCGAAGGGATCGCGCAGCGAGGACACGTGGGTGATGGCTGCGGTCAGTGCAGGCTTGGAGATCCCCTCAAACGCGGTCAGCAGCGTGCCAAAGGCGCTTTCCATCCGGGCGAGGACGTCGAGCGCGGCCTCGGGATGGGGGAGGGCGAGGAGCGCGGTCACGGTGTTGACCGGTTTCGGGCTCAGCGCAAGCGTCGCGCCCGTCACAACGCCCAGCGTCCCCGAACTGCCCGCGACAAGGTCCTGAAGCGCGAGCGCGCTGTTGTTCTTCCAGAGCTCGGAGCCGAGCGAAAGGATGCGGGGGCTGTCCTCGGAGGTGACGAGTTCAAGGCCCATCAGGTTCTGGCGCACATCGCCATAGCGCAAGAGACGCGCGCCGCCGGTGTTGGCCGCGACCATGCCGCCGATGGACGGGTCCGCGCCCAGATCGATGGGGAAGAACAGGCCATGTTCCTCGGCCGCCGCGTTGAGCTCGGAGAGGAGCACGCCCGCGCCCACGCGCGCCGAGCGGTTGACCGGATCGATCTCGATCTCGCCCTTCAGCCGTTCGAGGCTGAGCACGATCTGATCCTCGGCGCTGGCGGCAAGCCCGGCTGCGACAAGGCCGGTGCGCGCGCCCTGCGCGATGACGGTCACGCCATGGGCATGGGCCGCTTCCAGAACGTCGCGCACTTCATCGGCACTGGCGGGGCGCACCACGCAGGCCGACGCGCCGCGCGTGCCGCGTCCATCTTCGGCGTAGGCGTCGATGTCGGTTTCGGCGCTGAGGACATTGGCCTCGCCGACAATCTTCTCAAGGGCAATCCGGGCGTCGCTGGAAAGGGTCATGGGGTCCGTGTCATGGCAAAGATGCCCGTGGCATTGCCGCTGTCGAAACCGAGGTCGAGGGCCTCGCTGCCGGGCAGGGTGTCGCGGGTGATGAATTCGAAGAACGAGCCGGGCACTGTGCGGGTGACCGACGCGGCGTCGGCGCGGCGGAAGGGACGCTCGACCATGTCGGCGCGAAAGGCGGTCTGGTGGACGCGGCCCGAGGCAGAGTGCTCGACCTGGTCCTTGATCGGCTTGCCCGCCGCGCGCAGCGCCTCGGCCAGCGCGCCGACATCGGCCACGCGGTCGGTCGCGTGGTTGAAGGCGTTGCCCTCGGTGGCGATCCAGGCGGCTTCCTTCGACTGGGCCAGCAGCGTCTCGTAGTCGTCTTCGAAGGCGGGCTCGTGCGCGCGGTCGAAGGCGGAGACGAGGACGGGGAGAAGCGCCTCGGCCTCGGCAAAGGGCACGCTGCCCTCGGCCGCGAAACGATCAAGCACGGCCTTGGCTTCACGGCTCAACGGATCGGTCGACGTGTCGAAGACGCGATGCGCGGCGGCTGTGAACTCGGCGTCGAACTGGTCGACATGAAGCTCGCTGACGAAGTACTGGAGGATGTCCTCGGGGTAGTCGAGGTGGCACCAGGCGTGGCCGGTCATCCGGAGGCGCGGCAGCGGATACTGCGCGGCCTCGACATAGCCGAGCGGGCGCAGGATGCGCGCGAAGGCCGCCTGCCCGCCGGGAAGGGCGCCGGTGGGTCCGTCGGGAAAGAGGATCGTGCGCAAGGCGCCGTGGTCGAGCGTGATGCGCTGATCGATTTCCAGCCGCTCGCCGACATATGCGGACGCGCTTGGCACGCCGTCGAGAACGGTGCGGAACAGGGCCGCGCCAAGGGCGGTGGCCATGCTGGCGCGCGAAACGCGCTCGCCTTCCTCGTTCAGCAGCGCAGGCGCGATGTTAAGTGCGGCGAGCGTGACGGCGCCGACTTCGTCACCCAGGTGGGCGCGAACCAGGCGTGCAACGGTCGATGTGTGCAGATCCTGCATCGATTGTCTCCTCTGCCCTTGCGCTTACCACGCGAAATTCTTGCCCTGCAAACGACAAGCTATCATCAATGCATGATGAAATGGAATGATCTCGCCGGCGTGCATCTGCCATCCTCGCAATCCTTGCGCAGCTTCCTGGCCGCGGCCCGCCATGGCAGCTTTTCCGAGGCGGGGCGCGCGGTCGGGCTGACCCAGAGCGCGATCAGCCGTCAGATATCCCAACTCGAGGCGCGGCTGGGTGTTCCCTTGTTCGTGCGGACCGGGCGGCGGGTGGAGCTGAACCCGGCCGGGCGCGCCTATGCCGAGGCGGTGGAGCCTGCGCTTGCGCAGATCGCGCAGGCCAGCGCGCGGCTGGGCGAACAGCGCGGGGACAACAGCCTCACCATTGCCTGCCTGCCCAGCCTAGGCATGCGCTGGCTGGCGCCGCGGCTGCCCCGCCTCTCGGCCCGGTACCCGGAGCTTGTCATCAATATCGCGGCCCGCAGCTGGCCTTTCGGGCCGGACGAGGAGGCGGGCGAGTTCGACGCCGCCTTCGATTTCGGGCAGCCGCCCTGGCCCGGAATGAACCACGCGTTCCTGTTTCGCGAGGAGGCGGTTCCGGTCTGCGCGCCGACCTGGCTGGAGGCGAACCCGCTGGAACGTCCCGCGGACCTGGCGGACAAGCCGCTGCTCTTCCAGTCCTCGCGCCCCAGGGCCTGGGACCAGTGGTTCGCGGCGTGCGGCGTGGAGCTGGCGCGCCCTTGCGAGGGGCCGCGCATCGGGCACTTCCTGATGCTGGCGCAAGCTGCGGCAGCAGGCGCCGGTGTCGCGCTCATCCCCAGCTTCCTGATCGAACCCGAACTGGCCGCGGGCACCCTGGTGGTCCCGTTCGAGACCGCGCTGTCGACCCGCGATGCCTACCATCTCGTCTGGCGCGGCGACCCTGATGACGGATCCCCGCTTGGCCGGTTCGTGGCCTGGGTGCGCGACGAGGCCGCCGCGCCGATGCCAGGCTGAGGCGCTTCAGTCCCCGGTGTCAGGCTGTGTAGGCTCTCTGGCGCCTTCGGGAATGAGCATCCGCAAGGTGCGCTTGCACAATTCCATGCCCCGCTCGCGCGAGAGGCGGTTGGGCGAGAGGCAGTACTCGAACCATAGGCCGTCCATGGTGGCGGCCATGATCGCCACCGCATCGTCCATCGACGAGCCCTGCGGGCGGCGCGGAAGGCGCGACATCGCATCGGCCAGCAGGCGCCGGACTTCATTATTGAGGGCATCGTTGCGCGCCGCAAATTCGGGGTCGCTGCGCACCAGCGACCAGAACGCGAGCCAGGCACCCAGGCTCTGGGTGTTGGCCCATTCGTCGGAGAAGAGCTTGTCGAAGAAGGCGTCGAGCGAGGCCCAGGCGTCGCGATCAGGCACTGTCAGTTCGGCGGCAAGGCCCGTGATGACCTGATTGCAGAGCTCTTCGTAGGTTTCGAGCAGCAGGTTCTGCGGGTTGGTGAAGTAGTGGCGCAAGAGACCATGCGAGACCCCGGCCTGTCGGCAGATTTCGCGCCCCGTGGTGCCCCGTGGACCCAACCTGGCAAGGCATTCGAGGGTCACTTGCAGCAAATCCTGCCGCCGCACGCCGGGTTGCTGGCGCTTGATGGTGCGACGAGGCCGCGGTGCCCCGGCTTGCGGCGTCTCCGTCGGACGAGTGTTCATTTTTATGGTCCCGCTTCTTCTTGTTCTGTTTCGTATCGCGCCCAAAGGCCCCAGTGTTATATTGCAATCGATTCAACGCTAGGCAAGTGGCCATTTATTGCGCGTCAGAGTGTCTCTTAGTGGTACAGACA
Source organism: Novosphingobium mangrovi (assembly GCF_022818885.1). NCBI lineage: Bacteria > Pseudomonadati > Pseudomonadota > Alphaproteobacteria > Sphingomonadales > Sphingomonadaceae > Novosphingobium > Novosphingobium mangrovi. The sequence goes on along the minus strand of NZ_JALHAT010000012.1, from coordinate 140,239 downwards.
AGTGTTCCAACGCGCTTTGCGGCGATGGCTTGCCACGCGGATAGATCCGGGCCAAGACGGGCGGATGAGCCAGAGCGCACCAGTCTTGAAGATCAAGTTGCAGATCTATTCAGGGGATGAGATCGCCATGGGGCCGGGCAAGGCGGACCTGCTCGACGCCATCGGCGAGGAAGGTTCGATCTCGGCCGCCGCGCGCAAGATCGGGATGAGTTACCGCCGAGCCTGGCTGCTGGTCGATACGATGAACCGCTGCTGGCATGAGCCGCTGGTGGAAACGGCACCGGGCGGTTCGGCGCGCGGGGGGGCGCGGATGACCCCCTATGGACGGGGCATCCTTCAGCTCTACCGCAGCCTCCAGGAGGAGAGCCGCGGCCTCAGGGATTGTGCGGAGTGGACGGAACTGGGCGCAGCGCTGCGCGACGCGCCGCTGGCGCATCAGAAGTCCTGATCCCGGGCATGACCCGGGTGCCTTCGGGGCCCAGCGTCACGACATGATCGGCAAGCCGGTCCACCTCGCGCCGGTCGTGGCTGACGTAGAGGATGGGCAGGGCCAGTTCGTCGCGGATGCGCTCGATGACCTGCATCACCCCGCCGCGCCGTTCCTCGTCGAGCGAGGAGAGCGGCTCGTCCATGAGCAGGAAACGCGGCCCTGAAAGGAGCGCGCGGCCGATTGCGACACGCTGCATTTCGCCGCCAGACAGCGTGCGCGGCATGCGCTTCAGAAGATGCGCGATGCCGAGGAACTCGCTCGCTTCTTCCAGCGCCATCCAGCGCCGGGCGGCGGGCGCGAGCTTCCAGCCGAACAGCAGGTTGTCGCGCACGGTCTTGTGGGGGAACAGGCGGCTGTCCTGGAAAACGTAGCCGCAGGCGCGCTTCTCGGGCGCAAGGTGCAGGCGCGTAGCGCCGTCGTAGAGAACCTCCTCGCCCACCGCGATGCGGCCGCTCTGCGGGCGGATCAGCCCGGCAACGGCGTTGAGCACGCTCGTCTTGCCCGCGCCCGAGGTGCCGAACAGGGCAGTGAGGCCCGGCCCGACTTGGAAGCGGGCGGCGATGTGCGCGCTGCCGCGCTGGAGAGCGATGTCGACGTCAAAGGGCATGGCCGGCCTTCCTCTGCCCGGAGCGCCGGGTCAGTGTCTCGGAGATCACCAGCGCGGCGAGCGAGAGCAGCACCGAAATGATGGCAAGGCGCGCCACGTCGCCTTCGCTGCCCGGGATCTGCAGCGCGGTGTAGATCGCGAGCGGCAGCGTGCGGGTCTCGCCCGGAATGTTCGAGGCAAAGGTGATCGTTGCGCCAAACTCGCCGATGGACCGCGCAAAGCCGAGGACTAGCGCGGCCATCACGCCGGGAAGGGCAAGGGGCAGGGTGACGCTGGCGAACGTGCGCCAGGGCCCTGCGCCCAGCGTGCGCGCGGCACTTTCCAGGCGCCGGTCGACTTCCTCCAGCGAAAGCCGGATCGCGCGCACCATCAGCGGCAAGGCCATGATCGCGGCGGCCAGCGCTGCACCGGTCCAGCGGAAGATGAGGCCAAGGCCGAAGGTGTCGAGAAGGAAGCGCCCGACAGGCCCATTGCTGCCGAATGCGAGCAGCAGCATCCAGCCGGTCACCACCGGGGGCAGCACGAGCGGGAGGTGGACGATGGCATCGAGCAGCACCTTGCCGGGAAAGCGCCCGCGCGCGAGCAGCCAGGCCAGTGCAAAGGCCAGCGGCAGGTCGATCAGGATCGCCACACCGCTCACCTTGAGGGAGAGGACGACGACCTGCCATTCCTCGGGGGAGAGGAGGCCAGCCATGCTCAGTTCGTGCGGAACCCGAAGCGGGCGAAGACGGCCTTGCCCTGGCGGGAAATCAGGAACTTGCGGAAGGCATCAGCCTCCCGGTTGGCGGCCTTTGCGGTCAGCGCGACGGGGTAGCTGATCGGGGTGTGGCTGGAGCGCGGGAAGGTGCCGACGACGCGCACGCCCGGATCGGCCTTGGCATCGGTGGCGTAGACGACACCCAGCGGGGTCTCACCCCGGCTGACGAAGGCGAGCGCGACGCGCACGTTCTCGGCGCTGGCGACCTTGCCCGAAACGCTGTTCCACACGCCCAGCTTCTGCAGCGCTTCCTTGCCGTAGCGCCCGGCGGGCACGGCGTTGGTGTCGGCCATGGCGAGACGGCGGTTGCCAAGCGTGCGGGCGAGCGGGAAGCCGGGCTTGATCGCCAGCTTCACCGGGCTTGCCTTGGGGGCGATGAGGACGATGTCGTTGGCAAGAAAGGACGTGCGCGTCGATGTGCGGATCAGCTTGCGCGCCTGGAGGTAGTCCATCCACTTCTCATCGGCCGAGACGAAGATGTCGGCCGGCGCCCCAGCCTCGATCTGGCGGGCGAGCGCGGAGGAACCGGCAAAGGAGATGACGGGGCGATCATGGCCCTTGGCAGCCCAGGCATCGGCGGCCGCGTTCATCGATTCGCGCAGGCTTGCTGCGGCGAGTACGGTGGGCCCCGCGGCCCATGCGGCCTGGCCGGGAAGGCCGAGGGCCAGCAGCAGCGCGAGGGCCGTGCACCAGCGGCCGATTCGGTTCAACATGATCCCTCCGGAAATTGCTATATCCATCTGTATATTGAAATGCGTCCGTGGGAAAGATGCGAAACCCGTGATCGCTGCGTTGCAGCACGGGGCGAAGACCTTCCGCTGCCCGGATGTCTGGCCCAGAAATGCGGATAAGTCGCGAGGAAAGCGGGTGTTCCCTTTCCGCTCGTCCGCGGATGAAAAATACTCTTCGCACCGGCGAGCCGCGCCCGGTCTGGACTTCCTGTTCTTACTATATACGATAGGATATAGAAAATGGCGCCGCGACCGAAGCGGTTGTCCCGTGCTAGGCACAGGCACATGTCGCGCGCATTCTCCAGGGAGTTTCCGATGACGACGATGTGGCGGGGCGCACGCGGTGCCCGATACGCAGGCCTGTTCCACGCGCTTGCCCTGAGCCTCCTGCCGGGCGTGGCCCAGGCCGGTGAGGACGATGCGCCGAGCCTCCAGAAGGCTCTCGGCAATCCCGAGGGGCTGACGGTCGAGGGGCATGTGCGGGCCCGCTACGAGGCGATCGACAACCAGTTTCGTCCGGGCCGCGCGCGCAGCAGCGATGCGCTCCTTCTGCGCAGCGATCTGCAGGTCACCTACGATGCAGGGCCGGTGCAGGTGGGCGGCGAGATCACCGACTCGCGCGCTTATGGCGGGGGCGAGGGCAGCTCGCTCGGCACCACCGAGGTCAACGCGCTGGCCGTGACGCAGGCCTATGTCGCGTTCGATGTTGGCGCGGCGCTGGGCAAGGGAACCTCCGCGCGGCTCCAGGCCGGGCGATTCACCATGGACATGGGCTCGCGCCGCCTTGTCGCGCGCAACCGCTTTCGCAACACGATCAACGCCTTCACCGGCTTTCGGGCGGACTGGACAGGCACGGGCGGAAAGGCCGTCTCGGCCTTCTACACGATGCCCGTACGGCGCCTGCCCGGCGACCGCGATGGCATTCTGGACAACCACGTGCACACCGATAGCCAGGGGTTCGACGAGACCTTCTGGGGCGCCTTTGCGCGCACGCCCATCGGCCTTCGCGGGGCGGCGCTGGAGGGCTATTTCTACGGCCTCGACGAGGACGACACGCCATCTCGTGCAAGCCGGAACCGGCATCTGCGCACGGCAGGAGCGCGGCTTTCGCGCAAGAGCACGCCGGGGCGCATGGATCTCGACGTCGAAGGTGCCTACCAGTTCGGCAACACGCGTGTGACGAACGCGCCGGATGCCGTGAAACGCGACGTCTCGGCCTACTTTGCGCACGCCGAGGTGGGCTACCGTTTTGCTGGTGGCTGGAGCCCGCGCGTGGCGCTCGAACTCGATCTCGTCTCGGGCGATAAGGGGGGAGGTTCCTACAACCGCTTTGATACGCTGTTCGGGGCGCGCCGTTTCGAGTTCGGCCCGACCTCGCTCTACGGAGCGCTGGGCCGCGCGAATATCCGTTCGGTGGGGGCGCTGGTTCAGGCGAGCCCGGGCAAGCGGCTCACCCTTGCGGCGATGGGCCGGGCGAACTGGGCGGACAGCCTTGAGGACAGTTTTTCCGCGACCGGCGTCTCGGACGCCGAGGGGAATGCGGGCCGTTTCGCCGGCTACCAGCTGGAGGCCCGCGCGGGCTATTGGCTGGTGCCCCGGGTGCTGGAAATCGACACCGGCGGGGCGGTGCTGTTTCGCGGCGATTTCCTGAAGAATGCGCGCGGTGCCAACGGCTGGGGCGATACGCTCTATGGCTATACCAGCGCGACGGTCCACTTCTGACACGCGCCTGCACGATGGGGGAAAGCGGACACGTTTGTCGGGTCTCGGACAACACGCTGTAATCCTAACGCACTATAAGTCCTGACCTTTCTGGCTGGCACGCTTCCTGCTTTCACTCGAGCGGACACAGGCAGGAGGACAACCATGGCCTACAAGATCATCGCCTCGCAGTGCACCGGGTGCAGCGCGTGCGAATTCGAATGCCCCAATGCGGCGATCTCGATGAAGGGCGACACCTTCATCATCGATCCCGCCAAGTGCACCGAGTGCGCGGGTGAGTACGACCATCCGCAGTGCGACACCGTCTGCCCCGTCCCCAAGACCTGCGTGCCGGCCTGACCGGCGCGCAAGGGGCATGGGACGGGCCGTGGCCTTCGAGGACAACGCCTTCGAGGACAATCTGGGCGCCGCGCTCGACTGGAAGGGGCGTCCGGTGCGCTGCCGCGAGTGCGACCATCAGGCCATCAACGCGATGGGCCTGTGCGCCAAGGGCCGCGCCTGCATCCGCGACCGCCGCGCGCGCCGGGTGGAGACGTTCCTGCGCGCCAACCCCGAGCTGGCCGACCAGTATCTCGACCATCCCTATTTCGAGGTGCGCGCAGGCGCTGCGCGTCACGCCACGGTGTTCCGGCTCGTCCCCCTGCTGGACGATCCCGAACCCGAGGTCCGCGCGATGGCAACGCTGCGCCTGCCTGTCGAAAGGATCCGCGACATGATTCACGACGAGGATATCGACGTGCGCATCGCGGCGGCCTCGCGGCTGACCGGGGCGGACCTGGTGCCCGCGATCCGCGACGAGGCCTATATGGTGCGCATTACCGCGGTGCGACGCATGCCGGTTGAGATGCTGCCGTTGGTGCGTCACGACCCCGATCCGGAAGTGCGTGCCTGGGTGGCCCGACGGATCGATGTGCGCGCGCTGCCCGACATGGCCTTCGACCCCGACCCGCTGGTGCGCCGCGAGGTCGCCGGGCGGCTGCCACCCGATCCGCTGCGCCTGCTGGTCGAGGACAGCGACATGCGCGTGCGCTTCACCGTTGCCGAGCGGCTGGCCGAGGAGGACCTTGTCGCGCTGCTCGATGACGAGGAACCCGCGATCCGCGAACTTGCGCGCACGCGCATCGAGGCCGTGCCCGAACTGGCGCGCCGGCTCGAGGAGGAGGCACAGGACGAGGGCGCCGCAGTCGTCGCCTTTCCCGCGCCCCATGATCCCGCAAAGGAGACCTAGCCCGTGAAAGTCATGATCCGCCGCGCCGAGGGACAGCTCTCGGCCTACGTGCCCAAGAAAGACCTGGAGGAGCCGATCGTGGAGGTCGAGAAGGAAAGCCTGTGGGGCGGCTGGGTGCGCCTTGCCAATGGATGGGTGCTCGAGCTGCCCTGGCTGGCCGAGGACACGCGCCTGCCGATCACCGTCGAGGCGAAGAAGCGCGCCACCGTGGAAGAGGACTGAGCGTGATGGCAACACATGTTCTGGACAATCCCGAGGTGCTGCTCGACGAAGTGGGCGAGGGGCTGCGGGCCGGGCAATTGGTGCCTTTCGTGGGGCCCGGCATCTCGGCGCTGGGCGCGCATGCGGTGCCGCTCTCGACCGGCGCGCTGGCCGATTTCTTCGCCAGCAAGACCACCCTGCCGCGCCGCGCGAAGGGCAATTGCTGGGCCGCCGCGCAGTACATCGAGAGCACGCGCTTTCGCGACACGGTGACGGCCTGGATGAAGGAGGCCTTTTCGCAGGGCGTGCTGCCCTCGGCCTTCCACCGCTGGCTGGCGGGCCTGCCGCTGCCGCTCATTGTCGATGCCTGGTATGCGGGCGAGATGCGCACCGCGCTCCTTGCCGCGGGCCGCGAGGACTGGGCCGAAGTGCAGGGGATCACCCGCGCCCACATCGGCGAAGATCGCTGGTTCCGCTTCTACACGCCCGGCGGCGATCCGGCGAAGGCGCAGGAGGCCGAGGCCGCAACGACGCTGCTCTACACGCCCCATGGCGGCATCGCGCCCGATGCGAACTTCCTCATCACCGATGCGGACTATGTCGAGGTCCTCACCGAAATCGACATCCAGACCCCGATCCCCGAGGAAGTGCGGCATCGCCGGACAGGTCTTGGCTTCGTGTTCCTGGGCTGCCGCTTCGACGACCAGCTTCTGCGCACCTATGCCCGGCAGATCATGAAGCGTTCGTCCGCGCGGCATTATGCCGTACTCGACGTGGAAACGCTCACCCGCAACGAGCGGCGCTTCCTTGAGGAACAGAACATCTCTCCCATCGCCAAGCCTTTGGGCGAGGCGCTGGATCAGCTGATGGCCTGAAGGCTCTCAGTCGCGCGCGGCGCGGCGTTCGGGCGCAGCGGCGGGCGCGGGGGTCTTCATCCGCGTGGCCGCTTCGGCGCGCCGGCGCGAGAGTTCGCGGGCGTATTCCTGCAGATCGTCGACCGCGTCGAGCTCGTCGACGATCTCGAAGCCGAAGATCGTCTCCAGCACGTCTTCCAGCGTGACCAGGCCCAGAAAGCTGCCGTATTCGTCGACCACCATCAGGATGTGGTGGTGCTCGGAAATGAAGCGGTGGAACAGGCGGTCGACGCTCAGCTGGTCGAGCACGCTGGGCAGCGGGCGGATCAGCTCGGCAAAGCCCTGCTCGTCGCAGTCCTCGTCCATGAGCAGATCGAGCACGTCGTGCTTGATGACGAAGCCGCGGATCTCGTCGACACCTTCGCCCGAGACGGGAATGCGGGTGAAGGGGGACTTGCGCACCTTCTCGGTCAACTCGTCCAGCGCGATGTCCTGCGACAGGCTGAAGACCACCGTGCGCGGCGTCATCACGTCGGCCGTCTTGATCCGGTCGAGCTGGAGCATGTTGTTGAGAAAGCGCGCTTCAGCCGTGTCGATCTGGCCCGAGGCCTGACCCAGACTGGTGACCGCCAGAAGCTCCTCGCGGTGGCGCGGGGTCTCGGCCGTGCGGCCAAAGGCGATGAGCTTGGTGATGAGGCGCGAGGCCCACACCAGGGGCGCGAGCACCGCGATCATCGGCGGCAGGATCCAGGCGCAGAACGGGGCGAGCACGCTCGCATAGCGCGCGCCGATGGTCTTGGGGATGATCTCGGTGATGATGAGGATCGCGACCGTCAGCAGCGCGGCGAACACCGCCTCGCTGCCGCTGCCGTAAAGCTTGGCGTACTGCGCGCCCGCACCCGCCGCACCCATCGTATGGGCAATCGTGTTGAGGGTGAGGATTGCGGCCAGCGGCCGGTCGACATCGTCCTTCAGCCGCTTGAGCTTGCGCGCCCAGGGCGCGCCGCGCTGCTCGAAGGTACGCACCTGCGAGGGCGTGAGCGTCAGCATCGAGGATTCGAGCAGCGAACACAGGAACGAGACGCACAGCGCCAGGGCGACATAAAAGACCAGCAAGGCCATGCGGCTATTCGTACTCCGTTGCGCGAGTGTGCGCGAACCCGTTCTGGTAACGGGGATTCTCCGCCTTGCCTAGGTGTCTGATCGTACACGAACTGCACGTCATCGTGTCGTGAGCCGGACAAAGTCGGCGTACCAAGCGTGACAATCGCGACAGGGACCTTCGTGCGAAGCGTGCTGCGGTGCGGCATGAAACGCCTGCAAATCGGTAGTTTCCGATATCTGGCACGCAGTTTGCTGAGCCTCCCCCATCAGCAGAAAGCCGGTGGTGCCCCCTCCGCCGGCTGCGACTTGGGGAGTTTTCCATGACCGACACCCTTTTCAGCCAGGATCCGGACAGCACACGTGAGGCCAGTTCCGCAGACGGCGTCGTCGACATTTCCGACGTCATGCAGAAGGTGGCCGAGCACAAGGGCTGCGGGACCGAAGGCGGTTCGGGCAAGGCGAGCTGCGGATCGAGCGCAGGGCCGGCCGACATGCCGCCCGAGATCTGGGAGAAGGTGAAGAACCACCCGTGCTATTCCGAGGAAGCCCACCACCACTACGCACGCATGCACGTCGCGGTGGCGCCCGCCTGCAACATCCAGTGCAACTACTGTAACCGAAAGTACGACTGCGCGAACGAGAGCCGTCCGGGCGTCGTCTCGGAGCGCCTGACGCCCGAGCAGGCGTCGAAGAAGGTGCTCGCGGTCGCCTCCACCATCCCGCAGATGACCGTGCTGGGCATTGCCGGGCCCGGCGACCCGCTCGCCAATCCGCAAAAGACCTTCGAGACCTTCCGCCTCATCAGCGAGGTCGCCCCCGACATCAAGCTGTGCCTTTCGACCAACGGCCTCGCGCTGCCCGACTGGGTCGACGAGATCGCCAAGTACAAGGTCGATCACGTCACCATCACCATCAACATGGTGGACCCCGAAGTAGGCCAGCACATCTACCCCTGGATCTTCTGGGAGAACAAGCGGCTGCAGGGCTATGAAGCTGCGAAGATCCTGACCGAGCGGCAGATGCTGGGCCTTGAGATGCTTACCGAGCGGGGCATTCTTGCCAAGATCAACTCGGTGATGATCCCGGGCATCAACGATGCGCACCTTGTCGAGGTGAACAAGGCGGTGAAGAGCCGCGGCGCGTTCCTGCACAACATCATGCCGCTCATTTCCGCGCCCGAGCACGGCACCGTCTTTGGCCTCAACGGCCAGCGCGGCCCTTCCGCGCAGGAACTGAAGGCGCTTCAGGACGCGTGCGAGGGCGACATGAACATGATGCGCCACTGCCGCCAGTGCCGCGCCGACGCGGTCGGCCTTCTGGGCGAGGACCGCTCGGCCGAGTTCACCACCGAGAAGATCATGGCGATGGACATCGAGTACGACGCCGAAGGGCGCAAGGCCTACCAGCAGGCCGTCGAAGGCGAGCGCCAGGCCAAGGTCGCGGCCAAGGCGGGCGAGCTCGAGGGGCTTGAAAAGGCGGGCGATATCTCGGTCCTGGTCGCGGTCGCCACCAAGGGCCACGGGATCATCAACGAGCACTTCGGCCACGCCAAGGAGTTCCAGGTTTACGAACTCAACGCCAAGGGCGCCAAGTTCGTCGGCCACCGCCGCGTCGACCTCTATTGCCAGGGCGGGTATGGCGAGGAGGACGCGCTCGACACCGTGATCGCGGCCATCAACGACTGCCACGCGGTCTTTGTCGCCAAGATCGGCGGCTGCCCCAAGGCGGACCTTGAAGCCGCAGGCGTGGAGCCGGTCGACCAGTACGCCCATGAATACATCGAGCAGTCCGCGCTGGTCTGGTTCAAGGACTACCTTGGCAAGGTCGAGCGCGGCGAGATCGTCCACCAGCAGCGCGGCGATGCGGCCATCCGCCAGGGCGCGCTGCTCAGCCAGGCGGGGTGAGCGGCGATGGCCTACAAGATCGTCGCCAGCCAGTGCACCAACTGCACGGCCTGCGAGGCGCTGTGTCCCAACATGGCCATCTCGGAGGCGAAGGGCACCTTCGTCATCGACCCGGCGCTGTGCACCGAGTGCATCGGCCACTTCGAGGATCCGCAGTGTGTCGCGATCTGCCCGGTCGATGACACCTGCGTGCTCGACGCCAGCGTGCCGCGGTACCAGCCGGCATGAGCGGGGGGCGTGAAACGCTGCCGTTCGAGGGCTTTGGCGGGGCATCGGACGCGTTCGAGCGTTCGATCCTCGCCAGCCCGCTCCTGGGCGGGGGCCTGCCCGAGGAGGCGCGCTCTCATCTGGAACGTGCCGCCACGCGCTATCACCTGACGGACGTGGCCGAGACGCACCTGTTCGAAGCCGAGAAGATCGCGCCCGACCACGCCGCCGTCCTGATCGCGCTCTATCGCTTCTATTTCTACAAGGGGCGGTTGAACGAAGCTCTCGACGTGGCGCGCGCCTGCGTTGCCAAGGCCCTGCGCCTCAACGTTCTGGGCGAGGACTGGCGGCGGGTGCAGCCGGGCGATGCCGCCTTCGGGGAGTGGGAGGCGCTTCTGCCGCGCTTCTTCCTCTTCAGCCTCAAGGGCTACGCCTATCTCTCGCTGCGCACCGGCCATCTCGAAGCCGGGCGCGAGGCGGCCGAGAAACTGCTCGAACTCGACCCGCGCGACCGCATCGGCGCGCAGGTTCTCATCGATGTCCTGGACCGCATGGAGGATGAGGAGGAGGCCGATGGCGAACATCGTTCGTGACAGCGAGGTCGTCGAACTCAATGGCCCGCCCGCCTTCCGCTATGGTGAACGCGTGCGCGCGCGGCGTCTTGTGCGCAACGATGGCACTTACGCGGGCAAGGAGATCGGTGAACTGCTGGTCCGAAAGGGCGAAGAGGGCGTCGTCGTCTCGATCGGCACCTTTCTCCAGCAGTTCTACATCTATGGCATCGAGTTCTTCGAGAGTGGCCACCGCGTGGGCATGAAGCGGCGCGAGCTCGACCCGGTCTGGGCGAGCGAAGAGGACGAGGACGAACTGCCCGTCGCGCGGCCCGCAAGCCCGGCTCCGCCCCATTCGAGTGCCCGGCCATGATGGACATTCGCGAACCCGTCTACGGCTGGGGCGAGGCCGTGCGCGCGGTGGTGGACCTCGTCAACGACGGCTCGTTCCCGGGCGCACCGCCTGACGCCGTACTCGCCCCGCGCGGGACGCGCGGCGAAATCGTCAACGTGGGCCACCATGAGGAGAGCAACCAGCCGGTCTATCTTGTCGAGTTCGCGCGCGGCGAGGGCGCAGGTTCGCCGCTTGTCGTCGGCTGCCTCGAAGAGGAGATCGAACGCGCCGGGGCGGGAGGGACGCAGGCATGAGCCTGGCCGCCACCCCCGCCGAGGCCCCCGCGCCGCGCGCGCTTCTCGCCCGCCAGCCCAACGAATTCGACCTGGCGCGGATCGAGCGCCTGCTCGTCGGGCGCCAGCGCTACCGCTACGTCGAGCCCGTGGTCGTGCCCATCACGGACGGCTACCTCGTGCGCGCGCCGTGCTGTTCGCGCACCATCGATCCTGAAGGCGGGGAAATCGACATCGCGCGCCTCCTTTGGGACGAGCGCGCGCGCGAATGGAGGCTCTTCCGGCGCGATCACGGCACGCAAAGCTGGATCGAGGACGGCCGCTTCGCGCGCCTTGGTGAGCTCATGGGGTGGCTCAACGCCGATCCCTCCCGCGATTTCTGGCAATAGAGGAAGGAGACGAAGGCCCATGCCGCTCAGCGAAATCGATCTCGCGCGCATCGACGCGCTCGTACAGGCGCTGGGCGACAGGGCGCTGCCTGAGACCCTGGGCGTCGCGCTGCGGCGTCTGGTGCCCGATCTCGCCCTGCGCCAGTGCGATGCGGACGACGTGCTGGAGGAACCCTACCGCTCGGCGGGCGCCTGCGACCTGCATCTGCTCGACGTCTCCGCCCACTGCATCCGCGTGACCGGCGATCCGGCTGAGGCGAGCGGGCTTCTGGTTGCGGGGAGGGCCCCGGCATGAGCGGGCAGGTCGTCTCGATCGCCACGGGCGAGGTGCTGCAGATCCCGATGAGCGACCCCGACCTGACGCTGGAAGACGTCGTCGCGGTCGAGCAGGTCCTGCGTGGTGCGCAGCTGGGGCAGGGCGCGCTGGTCGAAGAGCTGGAACAGGCCTTCGCCGCCCAGTGCGGCCGTGCGCGCGGGGTTGCGGCCTCCAGCGCGGCCATGGCGCTGGTCATGGTGCTGACGGCAAAGGGGATCGGGCCGGGCGACGAGGTGATCCTCTCGGCCCATTCCTTCCACGAACTGGGCCACGCCGTCCTGCGCTGCGGGGCGACCCCGGTCTTTGCCGATATCGATTACTGGTCGGGCTGTCTTTCGGCGAAGAAGAGCGCGGACAAGGTGACGAGCCGGACCCGCGCGATCCTGGCGGGCAACACCTGCGGGCACCCCGCCGACTGGCCGGGCCTTCGCGCGCTGGCAGACGCGCACGGCCTCTTTCTGATCGAGGATTCGAGCGAGGCGATCGGCTCGCGCCACAAGCAGGGCGTGGTCGGCAGCTTCGGCGATGTCGCGCTTTTCGATTTCGCCCAGCCCGGCGTCATCGCCTGCGGGGAGGGGGGCATCGCGCTCACCGACGATACGCAGCTGGCCATGGCCCTGCGGCGCCTGCGCAGCCGCACCCTCTCGGACCGCGCTTCGGTTTCGGCCGGGGTGGATGCGCCCTTCGGCGCGCCGATGGGCGCGATGGTGGCCGCCCTTGCGCTCGCGCAGCTGCGCCGTCTCGACGTGCTCTTAGAACGCCGCCGCGGGGTGCAGGCCATGTACGATGGCTTCATGCAGAGCTTCGAGGGGATCAAGCCGCCCTACATCTCGCCCGATGTCGAGGAGGTCCACTGGTTCCTCTACACCGTGCACCTGGGGACGCGCTTCACCAAGGGATCGCGCGACGCGATCCTGGAGGACATGCGCACCGAGGGTGTCGAGGCCCACGCCTATTCCAGCCCGCTCCACCTCCAGCGCGCCTACCGGGCGCTGGGCTGGACGCGCGGCGACCTCTTCGTGACCGAGAAGGTCGCCGACCGCGCGGTCGTGCTGCCCTTCCACGCCCACCTCTCTCCCGAACAGATCGCCTTCATGGTCGCGCGTCTCAAGGACGCCTCGATCAACGCGGGCGCCGGGGCCGCCATCTACTGACCAGCAAAAGAGACACTGAAAGAACGCCATGACCACGCTCACCATCCTTCCGTCCGCCACCTCCATCGCCGTTGCCGAGGGGGACAGCCTGCTCGCCGCCATGCTCGCCAGCGGCGCGCCTCTCGCCCACAAGTGCGACGGGGAAGCCTCCTGCGGCCAGTGCCATCTCTTCGTGATCGAGGGGCGCAAGGGCCTCTCGCGCATCAGCCGGGAGGAGAACGAAATTCTCGACACCATCGTCGGCGTCGGTTCCAAGTCGCGCCTTGCCTGCCAGGCGACGCTGACCGGCACCGAGGACGTGACCGTCGAGGTTCTGAGCTTCGTCTGACGACGTGCCAAGGAGAGACAGCCCATGCCCATGGATGCCACCGAGATCGAGCGCCGCATCACCGCGGCCTTTCCCGACGCCGAGGTGCTGATGGTCGACATGGCCGGGGACGGCGACCACTGGGCCGCGCGCGTCACCTGCGCCGCCTTTGCGGGCAAGAGCCGGATCGTCCAGCACAAGATGGTCTACGCCGCGATCGGCGCGGACATGGGCCATGAACTCCACGCGCTGGCGCTCCAGACCTTCGTTCCTGCTGCCAACCCCACCACCCCTGCAACCTGAGGAGAATGGCCATGGCCACGTCCGACCGTATCCGCGCGCTTGTCACCGACAATGAAATCGTCGTCTTCATGAAGGGCGTGCCCGCCGCCCCGCAATGCGGCTTTTCCGCAGGCGTGGTGAAGGTGCTGGAGGCTATCGGGCGGCCCTATGTCGGGATCAACGTGCTCGACGATCCATTCCTGCGCGAAGGCATCAAGGAGTATTCCGACTGGCCCACGCTGCCCCAGGTCTACGTGCGCGGCGAGTTCATCGGCGGCTGCGACATCGTGCGCGACATGTACGCGGCAGGTGAGCTTCAGGCGCTCCTCGCCGGGCAAAGCGCATGAGCATGGCCTCCGCGACGGGAGCGGCCGGAGCCGCTGTCGTTCCCTTCGTCCCGCCGGGCGGACGCCGCCTGCGCGCGAGCGAGCGCAACATGCTGGAAGGCATCGTGACCGCCATCGTCCACGGCGCGGTGAGCGCGGAAGTAGGCCTGCTCGTCAACGAGCGGATCGTGATCGACGCGCTGGTGCCCAACTCCACCGTGGCCGCGCTGGGGCTGAAACCGGGAGGGCGCGCGGTTGCGCTCATCAAGCCCAGCTTCATCACCCTGATCGACGATGTCCCGGGTCTCGCACTTTCGGCGCGCAACCTCATCGGGGGCACTGTCGTCAACGTGCTGACAGGGCCGGTCGAGGCCGAATGCGTGCTCGACATCGGCGAGGGGCGCGAGCTGACGGTGCTGGTGACCAGCCACAGCGCGCGGGCGCTGGAACTGGAGCCCGGGCGCCAGATCCTCGCCAGCTTCAAGGCCTCGCACATCATCGTCTGCGCGCTCGACGGGTAACGTTCCCGGATAGGCCAGGGCACCTGTGATAGGTATGCCCCATTGCAATCGGTGACAGGGCGCCTACATTCCTTCTTGCAAGTTTATCGCAATAAGGAAGCCCCGCCATGGCCAAGCCCCAGCCGCGCACGCTGACCGTCCTCGCCCGCCAGCAGGTCTCGCCCTCGATGATCCGCCTGACACTGGGCGGCGAAGGGCTCGCCGACTTCCCGCAAGGTCAGGAAGGGGGCTATGTGAAGCTGATGTTCCCTCCTGCGGAAGGGAAGGCCAAGCCGACCTTGCGCACCTACACCATCCGCGCCCAGCGTGAGGGCGAGATTGATGTCGATTTCGCGCTCCATGGCGTGGAGAACGGCGTCTCGGGCCCAGCGACCAACTGGGCGGTCAGCACCGAGATCGGCTCGACCATCGAGGTCGGCGGTCCGGGGGCGGCCAAGCCCCTGCCCGAAGGCTTCGACTTCTACCTCATCGCCGGAGACATGACCGCGATTCCCGCCATTTGCGTGAACCTCGAAGCCCTGGATCGCGACGCGAAGGGCTATGCGGTGATCGAGATCCAGCAGGAGGATGACCGCGTGGAGATCGACGCGCCCGAAGGCGTGGAGATCCGCTGGGTCGTGAACCCCGAACCCGGCCAGCAGCCCCAGTGGCTGGTTGAAGCGCTGCGCGCCTACGGCTGGCCCGAAGGCCGGGTCTACGCCTGGGCGGCGAGCGAGTTTTCCGCCATGCGCCTCATGCGGACCTACCTGCGCGAGGAAAAGGCGCTGACGCCCGCCGAACTCTACATCTCCAGCTACTGGAAGCAGGGCCTCGACGAGGAAAGCCACAAGGTGGTCAAGCGCGAGGACGCCGAGGCGACGGCAGCCTGAGGCAGAAGGAAGCATCTTTTCAAGGGGCCATCGCCCCTTGACCCCATAATGGGCGACCTCACCAGTCTCAGCCAGGGCAGCTGGCGCAAGGTGGGCTCGACAGTCCGGGGAGCCCGAGGGCGATGGCCCTCGGAAAACCCTTTTTTCTTATAATCCCCCCAACTGCACCAGCGCCGCGCCGCCTGCGCGCCCGAGGATCGTGTCGACCTTCTGGCGCACCGCCTCCATGCGCAGCGGCTTGATGAGCGCGCCGTGGGCGCCCGCTTTCAATGCGGCGATGCCCAGTTCCTCTTCCTCCGGGCTGGCGACGATGAGGACGCGCGCGGCCGGGTAGCGCGCGGCGATCTCGGTCAGTACCTCCAGCCCGTGCGCGCGCAGGATTGAAAGACCCAGGATCAGCACGTCGGGCAGCAGCCAGTCCTGCCCCTTGGCATAGGCTTCCTCCAGGCTCGCCAGTTCGTGGGTCTCGATCTCGTCGTGCAGCATGAACTGCAAGGCGGCGCGGGTGATTTCGTCCTCGTCGACAACGAAAATGCGGCGCTGGTCGACGGCCTTGGCGGTTTCGACACCGATCTGCATGGGGCTTCTCCTGTGGATGGGAACTCATCGCTCCCCCACGCAAGAAGCGTTCCATCCCAATCGGCCGCGCAAATGCGCGGCTCTGCCGCTGGCCGGGCCGGGCGAACGTGTGTCCTTTGCGACATGCAATGGCCCATTGTTCGCTTTGCCACATGCCCGTGCGGGCCCCGACATTTCCGCCAAGTTCCCGATTGAACGCGATTTTAGGCAGGCGCGCTGCGTTTGGCACGCCCCGTGCAGAGAGGTCGGCACAGCGGGCAGATCCTGCTGGCCCGCCGCAACGAGAGAGGACGCGTCGGGGAGAGAACCGGTCCGGGCCGACCCCCTGTCCGATCCGGAGCACACGGCTTTAACAGCTTAGGAGCCAAGCAATGTCACTTCGTCAAATCGCCTTCTACGGCAAGGGCGGCATCGGCAAGTCCACCACCTCGCAGAACACCCTTGCCGCGCTCGCCGACCTTGGCCAGCGCATCCTCATCGTCGGCTGCGATCCCAAGGCCGACTCCACCCGCCTGATGCTGCACGCCAAGGCGCAGGATACCATCCTGTCGCTCGCGGCCGAGGCCGGCTCGGTCGAGGACCTCGAACTCGAGGACGTCATGAAGATCGGCTACAAGGACATCCGCTGCGTGGAATCCGGCGGTCCTGAGCCGGGCGTCGGCTGTGCGGGCCGCGGCGTCATCACCTCGATCAACTTCCTCGAAGAGAACGGCGCCTACGAGGACATCGACTATGTCTCGTACGACGTGCTCGGCGACGTGGTCTGCGGCGGCTTCGCCATGCCGATCCGCGAGAACAAGGCCCAGGAAATCTACATCGTCATGTCGGGCGAGATGATGGCCATGTACGCGGCCAACAACATCTCGAAGGGAATCCTCAAGTACGCCAACTCGGGCGGCGTGCGCCTGGGCGGGCTCATCTGCAACGAGCGCCAGACCGACAAGGAGCTGGAGCTGGCCGAGAACCTGGCCGCCAAGCTGGGCACCTCGCTCATCCACTTCGTGCCGCGCGACAACATCGTGCAGCATGCCGAACTGCGCCGCATGACCGTGATCGAGTACGCGCCCGAATCCAACCAGGCCGCGGAATACCGCAACCTCGCGCAGAAGATTCACAACAACTCGGGCAACGGCATCATCCCCACCCCCATCACCATGGACGAGCTTGAGGACATGCTGATGGAGCACGGGATCATGAAGGCGGTCGATGAATCGCAGGTGGGTCTCACCGCCGCGGACCTCGCCGTCTGACCTGAGCCTTCGCGTCAGTCCCCCGAACGTCCGGTCCCCCT
Source organism: Novosphingobium mangrovi (assembly GCF_022818885.1). Classification (NCBI taxonomy): domain Bacteria; kingdom Pseudomonadati; phylum Pseudomonadota; class Alphaproteobacteria; order Sphingomonadales; family Sphingomonadaceae; genus Novosphingobium; species Novosphingobium mangrovi. The sequence goes on along the minus strand of NZ_JALHAT010000012.1, from coordinate 123,222 downwards.
GTGCGCCTCTCGTTGGCATGCGAAGCGCAGGAGGGCCGGACAACCGGTCCCAGTTCGATCTGAGCAAGGACGGATCAACCAGGAGTGCATCCAAATGAGCGTCTCAACCCCTACCGACATCGCAGAAGTCAAGGAACGCAACCGGGCGTTGATCCAGGAAGTCCTTGAAGTCTATCCGGCGAAAGCCGCCAAGCGCCGCGCCAAGCACCTCAACGTCTCCGAGGAGGGCAAGAGTGACTGCGGCGTCAAATCCAACATCAAGTCGATCCCCGGTGTCATGACCATCCGCGGCTGCGCTTACGCAGGCTCCAAGGGCGTGGTCTGGGGGCCGATCAAGGACATGATCCACATCAGCCACGGGCCGGTGGGCTGCGGCCAGTATTCCTGGGCCGCGCGCCGCAACTACTACATCGGCACCACCGGCATCGACACGTTCGTGACCATGCAGTTCACCTCCGACTTCCAGGAGAAGGACATCGTCTTTGGCGGCGACAAGAAGCTCGCCAAGATCATGGACGAGATCGAGATGCTGTTCCCGCTGAACAAGGGCATCACGGTCCAGTCCGAATGCCCGATCGGCCTTATCGGCGATGATATCGAGGCGGTCTCCAAGTCCAAGAGCAAGGAATACGGCGGCAAGACCATCGTGCCGGTGCGCTGCGAGGGCTTTCGCGGGGTCTCGCAGTCGCTCGGCCACCACATCGCCAACGACGCCGTGCGCGACTGGGTCTTCGACAAGGTGGGCGACAAGGAACCGACCTTCGAGCCTTCGCCCTATGACGTCGCGATCATCGGCGACTACAACATCGGCGGCGATGCCTGGTCGAGCCGTATTCTGCTCGAAGAAATGGGCCTTCGCGTCATCGCGCAGTGGTCGGGTGACGGCTCGATCGCCGAGCTCGAGGCGACGCCCAAGGCCAAGCTCAACGTCCTCCACTGCTATCGCTCGATGAACTACATCTCGCGCCACATGGAAGAGAAGTACGGCATTCCCTGGGTGGAATACAACTTCTTCGGCCCCTCCAAGATCGAGGAATCGCTGCGCAAGATCGCCAGCTACTTCGACGAGTCCATCCAGGAAAACGCCGAGAAGGTGATCGCCAAGTACCGCGCGCTGACCGATGCGGTCATTGCCAAGTACAAGCCGCGCCTCGAAGGCAAGACGGTCATGCTCTATGTCGGCGGCCTGCGTCCGCGCCACGTCATCGGCGCCTACGAGGACCTGGGCATGGAAGTGGTCGGCACCGGCTACGAATTCGGCCACAACGACGACTACCAGCGCACCGCCCAGCACTACGTCAAGGACGGCACGCTGATCTACGACGATGTCACCGGCTACGAGTTCGAGAAGTTCGTCGACAAGATCCAGCCCGACCTCGTCGGCTCGGGTATCAAGGAAAAGTACGTCTTCCAGAAGATGGGCGTGCCCTTCCGCCAGATGCACAGCTGGGACTACTCGGGCCCCTACCACGGCTACGACGGCTTCGCGATCTTCGCACGCGACATGGACATGGCGATCAACTCGCCGGTCTGGTCGATGGCCCCCACGCCCTGGAAGGCGGGCGAGAGCGACACCATGGCCATCGCGGCGGAATAACCGCGGCTTTTTCCAACCCCATCCAGTTCAAGGGAGGCACCCATGCCCCAGGACGCAGACCAGGTAAAAGACCACTTCGAGCTGTTCCGCGGTGACGAATACAAGGACATGCTCGCCAAGAAGCGGTCCGAGTTCGAGAACCCCCATCCCGACGCCGAGATCGAGCGCGTCAAGGAATGGGCCAAGACCGAGGAATACAAGGACCTCAACTTCTCGCGCGAGGCGCTGACGATCAACCCGGCCAAGGCCTGCCAGCCCTTGGGTGCGGTCTTCGCCGCGGTCGGTTTTGAATCGACGCTGCCCTTCGTGCACGGCTCGCAAGGGTGTGTGGCCTACTACCGCTCGCACTTCTCGCGCCACTTCAAGGAGCCGACTTCGTGCGTCTCCTCCTCGATGACCGAGGATGCGGCGGTCTTCGGCGGGCTCACCAACATGGTCGATGGGCTTGCCAACGCCTACAACATGTACAAGCCCAAGATGATCGCGGTTTCGACCACCTGCATGGCCGAAGTGATCGGCGATGACCTCAACGCCTTCATCAAGACGGCGAAGGAAAAGGAATCGCTCCCCGAGGAATTCGACGTTCCCTTCGCGCACACCCCGGCCTTCGTCGGCAGCCACATCACCGGCTACGACAACGCCATGAAGGGCATCCTGGAGCACTTCTGGGACGGCAAGGCCAAGACCGCGCCCAAGCTGGAGCGTGTCCCCAACGGCTCGATCAATTTCCTCAATGGGTTCGATGGCTACGCGGTCGGAAACCTGCGCGAGGTGAAGCGCATCTTCGACATGATGCAGGTCGAGTACACGATCCTGGGCGACCAGTCGGACGTGTGGGATACGCCGACGGATGGCACCTTCCGCATGTACGATGGCGGCACCACGCTGGAAGATGCAGCCAATGCCATCCACGCCAAGGGCACGATCTCGATGCAGGAATACTGCACCGAAAAGACGCTGCCCTTCATCGCCGCGCACGGGCAGGAAACCGCCGCCTTCAACCACCCCATCGGCATCGAGGCGACCGACAGCTTCGTGATGGAAGTGGCGCGCATGGCGGGCGTCGAGATCCCTGACGAACTGGCGAAGGAACGCGGCCGCCTGGTCGATGCCATCGCCGATTCCAACGCCCACATCCACGGCAAGAAGTTCGCGATCTACGGCGATCCCGACCTTGCCTATGGGCTTGCCAAGTTCGTGATGGAGCTGGGCGGTGAGCCGGTGGTCGTGCTCTCGACCAATGGGGGCAAGGCCTGGGCGGCCAAGATGCAGGAGCTGTTCGACAGCTCGCCCTTCGGGGCCAACTGCAAGGCCTATCCGGGCAAGGACCTGTGGCACATGCGCTCGCTCCTCTTCACCGAGGCGCCCGATTTCCTGATCGGCAACACCTACGGCAAGTACCTGGAGCGCGACACCGGGGTGCCGCTGATCCGCATCGGCTTCCCGATCTTCGATCGCCACCACAAGCACCGCTATCCGGTGTGGGGCTACCAGGGCGGTCTCAATGTCCTCGTCACGATCCTCGACCGGATCTTCGAGCACATGGACGCGACCACCAACGTGCCCAGCAAGACGGACTACAGCTACGACATCATTCGCTGAGGTCCCTTGGTCTCCCCGCCGCTGCGCCATGTCGCGGGGAGACCCCTTTTTCCCCATCCCCCACCCGCCGGAGTGCCTGCCATGACCAGCCTGAACCAGACGATCCAGGACGTGTTCAACGAGCCGGCCTGCGGGAAGAACCAGGCCAAGTCGGACAAGGAGCGCAAGAAGGGCTGCACCAAGCAACTCCAGCCCGGCGGCGCGGCGGGTGGGTGTGCGTTCGATGGCGCCAAGATCGCGCTCCAGCCGATCACCGATGTCGCCCATCTGGTTCACGGGCCCATCGCCTGCGAGGGCAATTCCTGGGACAACCGCGGCGCGGCGTCCTCGGGCTCCACGCTCTACCGCACCGGCTTCACCACCGACATGACCGAGAACGACATCGTCTTTGGCGGTGAGAAGCATCTCTTCAAGGCGATCCGCGAGATTGTCGAGAAGTACGCCCCGCCCGCCGTCTTCGTCTACGAGACCTGCGTGCCCGCGATGATCGGCGATGACATCGACACGGTGTGCGCGAAGGCCGCCGAGAAGTTCGGCACGCCCTGCATCCCCATTCACTCGCCCGGCTTCGTGGGCCCCAAGAACCTGGGCAACAAGCTGGCGGGTGAGGCGATGCTCAAGCACGTCATCGGCACGAAGGAGCCCGAATACACCACGCCCTACGACATCAACGTGATCGGCGAATACAACCTCTCGGGCGAACTGTGGCAGATCAAGCCGCTGCTGGATGAACTGGGCATCCGCATCCTCTCGTGCATCTCGGGCGACGCGCGCTACGAGGAAGTGGCCTGGTCGCACCGCGCGAAGGCCGCGATGATGGTCTGCTCGAAAGCCATGATCAACGTCGCGAGGAAGATGGAGGAGCGCTATGGCATCCCCTTCTTCGAAGGCTCGTTCTACGGCATCGAGGACATGTCGGACACACTGCGCGAGATGGCGCGGCTGCTGATCCAGCAAGGCGCCGATGGCGAACTGATGGCGCGCACAGAGGCCGTCATCGCGCGCGAGGAAGCGCGCGCCTGGGCCGCCATTGAACCCTACCGTCCGCGCCTTTCGGGCAAGAAGGTGCTGCTGGTCACAGGCGGCGTGAAAAGCTGGTCGGTCGTCGCCGCACTGCAGGAGGCCGGGCTTCGCATCGTGGGCACGTCGGTCAAGAAGTCCACGCGCGAGGACAAGGACAAGATCAAGAAGCTGATGGGCGATGAAGCCCACATGTTCGACAACCTCGCCCCGCGCGAGATGTACCGCAAGCTGAAGGAGGCCGAGGCCGACATCATGCTCTCGGGCGGGCGCTCGCAGTTCATCGCGCTCAAGGCCTCGATGCCCTGGATGGACATCAACCAGGAGCGCCACGTCGCCTTTGCCGGCTACCACGGCATGGTCGCGATGGTGGCCGAGATCGACCGCACGCTGGCCAACCCCGTCTGGCAGGAGGTGCGCCGCCCCGCCCCCTGGGACGAGGTCGAGGCGCCCCAACACGCCGGACGGGAGGCCGCATAGCCATGGCCCAGCTCGTCAAGTCGAAGAAGGCCTGCACGGTCAACCCGCTCAAGATGAGCCAGCCCATCGGCGGCGCGCTCGCCTTCATGGGGATGCGCGGCGCGATGCCGCTGCTCCACGGCTCGCAAGGCTGCACCAGCTTTGGCCTGGTCCTCTTCGTGCGCCACTTTCGCGAGGCGATCCCCTTGCAGACCACCGCCATGTCCGAGGTGGCGACGGTCCTGGGCGGTTTCGAGAACGTTGAACAGGCCGTGCTCAATATCGTCGAGAAAACGAAGCCTGAACTCATCGGCATCTGTTCGACCGGGGTTACCGAAGTGAAGGGCGATGACCTCAAGGGCTTCGTGCAACAGATCCGCGCCCGCCATCCCGAACTGGACGGTGTCGAGATCGTCCAGTGCGCGACACCGGACTTTGCAGGGGCGTTCCAGGACGGCTGGGCCAAGGCGGTGACCGCGATGATCGAGGAGATGGTGGCCGCGCCCGCGCCCGCGATCCGCGATCCGCGCCGCATCAACGTGCTGCCGGGCTGCCACGTGACACCGGGCGACATTGACGAGTTGCGCGCGCTGCTTGAGGACTTCGGCCTCGTCCCGACCTTCCTGCCCGACCTGTCGGGCTCGCTCGACGGGCACATCCCCGAGGACTTCACGCCCACGACATTGGGTGGCACCGGCCCCGAAGAAGTGCGCGCAATGGCACTGGCGGGTTGGACCCTCGCCATCGGCGAGCAGATGCGCGGCGCGGCCGAGGCGCTGGAGGCGCGCGCGGGGGTGCCGTTCCGCCTGTTTGAACGCCTCACCGGACTTGCGCCGTGCGATGAGCTGATGGCCTTCCTTTCGCAGATCTCGGGCAAGCCCGTGCCGGTGCGCTACCGCCGCCAGCGCGGCCAGCTGGTCGATGCCATGCTCGATGCGCACTTCCACATCGGCGGACGCAAACTGGCCATCGGGGCCGAACCGGACCTGCTCTTTGCACTCGTTTCGGCGCTGGGCGAAGTGGGCGGGGAGGTCGCCTGCGCGGTTACCACCACCACCTCGCCGATCCTCGCGCAGCTCCCGTGCGAGGAAGTCCTGCTGGGGGATCTGGAAGACCTGGAAGCCGGGGCGACCGGCGCCGATATCCTCATCACCCACAGCCACGGCCGGCAGGCGGCCGCGCGCCTGCATATCCCCCACTTTCGCATCGGTATTCCCATGTTCGACACGCTGGGCGCCGCGCACCTTGTGAGCGTGGGCTACCGCGGCACACGCGACCTGCTCTTCGCTCTCGGCAACATGCTGATGCACCACCACCAGAGCCACGCACCTGGTCCCGAGGACTGGCGCGATGCCTGGTCCGAACCCCACGCTACTTCCCATCAAACCGCACAGGAGCTCGTGCCATGAAAGTCGCCTTCGCCACGCAGGACCTTGTGCGCATCGACGCGCACTTCGGCTGGGCCCGCAACATCGCGATCTACGACCTGACACCCGAAGGCTGGTCGCTCGACCGGGTCGAGGAATTCTCCGGCGAGCTCAACGAGGACGGCAACGAGGACAAGCTTGAACCCAAGCTCAAGGCGCTCGAAGGCGTCGCGATCCTGGTCGTGGCCGCCATCGGCGGATCGGGCGCGGCGCGGGTTGTGGCGCAGAACATCCACCCGATGAAGGTGGCCGAGCCCGAGCCGATCGAGGGCATGCTCGCCAAGCTGCAGGATGTCTTGAAGGGCACGCCTCCGCCCTGGCTGCGCAAGGTCATGGCGAAGACGGGCGAACGCGTCGCCGACCTGGAAGACGATTTCGAGGAAGAGGAGGCCTGAGCGATGCCCGAAGACCTGATCGATGCTCCCGCAATTGACGGTTTTGCCGCCGCCCTGGTGCGCCAGGTGCGCGCGCAGGACACCCATGGCCACTGGGAGAAGAAGGCGGATGCCGAACTGCTCGCGCCCTACATCCTCGACAAGGACGCGCGCCGCGCGATCCCGATCATCGGCGATCCCGATCCCGATACGCTCTGGCGCCTCGAACTCTACTACGGCGCGCTGTGCCTCGAGATCGAGCGGCGCACCCGCCGCATGGTTCAGCCGATGATGAAGATGAGCCACGAGGGCTTTGGCCGGATGGTGCTGATCGCCGGACGTCTGGTCGTCGTGAACAAGTCGCTGCGCGACGTCCACCGCTTCGGCTTCGACAGCCTGGAAAAGCTCAACGCCGAGGCGGAAAAGCTGATCGTGCAGGCGAGCGACATGATCGGGAAGTTCCCCGAAGTCGCGGACTACTGAAAAGGAGTGCAGGGCCCATGTCCGATCTCGAAGCGATGAAGGCCGAGGTGAAGAAGCTCTCGGCGCGCGCGATGCAGGCCAAGATGGACCTGCACGACCTCTCCGAAGAGCTGCCCGTGGGGCTGGAGAACGTCATGGCGACGGCGACCCGCGTGTGCGAGAGCTACGCCGCGCTCGCCGCCAAGAAGGCCGAGATGAAGGCGCTGGAGAGCGCCTCGTGAGTGCCGCGGCCCTGACCCGCGGTGGACGCGCGTGGGTGCCCGAGTACCTGCTCTCGATCGACCCCGACCTGTGCATCGGTTGCGGGCGCTGTTTCAAGGTCTGCGGGCGCAACGTGATGACGCTGAAGGGCGTCAACGAGGACGGCGATGTGGTCGAACTCGACGAGGACGATGACGACGACGAGATCGAGAAGCGCGTCATGGCGATGAACGATGAAGACGCGTGCATCGGCTGCGGCGCCTGCGCGCGCGTATGCCCGACCAATTGCCAGACCCACGCCAAGGCGGCCTGAGAGCACGCTGGCGTCACACCGCCCGGGAGAGGGTGCCGACAATAGGAGCAGGACCAGATAACCAGACGAGAAGGAGACACAGACGATGGGACGTGGCGAAGAGATCTATGCTGAACTGCTCTGGCAGGGCGCACGCTCGGACGTGCCGCCGGTGGACGTGCACCTGGCCGCCTCGATCCTGGCCTTGTCCTTCTTCGAGGCGGAACGCGAGGGTCTGGCGCTGGCCGAGGCGACCGGGCTCGACGGTGAAGAACTGGCCGAGCTGTGCCGCATCGCCTTTCCCCACGTGACGCTGCCCGAGGCGGGAACCCCGGTCGTGGCGAAGGAGGAGCAGGCGCTGCGCGACATCCTCTGGATGAACTGCGGCGAGGCTTCGGTCTTCGAACTGCTCCTCACGCGCCTTGTCGCGCGGCGCTGCCAGCGACCCAACCACCTCTGGCAGGACCTGGGTTTTGCCAGCCGGGACGAACTCTCGATGCTGATGCAGCTCCACTTTCCGCGCCTTGCCATGAAGAACGCGAACGACATGAAGTGGAAGAAGTTCTTCTACCGCATGATGTGCTCGTCCGAAGGCTTCCGGCTCTGCTCGGTGCCGGTCTGCACCGAGTGCGACGACTTCGACGCCTGCTTCGGGCCCGAGGACGGCGAGGCGCTGCTGGCGCGCATCGCCAACGGCAAGATTGCGCCCCAGCAGATGGGGCACGCATGAGCGGGTGCGATATCGGACCCGCCGTGGCCCGGGGGGAGAGCGCGGAGATCGCGATCGATGCCATGGTCCGCCGCTTCTATGCGCTGTGCAACGAGGATGACCGGCTGGGCCCGATGTTCGCCGCGATGATCCCCGACTTTCCCGAGCACTATGGCTTCGTGCGCGATTTCTGGTCGCACGCGCTGCTGGGCACCGACCGCTACCAGCGCGGCACGCCCTATAGCCATCACCTCAAGCTGAGGGTCGAGGAAGAGGACTTCACGCGCTGGATGGCCGCTTTCGGTCAGGCGGTGGAGGAGTGCCTTCCTAAGGAACTGGCAGGGGCGGCGATGCAGCGCGCCGCGCACATGACGCAGAGTTTCAAGATGGGCATGCTGCCGCTTCCCAAGCCCGTCGCCCGGCCGGCAGGTGCCGCATGAGCGGGGAGACGCAGACGATGACCCTTCCGCCTTTCGCGATCTGCGCGGTCTCCGATATTCCCAACCGCCGCGCGGTGCCGTTCGTGCTGGCCCGGCGCGAGGAGGACGGGCGGGTCGGGCCCTGGCCGATCTTCGTCCTGCGCTGGGGGCGCAACGTGCGCGCCTTTGAAAACCGTTGCCCGCACCAGAACACCAACCTGGACTGGGAAGAGGGCGAATTCCTCGACGGTGAGGGGACGCGCATCCAGTGCGGCAAGCACGGCGCGCTGTTTGATCTGGGCTCGGGCGAATGCGTGGCGGGGCCCTGCCTTGGCGAGCGGCTCACCGCCATCGAGGTGGAGATCGATGCGGACGAGGACATCTGCCTGCGCGCACCGGGCCTTGTCGAGGACGACGATTTCGACAGCGGCGAGGGCCTCGAATAGCGCCGCTTGCCGCGCCTTACAGCGTCATCGGCCGCGCCAGCATCCAGGGCGCGGTCGCAAAGGTGCCGGTCAGCCACTGCGGCAGGTCGAGCACGGTCGCGGCCTGCGCATTCGTGTTGGTGGGGCGCTTTTGCGTGCCCAGCAGCGGCAGTACGGTCTTGAGGACCTTGGTGACGTCGATCCCCATGCCCATCGGGAAGTTCGGGTTGGTCGAATGCCAGGCGCCTGGGACCAGGTAGTCGGCCTTGATGTCGGGGCGCGAATTGAGCGCGCCGAAGCTGTCAAACTGGCCCATCACGTCAAAGACCTTGCCGATGAACTCGCGTGGCATGCCCACCTTGGCGCTGATCGTGACGATCTGCGTGCGCTTGGCGACAGGCCCCAGTTTCTCCTGCTTGCGCAGCGCGTAGAGCGCTTCGGAAAGGACGAGATTGCCCTTGGAGTGCCCGACCAGCAGCGGGATTTTGCAATGCGGGCTTTCCAGAAGCGCGATCAGCGTCGCGGTGTCCTTGGACAGCCTGAGGAAGCTGTCCGCCTCGATCGAGGTGAGCGAGGGCGAACGGTCCGAGAGCGTGCGCGCCGCACGGTCGAGCCCTTCAAAGGCGTGGCGCATCGAATTGAGCGCGCCGAACCAGAAGAAGCCGCCCAGCGCCTCGGTCAGGGCATCGGAGAGGCCGTAGCCCGACACGACTGCCGCCACCGAACCGCCCAGCGCTTCGGCAATGTCGCGCGCGAAGGCGGCCGAGCCAATGGCGGAACTGCCCACACCCGCAACAGCAAGCGCCCTGGCTTCGCCGCCACCCGCATCAAGGAAGGCCTGAAGCTCGCTGAAGACCTGCACCTCGCCCTTGCCCGCAGGCGGTACGAGGAGCAGCGCGCCCTCGGGCGCATCCCAGGCTGCGAGCCTGGCGACGTCCTCGCTCTCCAGCCCCTCGATGTCGTAGAACAGCGCGTCGAGCGCGGCGTTGCGCCATTCCAGCCCCAGAAGCGAGGCGGTCATGGGCGCGCGCAGCGCCTTGGCGGGCGCGCTTTGCAGTTCGGCCTGCTCGGCCGTCACGAGATGGGACACCGTGGATGCCATCGCCTCTCTCCCTTGCGATTCGCCTGCGCAGGCTACCACGACCGGGGCCGGATGCGATAAGGGGGACACCGCATCCGGCCCGGGAGGCCCGCCCGATCGGGTGCGCGCGTCAGACGGGGCGGTTTTCGTTGCGGTTGCGCACCGGCTCCATCGCGGCGACCCCGTCCTCGTAGGAGATCGCGGGGTAGTCCATCTTCGTGGCCGCAAGCTGGGCGAGCACATATTCGAGCTTTTCGGGCCCGCTCATCTTCTTGACGTCGGTCTTCTCGACACCGGCCAGTTCCAGCACTTCCTTCCACACCGTCGATTCGTCGAGGGGCAGGACCTTGGCGGTGGCGCCGCCCGGCAGGGCCACGCTGTAGGTCTTCAGGAAGTCGATGTTGTTGACGAAGAAGACATAGGTGCCCTCGGGCACGAGATAGTCGGCCAGCACTTCGCCTGCATCCTTGAGCCACGCGAAGTTGTGGAGGTAGCCGGCCAGCACCGGGATCTTTGCGCTCGCCGCATCGCCAACCGCGAGCACCTGTTCGAGCGAATAGGCAGGCGGGCGGGCCTCGTCTGCAACCTGGTCCTGAAAGGCGAGGGCAATGTCCCCGCGAAACCCGAAGGTGCCCGGAGCAGGCATCGGTTCCTTGAGGACGGCGTTGTGGAGGCGGTGCTGCGCGGCAAGCGCGCCGAAGGGGGTATCGCTGATCACAGGGGCCGTAAGCGTCGACATGACTTCACTCCTTGAAAGGGGGCGCTCGCGTCATGCACGAAGCGGGCCGTTCGCCGTTTCGTGAGCGCGAAGGCGCGCGCCCGGCTGCCTTTGTGTGCAACGCAACACCGGCGCTGTCCGAAATGTGACGAAACCGACATGGACGGGCTTCTGAGCACGCGTGGGTGCGCGCGCCCTTCCTGCAATTGCGGGCTTTTGCGCAACTGGCACGCGCCTTGCTGATGGTCCTTCGCAACATCTGCGAGGAGAAGCCTTGTGATCGTTCTCACCGACAGTGCCCAGGACGCCGTGCGCAGCGCCATAGCCAAGGCCGACAGCGCGCCGGCCGGCCTCAGGATCCAGGTCGAGGCCGGGGGATGCGCGGGCTACAAGTACATGATGGGGCTCGTCGCCGAGCCCGAGGCCGACGACGCCGTGGTCGAGAAGGAGGACCTCAAGGTCTTCATCGACCCCGTCAGCCAGCCGCTCCTGGCAGGCACCACCATCGACTTCGTCGTGGCGCTCGAGGGATCGGGCTTCACCTTCGAAAATCCGAACGCATCGAACAATTGCTCGTGCGGCAAGTCATTCGGCTGAGGGAGACCGGCACATGTGGGAATATAGCGAGAAGGTCAAAGACTACTTCTTCAACCCCAAGAACAGCGGGGTTCTGGAGGACGCGGACGGCGTGGGCGATGTCGGCGCGATCAGCTGCGGGGACGCGCTGCGCCTGATGATCAAGGTCGAACCGGTCAGCCAGGTCATCACCGAGGCCAAGTTCCAGACCTTCGGCTGCGGCTCGGCGATTGCCAGCTCCTCGGCGCTGACCGAGCTCATCATCGGCAAGACCATCGAGCAGGCGATGCAGATCTCCAATCAGGACATCGCCGATTTCCTCGGCGGCTTGCCGCCCGAAAAGATGCACTGCTCGGTCATGGGCTACGAGGCGCTGCAGGCGGCCGTCGCCAATTACCGCGGCGAGGAATGGGTCGATGACCACGAGGAAGGCGCGCTCATCTGCAAGTGCTTCGGCGTCGATGAAGGCATGATCGAGCGCACGATCCGCGCCAACACCCTGACCGCGGTCGAGGAGATCACCAACTTCACCAAGGCGGGCGGCTCGTGCGCGACCTGCGCCGAAGGCATCGAGGCGGTGCTCGAACGCGTGAACGCGCAGATGGTCGAGGAAGGCATTCTTTCCGCGCAGGAGGCCTTCGTGCCCGGTGCCGTGCCGGTGCTCGCCAAGCCGAAGAAAGTCGTCGTCAAGCCGACGGAAAGCAAGGCGCCGCTGACGACGCTCCAGAAGATCAAACTGATCGAGGAAACCATCGAAGCGATCCGCCCCTCGCTCCAGCGCGATGGCGGGGACTGCGAACTGGTCGATGTCGAGGGCAACCGCGTCATCGTCAAGCTGACGGGTGCCTGCGTGGGCTGCCACCTCTCCGGAGCGACCATCGAAGGCGTGCAGGCACGGCTGGTCGAAGCCGTTGGCGTGCCGCTCCTCGTCATCCCCGCCGCCCCCGTTCACTGAGCCCACGAACCGACGCGAAGGAGCCCCCACCATGGCCAACGACCCGGTCTACCTCGACAACAACGCCACCACCCGCTGCGACCCGCGCGTGGTCGAGGCGATGATGCCCTACTTCTCGGAACAGTTCGGCAACGCCTCCTCGATGCACGCCTTCGGCTCGGAAGTGGGCGGGGCGCTCGCCAAGGCGCGAAAGCAGCTCCAGGAGCTTCTCGGCGCCGAGTTCGACCATGAGATCGTCTATACCTCGGGCGGGACCGAGGCGGACAACATGGCGATCCTTTCTGCGCTCGAGACCCAGAAGGGGCGCGATGAGGTCATCACCTCGGCGGTCGAACACCCGGCCGTCCTCAGCCTCGTCGCCCACCTTGAAAAGACCGGGCAGGCCAAGGTCCTCATCATCCCGGTCGACGCCAAGGGCCGCCTCGACATGGAAGCCTACCGCAAGGCGCTGGGCCCCCGCACTGCCATCGTCTCGATAATGTGGGCCAATAACGAGACGGGCACGATCTTCCCCGTCGCGAAGCTCGCCGAGATGGCCCACGAGGCGGGCGCGCTGTTCCACACCGATGCGGTGCAGGCGGTCGGCAAGATCCCGATGGATCTGAAATCGACCGAGATCGACATGCTCTCGCTCTCTGGCCACAAGCTGCACGGCCCCAAGGGCGTGGGCGCGCTCTACGTGCGCAAGGGCGTGCGGCTGCGTCCGCTCGTGCGCGGCGGCCACCAGGAGCGCGGCCGGCGTGCGGGCACCGAGAATGCGCCGGGCATCATCGGGCTTGGCCGGGCGGCTGAGCTTGCGGGCGAATACATGGCCGAGGAGCAGACCCGCGTCGCCGCGCTGCGCGACCGGCTGGAGGAGGGCCTGCTCGGCGCGATCAGCCATTCCTTTGCGACCGGCGATGTCGAAAACCGCCTGCCCAACACCGCCAATGTCGCCTTCGAGTACATCGAGGGCGAGGCGATCCTGCTCCTGATGAACCGGGAAGGCATCGCGGCAAGCTCGGGCTCGGCCTGCACGTCCGGCTCGCTCGAACCCAGCCACGTGCTGCGCGCGATGAACGTGCCCTACACCGCCGCCCACGGTGCGATCCGCTTTTCTTTCAGCCGCGAGAACACCGAGGCCGATGTCGAGCGCGTGCTGGAAGTGATGCCCCAGATCATCGCGCGCCTGCGCGAGATGAGCCCCTTCTGGCGCGAACGCGAGAAGGAAGGGGCCTTCAACCCGACTTACGCCTGATCCTGTCCATTCCCCCTTATTGGAGTTGACTGCCATGTCCGGTTTCCTGCCCAATTTCCCGCCTGTCGTCGTCAATGACAGCACCTTGCGCGATGGTGAGCAGTCTCCGGGCGTGGCCTTCAGCTTTGCCGAGAAGATGGCGATTGCCGCGGCTCTGGAAGCTGCGGGCGTCGACGAGATCGAGGCAGGCACTCCGGCCATGGGCATGGAGGATGAGGCCGCGATCCGCGCTATGGTGGAGCAGGCCAGGACAGCCCAGATCATCCCCTGGTGCCGCGCGACGCGCAGCGATGTGGACGCCGCCGCGCGCACCGGGGTGGAGCGCGTACACCTCTCGGTCCCTGTCTCGGACCGCCAGATCCGCGCCAAGTTCGGCACCGGCCGCGCCGATGTGCTGGCGCGCATCGAAGAAGTCGTGGGCTACGCGCTCGACCGGGGGCTTCGCGTCTCCATCGGCGGCGAGGACGCCAGCCGCGCCGATCTTGATTTCCTGAAGCGCGTGGTCGTCGCCATCGAGGAGGCGGGCGGGCACCGCTTTCGCTACGCCGACACGCTGGGCGTGCTCGATCCGTTCGGCACCCACGAGATCTTCCGCGAACTTGCGCGTGAGACCGACATCGAGCTCGAATTCCATGGCCACGATGACCTGGGCCTGGCCACGGCCAACACGCTGGCGGCCGTGCGGGGCGGCGCGACCCACGTTTCGGTCTGCGTGCTGGGGCTGGGCGAGCGGGCGGGCAACGCGCCGCTTGAAGAAGTGGTGACGGCGCTGGGCGAGACGCTCGGGCGCACCACGCGCATCGACTTTCTCCAGCTCGCGCGTCTTGCCGAAACGGTGGCGCTCGCCGCCGGACGCCCGATCCCGGAGAACAAGCCCATCGTCGGCTCGATGGTCTTTACCCATGAGAGCGGCATCCACGTCTCGGGCCTCCTGCGCGATGCGGAGACCTACGAGGCGCTCGACCCGGCGCGTTTCGGGCGCGAGCGGCGGATCATGCTGGGGCGCCATTCGGGGCGCGCGGCGATCACTTCCAGCCTGCGCTCGATTGGCCTTGAGGCCGACCAGGAGCGGCTGGGACGGATCCTGGCCGACGTGCGCGCCAGGGCACTCGACACCAAGAAGGGCGTCGAACTCGCTGATCTGGCGCTGATCTATTGCCGTACCGGCATGGCTGAAAGGGCGCTGTGATGCCCGTCGCCACGCCCTTCGACACGCTTGGCGCACCGCCTGTAGGGGCGCGGCCCTCGCTCCTTGTCCTCCTGCGCGAGGACGTGGGGTGCGTGGCCGCGCGCGATCCGGCGGCGAACGGGGCGCTGGAAGTCCTGCTGACCTATCCGGGCGTCCACGCGATCATCTGGCACCGGCTGGCCTACGCGCTGTGGCAGGTGGGCTTGCGCTTCCCGGCGCGTTTCCTGGGCTGGCTGGCGCGCCTCCTCACCAATGTCGACATCCACCCTGCCGCGAGCATCGGCCGCCGCTTCTTCATTGATCACGGCGCGGGCGTCGTCATCGGTGAGACCGCCGAAATTGGCGACGATGTCACGCTCTACCACGGCGTCACGCTGGGCGGCACGAGCTGGGCGCCGGGCAAGCGCCATCCCACGCTCGAAGACGGCGTGCTGGTGGGCTGCGGCGCCAAGATCCTGGGCCCGATCACCGTGGGCAAGGGCGCGCGTGTGGGGGCGAACAGCGTGGTCGTCGATCCCGTTCCGCCCGCCATGACAGTCGTCGGCATTCCCGGGCGCGTGGTGCGCGGGGCCACCGAGCGCCGCCGCGTCTCGGGCCGGATCGACCTTGACCATCATCTCATGCCCGATCCCGTGGGCGAGGCGGTGTCCGAGCTGCTCGACCGCATCGAGTTTCTGGAGGCGCGCCTTGCTCACAGGGACGCCCATAGAGAGGGGCGCGCTCCGGTCTGCCCCGATTTCGCTCTTCAGGAGGACAGCCATGAGCCTGCTTGACGAACTGCACCAGCTCTCCAGCGCGGAGGACTTCTTCGAACTGCTCGGCGTCGACTACGACCCGCAGGTGGTCCAGGTCGCGCGGCTCCACATCCTGCGCCGCATGGGCCAGTACCTGCGCGGCAGCGAGGTCGAGGGCGCGCTGGAAAGCGCCGACGATAGCGAGCTTTACGCGCTTTGCGGCGAACACCTCGCGCAGGCCTACGCGGACTTCGTGGCCTCCTCGCCGATCGCGGAGCGCCTGTTCAAGGTCCACAAGGACGCCGTCGCGCCCAAACCCGAACCCAACCGGCCCTTCGTGCCGCTCGATGCCCTGACAGGAGGCTGAGACAATGCATATCGTGGTGTGCATCAAGCAGGTGCCCGACAGCGCGCAGATCCGTGTCCACCCGGTCACGAACACGATCATGCGCCAGGGCGTGCCGACCATCATCAACCCCTACGATCTCTTCGCGCTGGAAGAGGCGCTGCGCCTGAAGGACCGCCTCGGCGCGACCGTCACGGCGCTGTGCATGGGCCCGCCCACGGCCTCGGAATCGCTGCGCAAGGCGCTGACCTTCGGGGCAGACCGCGCGGTGCTGCTGACCGACCGCTATTTCGCAGGTTCCGACACGCTGGCGACGAGCTACGCGCTCTCGATGGCGCTGACGAAGATTGGTGAAGAATTCGGCACGCCCGAGATCGTCTTCACCGGCAAGCAGACCATCGACGGGGACACCGCGCAGGTCGGGCCTGGCATCGCCAGTCGCTTGAAGCTCAACCAGCTGACCTACATCTCGAAGATCGTCGCGACCGACCTTGAGGCCGGCCGGATCACCGTGGAGCGCCGCGCCGAGACAGGCACGCAGGTGCTGGCAACGAAGCTGCCCGTGCTGATCACCATGCTCGAGGCGACCAACGAGATGCGGCGCGGCACGATTGCGCAGGCGCTGGAAGCCGCGCGTGCCGAAATCATCACCTGGAACGCGTCCGATGTCGGCATCGAGGACCTGACGAGGTGTGGCCTGCGTGGCTCGCCGACCATCGTGAAGAAGGTCTTTGCACCCACCGCGCGCTCGGAAGCCGCCGAGATGATCGAGGCCGAAGGCACCATGGACGCAAAGGCGCGCGCCGTCGTCGACGCGATCTTCGCAAGGGCACCGGGCGTCGAGGACGACCTCACCGCCCAGGCCCTCCACCACTACGTCTGAGAGAAGGAGCCGGACCGATGGCCGATGCAGCAAAGCCCGCTCCCGCCAAGGGAGGCCGTGCCAACACGAAGAAGGAACTGCCCGAACACTTCAAGGCGTACAAGCACGTCTGGGTGGCGGTCGAGATCGAGCACGGGGCCGTCCATTCGGTCTCTTTCGAGCTTCTGGGTGAAGGGCGCAAGCTCGCCGACAAGCGCGGCGTGGACCTCGCCGCGGTTCTCATGGGCGATGACCGCGAGGCGCTGGGCAAGGCGGCGCAGGACTGCTTCGAATACGGCGCGGACTGTGTCTACATCGCCTGCGATCCGGCCCTGAAGCATTACCGCAACGAAACCTCGACGCAGGTCCTGACCGACATCGTCAACACCTACCAGCCCGAGATCCTGCTGCTGGGCGCGACCAACCTTGGCCGTGATCTGGCGGGTTCGGTGGCGACCACGCTCAAGACCGGCCTCACTGCGGATTCGACCGAGCTTGCCATCGACGAGGACGGCTCGCTCGCCGCCACCCGGCCCACTTTCGGCGGCTCGCTCCTGTGCACGATCTTCACGCTCAACTTCCGCCCGCAGATGGCGACCGTGCGCCCGCGCGTCATGGCCATGCCCGAACGCGAGGAGGGCCGCACCGGACGCATCGTCGAGTTTGCGCCCAACATCGCCGAGGACGATGTCGTCACCAAGGTGCTCGACTTCATCGCCGATCGCGACAGCGACAAGGCCGCGCTGCCCTATGCCGACGTCGTCGTGGCTGGCGGCCTGGGCCTGGGCTCGGTCGAGAACTTCCAGTTGGTGAAGGACCTCGCCGCGGTGCTGGGCGCCGAATACGGCGGTTCGCGCCCGCTGGTGCAGAAGGGCTGGATCACCTCGGACCGCCAGATCGGCCAGACCGGCAAGACCATCCGGCCCCGGCTCTACATCGCGGCGGGGATTTCCGGGGCGATCCAGCACCGGGTCGGGGTGGAAGGCGCCGACCTGATCCTTGCCATCAACACCGACCCCAGGGCGCCGATCTTCGAGTTCGCGCATCTGGGTATCGTTGCCGACGCGGTCACGCTGCTGCCCGCATTGACCGAGGCCTTTGCGCGGCGCCTGCGCGTCACCCGGATGGCCAGCTGAGAAGGAGAGAGACCATGGCCGAGATGGAGGACACGTTCGATGCGATTGTCGTGGGAGCCGGGCCTTCGGGCAACGCGGCGGCCTATACCCTGGCGAAGGAGGGGCTGAGCGTCCTCCAGATCGAGCGCGGTGAGTACGCAGGCTCGAAGAACGTGCAGGGCGCGATCCTCTATTCCGACGCGCTCGAGAAGATCATCCCGGAATTTCGCGAGGAAGCCCCGCTGGAACGCCACGTGATCGAGCAGCGCATGTGGTCGATGGACGACACTTCGCACACCGGGATGCATTACCGTTCGGGCGACTTCAACGAGGAGAAGCCCAACCGCTACACGATCCTGCGCGCGCAGTTCGACAAGTGGTTCTCCGCCAAGGTCAAGGAGGCGGGCGCGCTGGTCCTGTGCGAGACGACCGTGACCGAACTGGTCAAGGACCTCACCGGCCGGGTGATCGGTGTGCGCACCGACCGCCAGGGCAACCCGATCTTCGCGCCCGTCGTGATCCTGGCCGAAGGGGTCAACGGCCTTGTCGGCCAGCGCTCCGGGCTGCGCCCCGAGATCGCGCCCGAAAGCGTCGCGCTGGCGGTCAAGGAAATGCACTTCCTGCCGCGCGAAACCATCGAGGCGCGCTTCAACCTGAAGGGCAACGAAGGCGTGGTGATCGAGGCCATGGGCACGATCACGCGCGGCATGACCGGCACCGGCTTCCTCTATACCAACGAGGAATCGATCTCGGTGGGCATCGGCTGCATCGTCTCCGACTTCGCCGAAGGGGAGGCAACACCGGCCGAACTGCTCGAAGCCTTCAAGGCGCACCCCTCGATCGCGCCGCTGCTCGAAGGCTCGGAAGTCAAGGAATACGCCGCCCACCTGATCCCGGAAGGGGGCTACAAGGCGATCCCGCAGCTCACCGGCGATGGCTGGATCGTGGTCGGCGATGCCGGGCAGTTCGTGAACGCGGTCCACCGCGAGGGCTCGAACCTGGCCATGACGACGGGGCGCATCGCGGCCGAGACCGTGGTCGCGCTCCACCGCAAGGGCGAGGCGATGGATGGCTATACCCTCAAGGAGTACGAGCGGCGCCTCGAAGCGACCTTCGTGATGAAGGATCTCAAGAAGTACAAGGGGATCCCCGGGCTGCTCGACGCCAACAAGACGACCTTCTTCGGCACCTATCCGCGCCTCTTCAGCCAGGCCATGCAGACCTGGTTCCGGGTCGACGGGGTCGACAAGAAGACCAAGGAAAAGGCCATCCTCAAGAGCTTTCGCGACAGCCGCAGCCTGCGCGGTCTGCTCGGCGATGCCTGGCGCGTGGCCCGCGCCTGGCGCTGAGGGGGCTCGCATTCCAACCAACCATGAAAGGAGACGCGCAATGACCGAAATCGCCACCGCTCCCAAGGTCGAGGAGAAGCTGTTTCAGAACCGCTACCTCGTCGATGCCGGAAAGCCCCATATCCGCGTGCGTGAGCACGAGACCCCCTCGGCCAGCCTTCTGGCGATGACCCGCCTGTGCCCGGCGGGATGCTATGCCGTGACCGAATCCGGCCAGGTCGAAGTGGCCGCCGATGGGTGTCTGGAATGCGGGACCTGCCGTATCGTCACGCGCAAGACGGGCGAAGTGGAGTGGAACTATCCGCGCGGCGGTTTCGGGGTGCTCTACAAGTTCGGATAAAGTCATGCAGAGGCATGATTTTGTCAGATTACTGTAAGGAAGTCCTGGGGGAGGGCGCTTATTCTCTTGTCGAATCGCTTGGGATTTGAGACGTTTGTCCAAATCAAGACACGTCGAACCACGAAGAGAAGCGGGCCCGACTCCGCAAGGGAGCTGTGCCGGAACCGGGAAATGGAGAGGAATGCGCTGACGGCAGAAAGGCTTCCGTCATGGGTACGCATGCATCGACAGTCGCCCCCGCTACGGCCGGTTACTCCGTGAGCAGCTACAGCCGCGGCCCCAGCCACACGCGCGCGGATATCGCGCTGCGCGGCGTCTACGAGATTTCCAAGGTCCTCGCCGTGCCGGGACGGCTGGAGGCGACGCTCACCAACGTGCTGACGCTGCTTTCCAGCTTCCTCGACATGCGCCACGGCCTCGTCACCCTGCTCGACGAGGAGGGCGCGCCCACCAGCGTCGTGGGGATCGGCTGGAGCGAGGAGCGCGCGCACTTGTGGATGGGCCGTCAGCCCGAACGTGCGGTCGCCCAGATCTACGACACCGGGATGCCGGTGGTGGTCCACAACATGGAGCGCAGCGCGCTGTTTCCCGACTGGTCCTTCGATGGGCCGCTCCCGCCCGGCGCGCGGGTCTCCTTCATCGGGGTGCCGATCAAGGATCGCCTGAAAGTGGTGGGCACGCTCACCATCGAACAGATCTGGGACGAGACGACGACCTACCACGCGGCGGATGAGGACGTGCGTTTCCTGACCATGGTCGCAAACCTGATCGGTCAGACGGTGCGGCTGCTCAAGCTCGTCCAGCGTGACCGCGAGCGGCTGATGGATCAGCACCGTCTGCTCGAGAAGGGGCTCGAGGGCGGTTCTGCCCGCCGCGCACGCAGCGCCGAGGCCAAAGACGAAGACGCGGGCGAGCAGGGGGACATCGTCGGCTCCAGCCCGGCGCTGCGCGAGGCGCTGCAGCGCATCCGCCGTGTCGCGCGCAGCCACTCGGCGGTGCTGCTGCGCGGGGAATCGGGGACGGGCAAGGAGCTGTTTGCCCGCGCGACCCATGATTTCAGCCCGCGCGCGAAGAAGCCCTTCATCAAGCTCAACTGCGCCGCGCTTCCCGAATCCGTCCTGGAGTCCGAACTTTTCGGGCACGAGAAGGGCGCCTTCACCGGCGCGGTCGCCCAGCGCAAGGGTCGCTTTGAACTGGCCGATGGCGGCACGCTCTTTCTCGACGAGATCGGCGACACCTCGCAGGCCTTCCAGGTCAAGCTCCTGCGTGTGCTGCAGGAAGGTGAGTTCGAGCGGGTGGGCGGCACGCAGACGATCAAGGTCGACGTGCGGCTCGTCTGCGCGACCAACCGCAACCTGGAGGAAGCGGTCGCCAAGGGCGAGTTCCGGGCCGATCTCTACTACCGCATCAATGTCGTCTCGGTGCGCCTGCCCGCGCTGCGCGACCGGCGCGAGGACATCCCCCAGCTTGCGCGCGAATTCCTGCGCCGCTTCGACCAGGAGCACCACACCGAGCACGAGCTGAGCCCCTCCGCGCTCGACGTTCTGGAAAGCTGCTACTTCCCCGGCAACGTGCGCGAGTTGGAGAATTGTATCCGGCGCACCGCCACGCTCTCGCTCGATGACCGGATCGACGCGCGCGACTTTGCCTGCCGCAACGACGAGTGCCTTTCCGCGATGCTCTGGAAAACGGCGGTTTCCGATCCCTTTCCCATCGTCCAGCCGGGCCTGCGCGAGGAACAGGGGGGCGTGGCAGCAGAGCGCGGAGGCGAGGCCCCGGCCATTCCCCTTCCCCGGCGCGAACCGGACCGCGACATGCCGCTCGACAACGTCAAGGTGAGCCGGGCTGAGCTGCTGGATGCCCTGGAAGGGGCGGGCTGGGTTCAGGCCAAGGCGGCGCGGCTGCTGGGACTGACCCCGCGCCAGATCGGCTATGCCATCCGCAAGTACGACATAGAGGTGCGCAAGTTCTGATAATGCCACGGTTTTCCGGGATTTCCACCGGTTTTGTTGGACAGGTATACATTGGGTTAACCCTTGCCGGATTATCGGGGCGAGGATGGTGAACTCAGGCTCCGAATCGCGTGCTGTGCTCGAGCGACGTGCCGATGCCGCGATCATCGCGGCGGTGGGGTATTTCGTGCTCGCCACGATCGCCATCCAGCTGACCAGCAATGGCTACGACATCGCCACGATCTGGCCCGCCGATGCCATCATCCTGGTCCTCCTCCTGCGGGAACCGCGCGCCAACTGGGGGTGGGTCCTGGCGGCCGGATGGGCCGCAAACCTGGCGGCGAATACTGTCGCACGCGGCTGGTCTCCCGTTCTCGTCACCTACGGCGTGATCAACATGGGGCAGACCTTGCTCGCGGCCTGGCTGGTGCTGCGCCACACGCCGAGGTCCGAGATCTTTGCCTCGAACCGGGCGATCTGGCGCTTCGTCCTCTACGCTGGCGGGGTGGCGGTGCTGATCGCCGCGCTCATCGGATCGGCGGTGACGGCCCTGGCCTTTGGCGCGCCGTTCCTGGTCTCGGTGGGCAACTGGTATTTCAGCAACGCGCTGGGCCTGCTGGTCCTGACACCATTCCTGTGTGCGCTGTTCGATGGCAGCTATGTGCGCTGGCTGCGCTTTGCCAACCGGCGCGAGATGTGGAGCGCGCTCGGCGGCTACGGGCTGCTGCTTCTGACCACCGCCGCCGTCTTTGCCCAGTCCTTCGTGCCGCTCCTGTTCCTGCCGATGTGCCTGGTGACCTACCTGTCGTTCCGGCTTGGCCGCCTTGGCACCAAGCTGGGCGTCATGCTGGTGGCCTTCACGGGGCTTGCGGCGACACTTGTGGGCCAGGGGCCGGTTGCGGGCATGCCCGTATCTGCGCAGCTTCAGACGCTGTTCTTTCAGCTCTACCTGGGCGCGCTGCTCCTGACCTGCCTTCCGGTCGCCTCGCTGGTGACGTCGCGGCGGCATATGGCGATCCGTCTGGCCGAACGCGAGGAAGCCTTGCGCCAGGTGCTGGAGAGCGCGGCCACCGCGTGCCTGGGCTTTGACAGTTCGGGCCAGTGCAAATGGGCGACGGGCCCCGTCCAGGCACTTCTGGGAATTTCGGCCGAGGAGATGATCGGGCGGTCCTGCGAGACGGTCTCGCTTCAGGTCCACGATCTCATGGAAGAGCTGGGCACTGCCTGTGGCAGTCAGGATTTCGGGCCGCAGGGCGCGACCCGGCTGATCGAGTTCTCCCCGATGCGCCGTCCCGCGCTCGTCCTGGAGGGGACCATCGGCCTTCTGCGCCAGGGCCGCGCGCACTCGGGCTGGGTGGTGACCTTGCGCGATGTGACCGAGCGCCGGGCGCTTGACCTGGCGCTGATCGGCCGTTCCGAGACCGACCGTCTGACAGGCGTCTGCGCGCGCGAAAGCTTCCTTGTCCACCTCGACCGGGCGATGGAGGACGTGGGGCGCCCGATTTCGCTGGCGCTCGTCGATCTCGACAGTTTTCACACGATCAACGACGAACATGGCCTGGTCGTGGGCGATGCCGCGCTTGTCGAAGTGGCGCGGCGTATCAAGCGCAACGCGCGCGACACCGATGTCGTCGCGCGCCTCGGGGCCGACCAGTTCGCCTTGCTGCTGCGCTGCGACATCCTGACCGCGCGCAGTATCTGTGAGCGTATTGCCGAGGCCGTGCGGCAAAGCCCGGTCTGCCAGGCAGGCGATGTGGCTGTCCTGTCCTCGGTGAGCTGCGGGGTGGTGCAGCTGCGTTCGGGCATGACGCCCGAGGATGCGCAAGGGATCGCCGACACTGCCCTTCAGGAGATGAAGCAGTCCGGGCGCAACGGGGTGCGGGTCGCGGCCTGACGGGTAGGACCTGCGGGTGCCGGCAGGCGGCTGAGGGCGCTTGCGTCCGGGCCCCGGTGTGATATTCCAAGGTGCGAGGGCCATCCCGGGAAAACAGCCGTTTACGTGCTGTGGTCCGGCGAAATGGGGGATACCGCACATGCGGCCGAGGCGGTGTCTGGACGGGTCATGGGGCCGCTTGGGATGAATGCGCCACAGCCATGAGGCAAGAGGACGCCATTGCCGCGCCGCAGGATCGCTATCGCGCCTTCCTGAGCTACAGCCACGCCGACGAGCGGGAGGCGGGGCGGCTGCACCGCTGGCTTGAGAATTACCGCATCCCTGCGCGCCTTGTCGGCTCTGAAACGCCGTGCGGGCGCGTGCCCCGGCGTCTTGCGCCGATCTTCCGCGACCGGGCTGAACTGCCGGCGGCGAGCAGTCTCGATTCCGAGGTCGAAAAGGCTCTGGCCGGATCGGGCGCGCTGCTTGTGCTGTGTTCGCCCGAGGCGGCGGCCTCGCGCTGGGTCAACGCCGAGATCGCCCTGTTTCGCCGTCTCCACCCCGAGCGGCCGGTGATCGCCGCCCTGCTGCGCGGCGAACCTTCGGAAAGTTTCCCGGCCGCGCTGGTCATGCCGGGGAGCGACGGCAAGGTGCGCGAGCCTATTGCGGCGGACTTCCGGCCCGACAAGGATGGACGCCAGCTTGCCCGCCTCAAGATCCTGGCCGGCCTGTCCGGCGTCGCCCTCGATGAAATTATCCAGCGCGACGCCCAGCGTCGGTTGCGCCGCGTGATTTCCATCACAGCGCTGGCCTGTGTTCTTGCTCTAGTCATGGGCCTCATGCTGGTGTTCGCCATAAGGGCGCAGCGCGAAGCGGACGAGCAACGCAGACAGGCCGAGGGGCTGATCGAGTTCATGCTGACGGATCTGCGTGAGAGGTTGAAGGGTGTGGGCAGGCTCGACGTGCTGGAGACGGTGAACGCGCGCGCGCTCGACTATTACGCCGAGCAGGCCGATCTTGATGCGCTGCCTGTGGATTCGCTCGAGCGCAGGGCCCGTATCCTGCACGCCATGGGCGAGGACGATCATCGCCGCGGCGATGTGGAAGGCGCCGTTGCCAAGTTCCAGGAAGCCAGCCGCGCCACGGCCGCGCTGCTGGCGGCGGCGCCGGACGATCCGGTGCGGATCTACGGCCAGGCGCAGAGCGAGTTCTGGGTGGGCTACGCGATCTTCATGCGCAAGAAGCCGCTTCAGGCCTTGCCGCATTTCGCGGCTTACAAGGCTCTTTCACAAAAGCTGGTGCAGCTTGAGCCGAACAATCCCGAATACCGCCATGAGCTGGCCTACGCGCAAGGGAACCTGTGTTCGGTCGGCCTGGACGAGGCGGGAAATCCCGATCTCCTGCCGGAATGTCATGAGGCTCTGGAGACATTGCTGCGCGTGCATGCGATGCAGCCGGACAATCCCGAGGTCACGCGCGATCTGGCCAATCGCTACGCCTGGTATGCCGATGCGCTGCTTCGGCAGGGGCGCGAGGAGGAAGCGCTGGCCCAGCGCCAGAAGCAGTTGGCAATCTCCCGGGATCTGCTCGATACCGATCCCAAGAATGCGACCTATCGCCAGGCCTGGATGCTGGCGATGAATTCCACCTCGCGGCTGCGCCATGCGATGGGATTTCGCGCGATGGCCCAGCGCATGCGCAGCCGGGCTCAGGAGGAACTCGACCGGTTGATCGCCTCGGACCCGGAAAATCATGACTGGAAGGTCTGGAAGAAGCGCTTCTCCGAACCCTGGCCACAGGCCGGCTCGGACTAGCATGGGTGGTATTGGAAGGCCTTGCGAGAGGCCATCGCAGGAGAGAAAGGAAGAGTTGCGATGTCGACGATAAACTACAAACAATATGGGCTGGCCCCATTCTTCGACAGCCTGAGCCTCGAGCAGAGCGCGCGCTCTGTCGTGTACAAGGTCACGCTTGCGGTCCGTGAGGGACAGGTCGTCCTGTCCTGCCGCGATGCCGACACCGGAAAGGACTACATCGCGATCACCGAAGACTGCTACGTGACGATCCAGCTAGATGGCGATCAGCTCTTCTTTTCCGATGCCTACGAAGCGATCACCACCAAGGAGGAATTGTCGTCCTATTATGGTGGACTGGTCTACGCGGATTACGACAAGGCCTACGGGCGCTACAAGACGGTCCAGTTCAAGGCGCGCTTCAACGCGGGCGGCAAGTACGGCACGATCCATCCCTTCAACATCAATGTCGATCTCCTGCAGGAAGACGCGAAGGGGAACCGTCGCTGGACCGGCATCTCGATCGATCCCGACATCACCAATCCGCCGCCGATTGACGGCTGAGGCAGGCCCAGGGCCATGATCCCAACGCTACTCACCCGCATCCGCCAGATGGCCCGCAACGGTGATACCGTGCGGGCTTGGCGGATGTTCGAGAGTTCGGGCCTTGCCGAAAGCTCGGTCCCGGAGGTGCTCGCGCTCAAGGGGCGCCTGCTCAAGGATCGGGCCCTGCGTCGTGATGGCCAGGAGCGCCTCGATCTCGCAATGCAGGCCGCCAGCGCCTATCGCGAATCGGCGGCCGGACGCCGAGCTACATATCCTCTGATCAATGCCGCCACGATCGCATATCTTTGTGGGAACATCGCGCAGGCCCGCGCCGAGGCGCGAAAGATACTTGCGATCATCGCGAGCGGCGATCACGAGCCGGAAACACCCTATTGGCTCCAGGCAACCGTGGCTGAGGCGCAGCTGCTTCTGGGCGACACCACAGCCTGCCGAGCGGCCTTGCTTCAGGCGCTCCGCGTAGCGCCAGAGGCGTGGGAAGATCGTGCAGCTACGATCCGGCAGTTGCAGGAGATACTCCAGTTCTCGGGCAGTGGCTTCGATGTCCTGGAGGGATTGATGCTGCCCCCCAGTCTCCATTTCAGCGGCATCATGGGGCTGGCCGAGCATGAGGAGGCTGTGAAGGCGAGCGTGGCGCGCTGTCTGGATACGGTCAGACCGGGGGCGGTTTTCGGAGCGCTTGCGGCGGGGACCGATATAATCGTGGCCGAACTCGCCGTTGAGCGCGGCGCGCAGCTGCACGTCGTCTTGCCCGGTGCCTTGGAGTCCTTCCGCGAAGTGTCCGTGGTGCCTTTCGGCTCTCAGTGGATCTCGCGCTTCGAGGCTATGATCGCGGTCGCGCACGGTGTCGTGGAACTGGACGAGCAGGATGTGCTGACCCGCACGGGTGCGGATGAGGCTGCCGAAATCGCGATGGGAATGACCATCCGGCGCGCCAGCCAGATGGCGGGCGAAGCGATCGCACTTCATGTGGGGCGTGCGGGGGAGCCGCCACGACGGCCGATCGCAAAGTGGAAGGCGCAGGGACGAGACCTTCGTGAAATTGTGCGCGACTGGTCGAATACGAAGCGCTCTGAAACTCTTCCGCCGGGGCGAGAGTGCGTTCTGCTTGCGGCGGACCGTCCTTTCGCGGTGGCCGGGGACGAGTTGGGGGCACCATGGGAAAGCGAGGAGGGGTACTGGCTGCTCGATTGCAGGGACTTGGCCCAGGCCATGCTGATTGTCCGAGAGCATCTGACCCGCTTGAGCGGCAATTGCTTCGGCCTCGTTCAGGGCAGTCTCGAGGAAGGCAGCTCCATGGTCGGCCTTTCCCAGCGTGCGATCTGTTTTGCCCGCGCGGCAAATTCCAACGAGGTTTGCGGGGCTTGGCCGCAGATGTGCGCCTTCGACCTGCTCGATGCCGGCGTGCGTTTCGAGCCTTCCGGTGAATTGGTCACCCCGTTCGGCGATATTCCGGTCGCGCGGTACGCGCGGCTGCTCGAAGCGGATTGAGTGGTGCGGGGGCGGCGCACGTGATCAGCAGATCAGTTCTTCGATCATCCGGGGGGAGTGGATTACCAGGCTGGTGTCGTCGCGGGTCACGATGCCGCGGCGGACCAGTACGGCAAGGGCACGGGAGGCGGTTTCACGGGTGGTATTGGCTGCAAGCGCCAGGGCGGTGACGCGGGGCGGCGGTGTCAACGTCAGAGCAGAGCCCGCAAGGGCAAGCAATTCGGCATAGACGCGTCCTGCTGCGCTGTAGGTCGAGCGCATCACCATCCGGTCGAGCGTCCGGTCGAGCTGACGGGCCAGCAACCGCACCATTCCTGCTGCAAGGTCTACCTGTCGTTCCACGGCAGCGACCAGGCGCGGCGCATCGCAGCACAGCAGGAGGGATCGGCTGGCCGCGCAGATGTCAGCCCGATGCACGGTGGCCTCGGGATAGGCACCGAAGAACTCTCCAGGCCCATATTGCGCAAGCTGCTGGAGTTGGCCGTTTGCCCCGATGGTTTCTGCGCGCACGGCCCCCTCGATCAGGATCCAGCATTGCCGCGAAATCTCACCCTGACTGGCGAGCACCTGCTTGGCCGAAAGCCTCTTCCAGGAAAAGATGGGCAGCAGATCGCGCACCGCCTCGCGGGGGCAGCGTAGAACCGTGCTGAGGGCTTCCTCCATCTCGTGTTCGTTCACGCCCGGTTATCCTTGTTGGCGGCCGTTACCAGGTTTCCGACCTTCTCCCGATTTGCGAGGAATTTCCAGAAAGTTCAAGTTTCGCCGCCCATCGCGGCATAGTGTGATTTGCATCACAGCCATGGGGAAAGATTTGGCCTAAAAATCTTCCTGCGACCCGAAGGTGGCTCTGCTTGAGCAACCTTTTTACTTGGCCCGGAAGCTAAGCTTCCGGGCCATTTTTTGTGGAAAGTGTCTCGTGCCCATCCTCGCAGAGAACGCCACATCGGCGCGTGCTCACTGCCGTCAGCTCACTGCCATCAGCTCACTGGGGGGCGTAGTTCGGAAAGCTTGCGTTCCCATGCCAGCGCATGCTCGATGATAGTGCCAAGGTCATCGTAGCGCGGTGTCCAGGGCAGCGTCTTCATGATCCGTGAATTGTCCGAGACAAGAGCGGCCGGGTCGCCCGCCCTTCGATCAGCCATGCGCCGCTTGATCGTCTGGTTCGTCACACGATCAACGGCATCGAGGACTTCAAGTACCGAAAAGCCGCGGCCATAACCGCAGTTCATGGTCAGGCAGCGCTCGGGTTGGTCAATCAGTGCCTCCAGAGCAAGGACATGCGCTGCCGCCAGATCGGAGACATGGATGTAATCGCGAACGCCAGTTCCGTCGGGGGTGTCGAAGTCGGTGCCGAATACCGCTACGTGCTCACGCTTTGCGAGAGCCGCCTCGACGGCCACCTTGATGAGGTGCGTCGCCCCGGCGGTGGATTGCCCGCTGCGAGCCGCAGGGTCGGCTCCCGCGACGTTGAAGTATCGCAAGGCACAGTAGTTCATGCCGTGGGCTCTG
The DNA here is from genome assembly GCF_022818885.1 of Novosphingobium mangrovi. NCBI lineage: Bacteria > Pseudomonadati > Pseudomonadota > Alphaproteobacteria > Sphingomonadales > Sphingomonadaceae > Novosphingobium > Novosphingobium mangrovi. Next base: position 94,530 of record NZ_JALHAT010000012.1, on the reverse strand, counting down.
CAGACGTCGGCCAGCATCGCTTCCGTCATCAACTTGGACATGCCGTACGGGTTGATCGGTTCCTTTGGTGCATCCTCCTGAATGGGAGAGCTTTGGGGAATGCCGTAAGTGGCCGCAGTCGAGCTGAACAGGAAATGCGCCACCCCGGCGTTGACGGCCGATTCAATCAGGCTGCGGCTCTTGGCGGTATTGTTGTGGTAGTACTTGAGCGGATTATCGACCGATTCAGGGACGATGATCGATCCCGCGAAGTGCATGATGGCCTTGATGCCCTGTTCGGCGATGATCCGGGCAACAAGTGCGCCGTCGCTGATGTCGCCTTCGTAGAAGCTCGCGCCGTCCGGGACGGCAAAGGCAAACCCGGTGGAGAGATCGTCGATTACGCTGACCTGCCAGCCGCCATCTAGGAGCGCGAGCACGGCGTGACTGCCAATGTATCCAGCCCCGCCAGTGACAAGTACAGGGAATTTCGGTTGCATGAGAATTCCTAGTTTTTGTTTGTATTTTTCTTATTTTGTTGGAGCATGGGCGTCAAACCATTTGTACCTGGCAATGGAGAGGTGATTTCACAGGCGCGTTCCTAGAGCGAAGGTATTTGAGGGGGGCAGCTCTTGGGGGGCGTGATATGAGCCCGCATGCGCTTGATGCGGTCGGACATGTTGCGGTGCGTCGGAGCGCGGAACCACTTCAGCCAGTCGCGCTTGTTGTAGTGCTCCCACAGGCCCAGCCCTCGTTCGGGATCATACCCTGCGCAGCGCATGATATCCACACCTAGGATATCCGCGCGGTCCTCCATCGCACGTCGCTGTCGAAGGCCGCTGGCCTTCTTGTCCTGCGCCACGATGTGCGCGAATTCGTGGGCGGTGACGATGGCGAGTTCGTCATCGTTGCGGGCAAAGGTGAAGTATTTTTCACTGATGGCCAGGCTTTCCGGATCGGAGTAGGCTGCCAGTCCATTGTCGGTCTTTACGACAAATCGTGCTGCGCACAATTGCTCGCCGCGAAACCGGACCGAATGCAGGCCGTCGGGCCGCGCCAGGGTGAGCGTGATGTCTTGAGATGCAGGTGTGTCGGCAAGCCGCCGTGTCAGTTCGTCGGCAAGCAGTGCCGGGTTGTCGCTTTCGTCCCGCAATTGGGCAAATGGCGTGCCGTCGATCTCGACGATATCGTCACCGGCCCTGACCCCGGCTTCGAATGCGGGGCTGCCGGGGGCAACGCCAATGACTTGCGGGCGCGAGTCCAGACCGGTGAGGGCGGTGACGATCTGCCTGTCGGCTTCGGCATAGGCCTCGATGTAATCGATAGTCATGCCCGTGGCCGTGTTGTTCTGGATGCAGAGCCCGGGCGCTGCGCGCTTGAGGCGATATTCCAGAGTGCCCATTCGGGCCAAACTGCCCCTGATCGCGACAGGCCACTGCGGCTCGCCACTGTCCGTCGCATGACCTTGTGAAAGAGCTGCAAGAGCCAGCACGGCCGCTGAGAGAAGACGTGCGGTTTTCAGGACGATTGTGGTGCGACACATTCGCATCTGCAGCATGAAGCTCTCGACAATTGTGGATATGGGGTTCACTGAATGTTAGCTGGTAACGGCCGGCCTCTCGTTTGTCAGCTCTCCGGGTGAATTTCATAGGGGGATTTATCGAGTTGAGAGTTGCTCAGCTTGATCGCGGCGGCTACCAGAAGGTTGATTGTGTCGTGATCTTGTCCGGTCCGACGGGTATAGTGCAAACTGGCGAATTCCGATGGTTGCCCATTCTGGGCGCCGTGGGCACGTCCGAAACGAATGCGGAGTTTACGTGGGGAACACGGTAGGGGAATGGTCGGATCAGGATCGGCCTGAAGTCTCTCGCACATCATCTGATGTCCTGGCGTCGGATCCGAGTGACGCATTCAGCCTGGATATTTCTGGCTTCATTGGCTTGCTGAAGCGCAACGTCAAGTTGCTGGGGGCGATGATGCTGGCGTCAGTTCTCATCGCGGTTGCGGTGACGCTCCTGGCGACGCCGGTCTACGAAGCCACCAGTGTGATCCGTTTCGAGGCCGATGCCACGCAAACCGTCCAGATCGGCAGTTCCGGGGGGGCAGTCGCTTCGCCCGGCGACTTCGAGCGGATGGCCGAAACCCAGGTTGAGTTGATCCAGAGCCGTGCCATCGCCGAAATGGTGTTCGAGCAGGCCAAGTTGGGCGCAAATCGTGAATTTCTGGCGCTGGTGGGCGTCGAGGCTTCCGGCGCGGACGGGCAGGCTGCCGTGCAGGAGCGGGAGGAAATCGAGAAGGCTTCGGTTGCCTATCTTCAGTCCGGGGTTTCGGTCGAGGCTATTGCGAAGACGGAACTCACGAACATCAATTTCAGTTCAAGCGATCCCCGTCTCGCTGCGCGTATTGCCAATGCGTACGCCAGTGCGACGGAGCGGATGGACTTGCAGCACAAGTTCAACGGTTCCAGCTATGCGCGGGAATACCTGAAGAACCAGCTGGGGCTCGCGCGCGAAAGGCTCGAACAGTCCGAAATGGCGCTCAATGCATATCTTGCCATGAACGGGCTTATCGCGATCTCCCCGGGCGGCGAGGATGGTAGCGGCGCGACGACGGTCGTTTCGGATCTTGCCAACTCGGCCACCACCGCGAACGAGGCGACGAACGCGCGCATTGCGGCGGAGCAAGCGTGGCGTACCGCGCAGTCGAAGCCGATCATGAATGTGCCCCAAGTGCTGGCCGATGCGCAGGTCCAGCAGCTGCGTTCGCAGCTTGCGAATGCCAGGGCCAAACTGACCCAGGATCGCAACACCTACGGCAAAGCCCACCCCGCGGTGCAGGCGGATCAGGAGGCTGTGGATGCTATTTCCGCGGCCCTGCGGTCGGCCGCGCAGGAAGTCCTGAATGGCCTGCGCACGACCTATGAGACTGCCCTCAAGCAGGAAGAGGCGCTTCTCAGCCGGGTCAATGGCCTCAAGGATGATGCTGTCAGCGAAGAGCGTCTCGGCGTGCGCAGCAATATTCTGCGCCGTGAAGTGGCTACCAACCGCAGCCTCTACGACGCCTTGCTGCAGCGACAGAAGGAAGTGGCGGCCGCTGCTGGTATCAACAAGAGCGCTGTCTCGGTTGTTGATGCTGCGGTTGTGCCTTCTTCGCCAGTTTCGCCCAACCTCTGGCTCAATCTTGCGGTCAGCATCTTCGCGGGTCTGTTCTTCGGCCTTCTCGTTGTGCTGGTCAAATCGCAGCTGAACCGACAGCTCCACACGCCTGAGGATTTTGCCGCGGCCACGGGCTTGCCTTTGCTCGGCATCGTCCCCCATCTTGACGCGGACGAGTCTATCGGGGCCGAGTTGGACAAGCCGCGGTCCTCGCTTTCTGAAGCTTTCAACACGGTGCTGACGCATACGGCGCTGGCGCGTCCGGGCGGACTGCCTCGTGTGTTCCAGGTCACAAGTTCGCTTGAAGGCGAAGGCAAGTCGGCGACATCTTTCGCGCTCGCGCGCAGCATTGCCAAGCGTGGGGCCCGGGTGCTGGTGATCGATGCGGACCTGCGTCGTCCTTCGATGCACGTCTACTTCGGGGCTCGCGAAGCCAAGCTGGGGCTGGCTGAAGTACTCTCCAACAACGCCTCGTTCGAGGACGCGGTGCAGAGCACGGCCTACGAGAACATTTCGGTGCTGGTGGCCGGAACCATTCCGCCGAGCCCGACCGAATTGCTGGCGCATTCCAATCTCGCTGCGCTTATCAAGAAGGCGCAGTCGGAATACGATTTCGTGCTTGTCGATGGGCCCCCGCTGCTGGGCCTCGCCGATGCCCTTCTGCTGGGAAGCTGCGTGAAGTCGGTTATCTTCGTTTCCGAATCTGGCCGCGTCACGCGTCCCTCGTTGCGCCATGCGCTCGAACGTCTTGGCAAGGCATCGCCGGACGTCCTTGGTCTGGTCGTGAGCAAGTTCAAGGCGTCGAACGATACCGATTACTACTACTACGCAACGAACTACTCCTACGGCAGCAACGGTGACTAAGGTAGCCCGGCTCGACGAGGCTGCCGGCCACAAGGCCGTATGGCCGGGGAGTGCGTTGCAGAAGGTGGTGATCGTCCACGATTTCGCAAACGCGCAGCTCGGAGCTGGGGCCACGCGCTCGGCTCTGGACACGGCGCTGGCGCTTCGTCAGCGTGGTGTCGAGGTTGAGTTCTTCGCTGCGGCCGGTGAGCCCGACGCGGAGCTTTTGGAGGCTGGCGTTCGTGTCACGACGCTCGGACAGGCGGATATCCGCCGCAACCGTTCGCGTGCAAAGGCGGCCTTGCAGGGTTTTTGGAACGGCGATGCGGCGCAGGCCCTGGAGGCGGTCATGAGGGCGTGTGATCTTGATCGCACGATCTTCCATGTCCACACGTGGTCGAAAGCGCTTTCTCCCTCGATTCTGCCACTGCTGACGCGTTCGGGCGTGCACTCTGTCTTCCATCTGCACGAATACTTCGCGGCCTGCCCCAATGGTGGATTCTTCGACTATGGCTCGCTTTCGATCTGTGAACGAACGCCGCTTGGCGCCTCCTGTCTGACCCGTCAGTGCGATTCGCGTTCGGGTAAGGTGAAGGCTTGGCGGGTCGCGCGCCACACGGTCATGCGCCGGCTTGCGCACTATCCGGATCGCGCCAAGGCGTTCGTCCTGCTCAGCAAGACCCAGCGCAAGGCGCTGGAGCCCTACCTCCCCGGCGACGCGCGTATGGTCGAGATGCGCAATCCCATAGCTGTGTCGAAAGAGCCGCGGCAGCCGCGCGACGCGCAGGCTCGCTATCTCTTTGTGGGGCGGATATCGAAGGAAAAGGGTCTCGGTGTCCTCGTGGAGGGGTTCGCAGATTCCCAAGAGGCCTTGCTGGTTCTGGGCGATGGTCCCGATCTTGAGTGGCTCAAGGCGCAGCTGCCGCGGGCTGAATTTCGCGGCTGGCAGACCAAACAGGAGGTTCAGGCAGCAATGCGCTCTGCCCGAGCTCTGGTCTTCCCTTCACTTTGGTATGAAGGCATGCCGATGGTGGTGCTCGAAGCGCTGGCCTGCGGGACGCCCGTGATTTCCTCGCAGGCGTCCTCTGCCAAGGAGGTTCTTGTCGAGGGGGCGACCGGGCTTCTGTTCGACCATACCGCGACGGGCGCGCTTGCGCGTGCACGGGATATTCTGGCTGATGATGCCATGGCCGAAACAATGTCGGAAAAAGCCTACGCGGCTTACTGGGCCCAGCCTTGCGACATGGGCCGCTACGCCGATGCGACCTTGGCGCTCTACGAAGATATGCTGAATGGGGGCGAGACGCGCCAATGATCGGCACGCTCCCTTCTCCCGCTGTCACCGGACGAACAGGTCGCGCCAGTTATTGGCGCCAGGCCATGCCCTTCATCCTGTTCTACGTCTTGTGCAGCACATCGGGCATAACGAATGTGGGCTCGGTCAACTTCTCGATCGCGCTCTTCCCGCTGGTGATCTATGGGTACGCGCCGGCTGCGCGCAGTGCATATAGGAGTCTTCTGCCGGGCGCGCGAAAGGTGGCTCTGGCTGTTCTGGCGATGCTGTTGTTCCTATGTGGCTGGGACTTCGTGACAGCTTTCGGGGCAGAGTCCTTCGTGCGTGTCTTCCGGCCGATCTATGGACATGCCAGCGGTCTGGCGCTGGTTCTTGCTGTTCTGGCGCTTTCGCGAACGCCAGAGGATGCGCGCAAGACCCGTATAGCCGCGCTGGTCGTGATTTCCGTGTCGTTCGCGGTGACCTATCTCCTGGGTGTGCGCGGCTATGGCGATCGCTATCCGGGTCTGTTCAAGCACCCGAACCAGCTTGGTCTGATCGCGGCAATGTTCGTGGTCTACACATTCTTCATCATGCTGACCTCGCCCTTGCGGCGCGCGATGTATTATGGAGCGGCGTTTCTGGTTGCGGTGTCCGCAACGCTGTTGAGCGGATCCAAGACGAACCTACTCATTTCCGTGGCTCTCATGGTCGGAGGGGCAATTCCTCTGGCGCTGATGCAGCGAGACATGAAGAAGGCCGGGAGGGAGATCTATCGCAACGTAACGATTGCAGTTGGTGCGGTAGTCGTTGGTGTCCCCGTGCTCGCGTTCACGAGTGAGCGCGCCTACGATGTCCTGGATGGACTTCTGTTCGGTAATCTCGACCTCGCCAGCTATCACTCCGTTCTGGACCGCACCGAGTTGTGGGCGGAAGCCTGGCAGACCGGTCTTGCCAACCCGTTTGTCGGTATTGGCGCGGGTCAGTTTACGCTCGATGGTACCGAGCACTCCCACAATGTATTCCTCGATGCTTTCCGGACGACCGGCATTCCGGGGCTCCTGGCAACGATCGTACTCGTCCTCATAATCTTCTGGTACATCTGGGCCGCGATGAAGGCTGCAAGCATCATGAAGTACGACGCGTCGACGCGGCTTTACGCCGACGATGCGCGAGGCCCCTTTCTGGGCTCCTTGTTCGCGCTTGCATCCTACATACTTTCGAACCAGATGAGCGATTCCTTCGGGCCTTCGACGATTGTCTACTTCTATTTCTTTTTTGCTGTCAGCCTCTCTTACTTTTTTGAAAGGAGGAGCGGGGCTGCCCGATAAAGAAGAAACTCCTGTTTCAAGAGGTGATTTGCGCGCACGACGATGAAGGCTGGTCCCTTGCTTTCGTACGGCGCGTATTATTTGGGTGGCCTTGCTGGCTGATCGTGCACATATCATTAAGGGCAGTAGTCCATGCTGCGCTTTTTGTTGCGTTGCAGAACGGCCGCTGCTAGCGCCATTACATGGCCAGTGTTCCTCCTCCGATTAAGCTCGATACGCTCCAGGCAGGGAGGGGGATTGCGGCCCTTCTCGTGGTGATTTTTCACCTGAACGAATCTATCCTTGCCAAGGAAAAGTACCTCGGTCACGAGCTCCTCAGAATCTTTCGGGGAGGTAGCAGTGGCGTCGAATTTTTCTTTGTTCTGAGCGGCTTCTTGATGATGTGGCTCTACCACAAGCGCCTTGGGGACACTCAATTTGTCAGGACGTTCCTGTCCCGCCGATTTGCGCGAATATACCCCATTTATTGGCTTATTCTCACTGCGGTCGTTCCGGTCTATTTCATCATTCCCAGCTTTGGTGAAGGATATGAAACAAACCTCGTCGATATTGTGGCCAGTTACACGCTCTTTCCGATCGAGAACCACCCTATTCTAGGCGTTGCCTGGACTCTGCGGCATGAGGTTTTCTTCTATCTCATGTTCGCTGCACTCATCGCCTTTCCACGGTATATGAAGTGGGGTTTCCTGGTGTGGGGTCTGGTGTCATTCGCGGCAAATTTTCTCGATGCCGATCCATTCATCATCTCACGCTGGAATGTCATTTTCCTGATTGGTGTTCTGGCTGCGCTGTATTGCAGGGGCAATGTCGCCTATCCGCGTCTCTGGGCTATCGCGGGAGTCGTTGGATTTGCTGCTGGCATCTATATGCGCGGCTATGAGCTGGCATCGGGTGAGGTCACCACGATCGTGTTCGGCTTGGCGTCGGCGGCGATCCTGATCGGCTTCGTGAGCCTGGAGCACAAGGGGCACGTCGAGGTATCCCCTTGGCTCGTGAAGTTGGGCGACACGTCCTATTCCCTGTATCTGGTCCATTTCCCGGTACTGTCTCTCCTTGCCAAGGTGTTCTTCTCCCTGGAATTCGCTTCGGCTGTTCCCGATGTTCTCGTGGCCGTGATCTTCGTGCTTGCCGCTGTCGTCGCGGGTGCCATGACACATTATCTGGTTGAGAGGCGCTTGGTCGTGAGAGATCGTTCCCGGCCCCCCAAGACGAGCGAGGCTGGAGCGCCTGACGTCGTTCAGTCCTGAGGCAGCTGCATCCGATGCTTCGGTCCGGAGCCGTCGCAGGCTGAGCTGCCAATCACGCTGTACCTGGGCCGCGTGAATGGCTGCAGAAAGCCATTCGCACAGCGCCGGATCCGATGGCGCGTTGCGGTGCGTGATGGCCGTTCCTCTGACGCGGGCGAGGACGCAGATTTCTGAGTCTTGAGTGTCTTTTCGGCGATCTGTCGCGGCTTGTGGATCGGGCTGGCGTCGTCTCGCCGTAGTTTCTCAACGGGACGCGATTGTGCGGTTGCAGCATGTACCCTTCGATGTCATACGAATGCCGTCGCCAACAAAATCCAATCTGGATCTAATAGTATAGATTGGAGGCGCGACGCGAAATGGAGATTGATGGTGGCGGACGGGGTGAGATGAAAATCGCGGTTTTTGGACTGGGTTATGTGGGGCTGGCGAATGCGGTCCTGCTGGCGCAACATAACGAAGTGGTCGCGGTCGATATTACGGAAGAACGCGTTGCGCTTCTCAACGCGCGCAAGTCTCCGATCATCGATTCCGAGCTGGAGGAATTCCTTGCCTCGCGTGCGCTGAATCTGACGGCGACGCTCGATGCGGAGGAAGCGCTCAAGGATGCCGCTTACGTGATCGTGGCGACGCCCACCAATTACGATGTGGGAACCGACAAGTTCGACACATCCTCGGTCGAGGCGGTTGTGGAACGGGCAATCTCGCTCAATTCCGAGGCGACCATCGTGATCAAGTCAACGATCCCGGTCGGGTACATCGAAGATCTGCGCAAGCGCTTCGGCACGTCGCAGGTCATATTTAGTCCGGAGTTCCTGCGTGAAGGGCGTGCTCTTTACGACAATCTCTATCCATCGCGGATCATCGTTGGCGAACGGTCCGAGCGTGCGCGCATCTTTGCCCAGTTGCTGGTCGAAGGCGCCGCGAAAGAGGATATCGATGTTCTCTTTACCGATTCCGGCGAAGCCGAGGCGATCAAGCTTTTCGCGAACACATACCTGGCCATGCGGGTTGCGTTCTTCAACGAACTCGACAGTTACGCGATCGCTCACGGAATGAATTCACGCCAGATTATCGATGGTATCGGGCTCGATCCGCGCATCGGCAAGCACTACAACAATCCCAGTTTCGGATACGGCGGCTATTGCCTGCCCAAGGATACAAAGCAGTTGCTGGCGAATTACTCGGAGGTCCCCCAGAACCTCATTCGGGCGATCGTCGATGCCAACCGTACCCGCAAGGATTTCCTGGCGGACCAGATCATTGCGCGCCAGCCGCGCAAGGTTGGCGTGTTCCGGCTGGTGATGAAGGCCGGATCCGACAATTTCCGGCAATCGTCCATTCAAGGAATCATGAAGCGCATCAAGGCCAAGGGGATCGAGGTCGTGATCTTCGAGCCGGCGCTGGAAGACGAGACCTTCTTCGGTTCGCGCGTGATGCGCGATCTCGACAGCTTCAAGGCGGAGGCCGACGTCATCATCGCCAATCGCATGAGCAGCGAGATCGCAGACGTGAGCGACAAGGTCTTTACCCGCGACCTCTTCGGATCGGATTGAACTGGAATGAAAACAGCACTTGTCACCGGCTCGGCCGGCTTCATCGGGTCGTTCGTGTGTGAACGTCTCCTGCAGGACGGTTTTCGTGTGATCGGCATCGATGCGATGACCGACTACTACGATGTCCAGCTCAAGAAGCGCCGCCAGGCGCGGCTTTTGCAGTCCGAGCATTTCCGTGCGATCGAGGACTATGTCGAAACCCCGGGTCTGCTGATGGACCTGTTCGCGAGCGAGAAGCCCGACGTCGTGGTGCATCTCGCGGCACAGGCCGGCGTACGCTATTCCATCGAGAACCCGCGTTCCTACCTCGAAAGCAATATCGTGGGGACCTTCGAGCTGCTCGAAGCGGCTCGGGCTTTTCCGCCCCAGCACATGCTCCTGGCTTCGACGTCGTCGGCTTTCGGCGCGAACACCGAGATGCCCTATCGGGAAACCGACAAGGCCGATCATCAGATGTCGTTCTACGCCGCCACCAAGAAGGCGACGGAGAACATGGCGCACAGTTATGCGCATCTCTTCGGCCTGCCGATCACGATGTTCCGGTTCTTCACGGTCTATGGCCCGTGGGGACGTCCGGACATGGCGCTCTTCAAGTTCACCAAGGCGATCCTCGAGGATACGCCGATCGACGTGTACAACCATGGGAACATGAAGCGCGACTTCACGTATGTCGCGGATCTCGTAGAGGCGATCCGTCTGCTGATCGATGCCGCGCCGGTTCGCCCCGCCGAGGGCGAGAGTGTGCCCGAGGGCGACTCGCTTTCTCCCGTGGCTCCTTGGCGCGTGGTCAATATCGGCAACTCGGATTCGGTGCAGCTGACGGACTTCATTGCGGCGATCGAGGAGGCGACCGGCCGCAAGGCCGAACGCAACCTGATGCCCATGCAGCCAGGTGATGTTCCGGCCACCTGGGCTGATGCGGAGCTGCTGAAAACGCTGACGGGTTATGCGCCGAAGACCAGCGTACGTGAGGGCGTGGCGCAGTTTGTCGCGTGGTATCGCGAATATTACCAGATCTGACGAGGGCTGGATTGGCACGACTGTTTTGCGAGCCGATAGCTGGAAGGGGACGCGCGAATGAGCGTGGTCGCAAGACCTTCATGCGAATTTCGTCAACTCTGGGCCGGGCGCGCAGGTGTCGCGCCGGGATCTGGCCACGCACCTTCTTCGACATCCCGGACGGGGGCGATAATGTTTTCAGGCGTCGCCCGTACCCGGTGTTGTCGGACCGCCCGTTGCGTCCCGGCCCGCGTGCGTCATCGCGCGGGCAAGAGGACGGGGATGACGGCGTGAGACCCTGGTGATGTTTCCGGGGAGCCCCTCTGGTGGCCCTGTTCGGGCAAGCAGCGACTTGCCATCACGGTTCACCGCGGTGTGTCGGCACGCAGGGCTTCGCCTGGCTGTCCTCGTCCATCCGCAAGCTCGTTTTCCTTCCTGCCCGTTCCCCGGGAGATCAAGATCGTGATCGTCAATTACAGTCGCAAGTATATCTTCCTGCATTCGCGCAAGACGGCGGGATCCTCGATCTCGGTGGAGCTCGCACGATCGTTCGGGCCGGAGGATATCATGGTGGGCGGATGGGGGGATGCCCTGAACGCCGGAGTTCGCCTCAACGCGGCGTGCGAAGGCTATGCGCGCGCACAGATGTCGCTGGCAGAGAAGGTGTACCGTACGATCAAGCGGCCATCACCAGGGCGAATCAACCAATTGGTGAAAGAATATTTCAAGCGTGAGCATCACTTTGAGGAAGATGCACATAGCTCTGCCGAAGCCATCAGGTCATTTGCCGGCCCATTCTGGGATGAGGCCTACAAGTTCACCTTCGTGCGCAATCCATGGGATTATGCAGTTTCCGATTACTATTGGCGCAAGTGTCACCGCAAGGACGTGTCGTTCAAGGATTTTCTTTGCATAATCGCCGATCCCTCACGGGAAGATCCCGAGGGTGTGCGCCCTCCTATCGTTTCGAACTGGAGCATCTACACGATCGACGACGTGCTCGCGGCAGATTTCGTTGGCCGCTATGAAAATTTGCACGAGGATATTGATACGATCTCCAAACGGCTCGGGGTGCCGATCAATTTGAAGAAGACCAATGCCAAGGGGAACGTTCGCGTAAGCAAGGACATAAAGTCCCTTTACGATGATGACACGATAGAGATGGTTCGCATGATCTATCGTAATGAAATTGAGTCCTTCAAATACGAAGTTCCGTTCTGAGTGGGTAATGGAGATGCAGCCCTTGGAGCATTTATGGGGGCTGCTCTTCCACCTGAATTCTGGACCATTCGCATCTGGAGTTTCTGGCCGTAGATTTCCTTGGCTGAGCGCGGAGCTGCGGGATGAAGGCATCGAAGTTCACGTGCGCATAGAAGGCGCTCGCCATCGGGCAGGGTCAAAAAGTCACTCAACTTTATCCCCCCAGGCGGCAAGCTCGGTCTCACGCCGGCCTCAAGGCAAGCGAGGGTGTCCTGGGAACACTCTGCGAAAAAGATCGACTTCGGTAGAGAATATTCAGTTTGAGATCAGGTTCTACTGCTTACGTTGCGCAACGCGATATCGCACAGGTGCCGGAGTGTCGCGCACGGCGCTTGGCATAAGGAGCGCAATATGGATGCAGCCTTCGCCCTCAACAGATTCGGACTGGGCGCTCGGCCCGACGAAGCGATCCCCGAGAAGCCGGAAGCTTGGCTGCTTGAGCAACTGGACAGGTACGATCCGCGGCCCCGGAGCTGGAGCGTGCAAAGGCCTTCCGCGAAAATCATCGAAGAATCGATCGGGCTGCGAAGAGCCGCCGCTGAAGCAAGGGGCAAGAAACGACAGGTAGCACGACGTGCGGCAAATCGTTTGGCGCTGGACAGCTACAATGCGGCGGTGACTGACCGTGCTTTTGCCGCCATCGAAACATCGACCCCATTTGTCGAACGGCTCGTGCATTTCTGGGCAAACCACTTCGCCATCTCCGGTGAGAAAGGTTCTGTGCGGCAGTTGTCCGGTGCCTACGAAGTCGAAGCGATCCGCCCACACGTTCTGGGGCGCTTTGAGGACATGTTGGTCGCAGCCGAGCAGCACCCGGCAATGGGGCTTTATCTCGACCAGACCCGATCTGTCGGTGAGGCGAGCCCAGAAGCCCTGCGGCACAAAAAGCGCAAGACGAAAAAGAAGCTCTCGATCGGACTTAACGAGAACCTTGGTCGGGAGGTCATGGAACTGCACACCCTCGGCGCGCAAAGCGGATACAGCCAGGCAGATGTGACTGAGTTTGCCCGGGCTATCACCGGTTGGACAGTAGGGGGGTATGAGCGGGGGCCTGTGCAAGATCCCGCCCGGCTTGGAGCGTTCTATTTCCATCCCGGGCTTCACGAGCCAGGCGTGCGTCAGGTACTTGGAAAGAGCTATGCCCAGACCGGAGAGGCGCAAGGCCTTGCCCTTCTGCGCGACTTCGCGCGATCACCTGCTACGGCACGTCATATTGCAACGAAGCTTGCGCGCCATTTCATCAGCGATGACCCCCCGCCCGAAGTGATCGAGCACTTGGCACGGACCTACCTTTCTACCGATGGCGATCTGCCTGCGGTCTATCGTGCCCTTGTCGAGGTCGGAGCCGATGCCGCTGCGGGGACGGTCAAGTTCAAGACGCCTTGGGAATGGTTGATTTCCAGCTTGCGAGCCATGGGGCTCGAAAGATCGGATAGCGCCAGTTTCGTCAAACAGACCAAGGTCGCGGTATTGATGCGCGACCTTGGTCAACGGGTCTGGTGGCCCGGCTCGCCAGCTGGCTTTGCGGACACCGCCTCGAACTGGCTTTCTTCGGAAGGGCTTTGGTCACGCGCGCGGATCGCGCAAGATTTTGTGGGGATGACCGGACGTTCTCCCGACCCGCGCGAACTTGCGGCAAAGGTTCTGCCCGGTTCTCTCAGTGACAGCACCCGCGAGGCGGTTGGGCGGGCGGAAAGCCTGTCGAACGGTCTGGCGTTGCTGCTGATGTCGCCCGAATTCCTAAGGAGATCATGATGCTTACCAGCCGACGTCAAATGATGGGATGGGCGGCCTTGGGGGCAGGAGGTCTTGCTCTCGCTCCGCGCTTGGCATTGGCCCAGACGGGCGGTGAAAAGCGGTTCGTGTTCATCATCCAGCGCGGAGCCGCAGACGGTCTCAACACCGTGATTCCTTATGCAGATCCTGCCTATGCGCAGCTGCGGGGCTCCCTTGCCATTGATGTTGCGGATGCGACCAGGCTTGATGGGACGTTCGCTCTCCACAAGTCGCTGGCGAAGGTCGGGGAACTTTACGCGTCTGGTCAGGCAAAATTTGTCCACGCGGTAGGTCTGCCCTATCTCAGCCGGTCGCATTTCAACGCTCAGAACGTGTTGGAATGCGGAGGCCGCAAACCTTATGAGCTGAACAGCGGCTGGGTGAACCGCTTGCTGACACTACTGCCACCCGGAAAGGGCAAGGCGGTGGCTCTGGCATCGGCCATGCCGATGGCCATGCGCGGAAGCATGCCGGTCATGGGTTATCAGCCTGCCCAGATGGCGGACCCCGAGGACGAACTCTTGCAGCGCCTCTCGGGGCTGTATCAGGACGATCCGCAATTGCACGGGCTGTGGGAAGCGGCAGTGGATGTTCACGCGGAAGTTTCGGACATTCGGACAGGTCGATCCAACTCGAAAGTCGGAACACTTGCGGGAACCTTGCTCGGCAAACGGAATGGCGCGCGAGTAGCCATGATCGAGACCTCGGGGTGGGATACGCACAACGCGCAGAATGCCGTGCTCACCAAGTCGCTCACGATACTCGACAACCTGATTTCCAGCCTTCGTGATGCCCTAGGTGATGCCTGGAAGGATACCCTGGTAATCGTGGCTACGGAATTCGGTCGTACTGCGGCGGTCAATGGTACGGGTGGTACCGATCATGGCACGGGCGGACTGGCTATGGTGCTGGGGGGCACAATCCAGGGCGGGCAGGTGATATCGGACTGGCCTGGTCTGTCTCCGTCCGCCCTCTACGAGAATCGCGATCTCAAGCCGACAACCGCGCTCGATACGATCATAACCCAAGCACTCAGCGAGCACTACGGGTGGGATCCTGAGGTCGCTTCGCAGACTCTTTTCCCGCGAACTTGAACTTGAGCTCGAATCTGTGATTTGGACTTCTGTCGGATTGATGGAGGCAGAAATGGTGCGGCTTGTCTGAACCGCCTTGGACGTCTGACAAGTGGATCGTCTGGGGTTTGCTCGGGCGTTTGCCCGACGCTCCTTCCTGCAACTGCATTCTCCACGTCGTGATCCGCTTGGGATGCAGATGTTAGCCTTGGGCCAGCTCCGTCAGCGTCATCTCGCGCTTGATCGCGGCAAGGGCCACTTGGCCTTGAATGCCGGGCTACGGTCGCGCCGGGGCGTCGGCGCATTCTCTGTTTCTGTCTCGCAGCCTTCAGGACTGCTCTCAGGCAGAAAATCCAGTTATCTCAATGTGCAGCTTCTCCAGGCCACCTCTCGCCAGGCAGGTGTAGCGTCAAGAAGCCTATCTCGGTGTCCATCGCGCCAGCAGCAGGCCATAGGGAAGCCTCATTCGTACAGTCGGCGAAGCAGCTTCTTGTCGGGGATGTAGCGCCTCAGCATGCCCATCACGTGCCGGCCGAGAAAAAGTCGGGGCAGGCCAAAGGTTGCCCCTAGCAGGACGGCACCCGCGACACCTCCCGAGATGAGCAGGCGGATGACAGCCGGCATCACCATCGCGTCGCGCAGATATGCGACACAGATCCAGGCAGCGCTGGCCAGCAGCAGTGAAGATGTCAGTCCCGGCGCAATGGCCCTGGCCATTGCCTTCCAATCGATTCCGACCACCCGCATGACATTGTGGTTGAAGGAGAGGAGGACGATGAAGATCGCGACAAGGGTGGATGTGGCAACGCCATTGATCCCCCAGCGCGACCCGATTGCGGCACCGACGATGACGCAAGCCGCATAGATGATCTGCGAGACGAGGTTGCGATAGGCCAGGCCCAGGCCGTTTGCCGCACTCCCCGCAACCTTGAAACAGGTCCGCGCGAAGATGCCCAACGAAAGAATGGCGAAGGGCGTGGCTGCATCCAGCCAGCGCTGGCCCAGCAAGGTTTCGACTATCTCGTCCGCAAGGACGATGCATGCCAGGGAAACGGGAAGGGTGATCAGGGCCGCGCTCGACATGGAGTCAAGGTAGGCTTTTGCAAACCTTTCCTTGTCTTCGGCAACGCGTGAGAAGGCAGGAAAAAGTGTTGTTTTGAGAGCCTTTGCAAGCAGGCTGTTCGAAAGGTTCATCAGCACATAGGAGCGTTCGTATTGTCCCAGTGCGAGGGGGCCGAGCAGCTTGCCGGTGACGAAATAGTCTCCTCTCTGGGCCGCGAAATTGGCGAACCGTTGCAGTCCGAAGCCGGTGCCAAGACGCATCAGCTCGCGGTATTCCTCGCGCCCGAAATAGAGCGCCAGCGAATGGGACTGGGCCCGGAACAGCAGCAAGCTGGTGAACAGCGTGGAAATGACCTGCGGGATGATGAGGGCCCAGACTCCTCCACCGAAGTAGGCGATCGGGATGCCTGTGCAGACCTGGGCCGCGACGTAGGCCATCGCCTCGGTGCGGGCAATCGGGCCGAAGCGATGGGCGCGTTCGAGCAGTTTGCTCGAGATCATGCTGACGGCAATGAGCGGGGGAATGAGCGAGCAGACGTAAAGAACGTTGGTCAGGGCCGGGAGCTCGAAGAAGCGGGCAATGAAGGGGGCTGCCACGATAACGCCCAGCATTGTCAGGAAGCCTGATGCCAGCGACGCGGTGAACGCGGTGCGGATCTCTTCTTCACTGAGCGTGCGCTTATGGACCAGGGACTGCGCAAGCCCTGAGGTGGTAACCAGCCGTGCAAATTCGACGAAGATGTTGGAGATCGCCACCACGCCGAAATCTTCGGGTGCGAGAAGGCGTGCCATGACGCCCACGACGACGATACGAAATCCCGCAGTGAAAAGTGTACTGGAACCAAGTTGAAGCAGGCCGCGCAGCGTTTGCTGACCGACCGAGGCATGTGCCATGTTCGAGCCGCTGTTCTTCATATCGCGGTGCTATGATTCCTCTGTATTGGTAAGGAAGCCTTGGCTCAGCCCTTGCCGAAATTTGCATATGTACTAAACCGCATTTGTGCAGTGCGGCAAGTGGCAGCGAGTGGAATCCGGCGTGAAAGACATATTTGTGGTTGGAGCGCAGAAGGCGGGCTCGACCTTTCTGCACAATCTATTGGCAGAAAATGACTTTTTAGCAGAGCCGCCGGTGAAGGAGCCGCACTTCTTTTCCTCGAGCCTGTGGCCAGGGCAAGCTTGGCCCTCGCTGTTCGCACATGCCGATGCCTCCATGCGCCTGGATAGTTCCGTCTCTTATCTGCACATCCCCTCCTCGGCGAGCCGGATACATGCAGATCGGGGTGAGGGCGCCTATGTATTTGCTGTCGTTCGCGATCCTGTCGAGCGGGCGGTTTCGGCCTACTTCCATTCGTTGAAGCACGGCCGCGAGGTGCGCCGCGCGAAGGATGTGTTCGCCGTTTCGGGCACAACGTACGAGCAGATCCGGCAGGAGGAAGAGGTGCGTCTGGAGGCGGCCTTCGCCAGGGGCGCGTGTATCATGCGCGAGACCAGCGCAACACAGCACAGCGATCGCGTGTACCACGACCCCAGTTTCAATTATCGCTACATCGCCAATTCGTTCTACGCAGACCAGCTTGCCCCGTACCTTTCCATGTTTCCGAACCTGAAGGTGATCGATTTCAAGTTCCTGGTCAGGAACCCTGAAGTCGTTGTGAGCCGGATATCGGACCTGCTGGGGCGGCCGCTGGCTCCTCCGGCCCGGGGCGGCCAGGACAAGAATTCAACGCGGGTCGATCGTCAGATCGTCATGAAACGCCAATATCGGAACCTTTCGCGCGCTTCGGGGCACCTGCGGGGCGGTCTGACGTTGCTGCGCAACATGCCGGCGATCCTGCAGCTGGAATTCGATGCCCGGAAAATCGTGCGTGATGTCGAGGCCGCGCCGTGGGCCGCGCCCGCACGCGCGAGTTACGAGGCGCTGCTCGCTTCGAACCATATGCTTTGAAGGCCAGGGGGGCGAGAGGTCGCCTGCCGTCCGGTTCGCGCCAGGCTGTTCGCGACCGGGAGACAACGTCTTCATACCGAATTACAAGGATGGGAACTCAATCTTGCGTATCATGCTGACGAACACTCTGTTTCCGCCCATCATCAAGGGGGGGGCCGAAGTTTCCACGTTCAATCTGGGCAAAGCTCTGGCCGAGCGCGGCCATGAGATGCACGTGGTTACGGTCGTGCCGGACGAGGAAAGCGTCCGGCAGGAACATGGAATGACCGTTCATCGGATCCGCCCGAGGCTGGTGGACTATCCTTTCGATCGGCCGGAGAAAGGGCAGATCCGTAAACTGGGCTATCATCTCGTGGAAAACTACAATCCGCTGATGCGTGCCCGCCTCGCCCCGATCATGGAAACCGTCCGTCCCCAGATCGTGCACACCAACATCATGCAGTTGCTGACCTGCGGGGTCTGGGATGCGGCAAAGGCGGTCGGCGCCCAGGTAGTGCACAACCTGCGTGACTACTGGTTGCTGTGCTCGCGCTCGGGTTTCTTTCGTGATGGCGAGCCGTGTTCGCGCTCCTGTACGGACTGCGCCATCGTGACGGCGGCCCGCAAGCGTTTGACGTCCAAGGTCGATGGTGTCGTCGCAGTCGGGCAATATGTCGTGGATACGCATATGGAGGCGGGGCTTTTCCCCAATGCACGCGTTGCGCGCGCCATTCTGAGCGCGACCCCGGAAGTGACGGACTTTACGCCAAGGGACCGCTCGGATGGAACGATCGTGATCGGCTTCATCGGGCGTATCAAGGAATCGAAGGGGGTGCGCGTTTTGCAGGAGGCGATGAAGAGCATACCTGCCGATGTGCCCGTGCGCCTGATCATCGCCGGAGATGGGGATCCTGAATACATGGCCGAGGTTCGCGCGCTGGCGGACGAGCGTACCGAGTTCATGGGCTGGTGCACACCTCGGGAGTTCTATGAGAAGGTTGACCTCGTCGTCGTGCCTTCGCTGTACCCCGAGCCGCTTCCTCGCAGCATCCTGGAGACTTACCGTTTCGGTCTTCCGGTCATCGCGGCCAAATCAGGGGGCATTCCTGAAGTGGTCGAGGAAGGGCGCACCGGTTGGCTTTACGAAGGCCGTGACGTGAGCCGTCTTGCCGAACTCATATGTGCCTTGCCCGGCCCCGGAGGACTGGAGTCGCTGGATTCTGAGGCGCGGCAGGCCATCGTGGGGCGTACCGACGCGGACTTCGTCGTGAACGCCTATGAGGAGATCTACAAGGAAGTCCTGGCATAAGATTTAAGGGTATAAAAAAAGGCGACCTGATATGGCCCGCGATATTACGCGGCTTCGGAAAATTACCTGGCCGCTGACACATTCGTCCGCCTCGGTTTCTGGTCCGCGAATTAATGATTCGGCGAGTTCGGGCGTGAAGCGCCTTTCCGCTCGCCTTGGCTTTGTTGTGCAAATGTCGAAGAGCTTCTATTCGTGAAACCAGTTAGTTAATGGTCCTCGATGCGTAAACCGTCTTGGGCCCGCTACCGCACGACGAATTGGAAGCCCTACAACGTAGCGCTGGCGCTGCGAGGTTCGATTCAGGTCTGGTTTGGTCCCGGGATGGAGGGCTGTCCGCGCCGAACGGCAAGCGGCGGCGCCAGGCTGTCTATCTGGGGCTCCCCAGTCCAAGCTTCCGTTGGCCAGAACACCGGCATGCTCGCCAGCTTTCTCGAGATGGCTGGGCTTGATTGGCCGGTGCCGGCTTTCATCACGCTGAGCCGGATACAGAAGACCTGGCTTGTCGAGATCCCCTTTCGGCCCGGCTCCGGACTGTTGCACCTGCTGATCGACAGCGCGGGCGTCGAGGCGGTGGGCGACGGGGAATGATGCAGGCGCAAGCCTGGCCCGTCCAAACGCTGCCAATGGCGCAAGGTCTACCGTGGTGTGGACGCCGGATCGCTTGAAATCTGCGCGATCGAGGTGACCGGAAGCCGGGTTGGCGATGCGCCCATGCTGCCCGAACTGCTGGAGCAGATCCCAAGCGATCAAGCCATCGCGAACGTCAGTGCTGATGTAGCCATCCGGTGAAGGCCGCTTTGAGCGGAGCCAGCGCTGTGCATGAAAAGCGCTGTAGGAGTAGCCAACGTTATGGGCGGACAGGGAATGACCGCGTGATGTGGCGATCTTCCGGATCAAAGCAGTAGATGCTCCCGCCATCTGTCCAACTCATTCTAGAATTGAGTTGCACACAGACCTCGTCGGGAAATCGCATGACCCGAGGATAGAATGGTTTCATCAGTTGACGAAGTTGTTCCTCGGTGACTGGTCCTTCAGCTTCGGCGAGATAGGCGAGCCGAACGAATGTTTGATCCTCCTTGAATATGCGAGTTTTCCACCGCTCCTCCTGGAGTTTGAACGTGAGCACGCCGATCAACCCGAGTACCGCTATGAGTGAGAGCCCCTTGAGGTACTTCATTGCCCGATCGCCTCACGCGGTTGCCAGTTCCATGGCAGCAGCTCGTCGAGTTGGCGGGCCGGATGCTCAGCGATGCGCGCGAGGACATCGGCCAGCCAAGCCTGCGGATCGACGTCGTTGAGACGGGCGGTCTGGATCAGCGTGTAGAGCACGGCGGCGCGCTGTCCGCCGCGGTCAGAGCCGCAGAACAGCCAGGCCTTGCGCCCGAGGGGCACACAGCGCAGCGTCCGCTCGGCAGCGTTGTTCGTGAGGCAGATCCGGCCATCGCTCAGGAAGCGGGTAAATGCACCCCAGCGCCGGAGCATGTAATTGATGGCCTTGGCCAGATCGTGGCTGCGCGAGAGCTTCGCGAGCTGGGCGGCGAGCCAGGTGTGCAGATCCGCCATCAGCGGTGCGCTGAGGTCCTGCCGGACGGCGATGCGCTTCGCTGCTGTCTTGCCGTTGATGCCGCGCTTGATCTCGAACAGGGCATCGAGGCGCTGCACGGCTTCCAGCGCGATCGGATAGATCATACCGGTGCGCTCGCCACGGCTCTTCCTGCGCGCTGCAGCCTCGACGTCGGCGAGTTCGAAGAACTTGCGCCGTGCGTGCGCAAAGCAGCCCGCCTCGACCAAGGGCGCAGGCTGACGGCCGGGTGCGTAGAGCTCGTTGTAGCCGCCATAGGCATCGGCCTGCGGAATCCCTGCCCAGGACGCCAGATGCGCCCGCGGATGCTCGCCGCGCCGGTCGCGGGAATAATGGAACAGTGCTGCGGGCGGATCGTTGCCGGCAACGGGCCGGTCATCGCGGACGTAGACCCACAGGCGCGCGGTATTAGTCTTGCCCCTGGTCAGGACCGGCACGGTCGTATCGTCGCCATGCAGGCGCCGGGCCTCAAGCACGTGGGCTTCGATCCGTCGATAGATCGGCATCAGGGCGAAGGCCGCCGCGCCCACCTGGTCGGCCAGCGTCGAGGTACTGAGCGCAACACCTTCGCGGGCGAAGCGCTCGGCCTGGCGGTTGAGGAGCTGGTGCTGGCCATACTTCTCGAACAGCAGCATGGCGAGGAAACTGGGCCCGGCCCATCCGCGCGGAACGACATGGAACGGCGCCGGAGGCTGCGTGATCGTCTCGCAATCCCGACAGGTGAACTTCTCGCGGACCGTCTGGATCACCTTCCACTGGCGGGGGATCACTTCGAGCGTCTCGGTCACGTCCTCGCCCAGCTTCGACAGGCGCACGCCGCCGCAGGACGGACACGAACATGGCGCGGGAATGACGACGCGCTCACGCGGGAGATGTTCGGGGAACGGCTTGCGGCTTGGCCGCTTGCGCGCGAAGGCGGCAACGTCGGCTGTCCTGGCTGCGGCGACTTCGGCGGCTAGGTCATCCTCGCAGGCATCCGCCTCGAGGTCTTCCAAGTGAAGCTCAAGCTGGTCGAGAAGCCGACGGCTGCGTTCGGCGCTGGCGCCATATTGCTCGCGGCGCAACTTGGCGATCTGCAGCTTGAGGTGAGCGATCATCGCCCCGGTCGCGCTCTCGCGGGCCCTGGCATTGGCGAGGCGCGCTTCGGCATCGTCGGCGCGCTCGAGCGCGGCAGACAGCAGCGCCTTGAGCGCTTCCACGTCGTCCGAGAAAGGCGATGCGACCGTGTCCATGACGGGCATGGAATCACAGATCGGCGCAGCGTTGAAGCCAAAAATGCGCCGGAAAGCGAAGAAAGTGCGCGGCCTATCCGGCGCTCTGCGGGCGCCAGGAATACTGCGGTTTACGCCAGTCGATCCCCTCCAGCAGACAGGACAATTGCGCGTTGGTCAGCGAGACGATCCCGTCCTTCGCCGAGGGCCACACGAAGCGCCCCTTCTCGAGCCGCTTGGAATAGAGCGACATGCCGATCCCGTCGTGCCAGATGATCTTGATCAGCGATCCCGTCCGTCCGCGAAACACGAACAGATCGCCCCCGTGCGGGTCGCGCTTCAGGCCCTGCTGGACCTGCAAGGCCAGCCCTTGCATCCCTTTGCGCATCTATGGACACCCCTTGCTGTGCAAGGTTTTTCTGATCATGTGCAGATCGGATTGGCTGCTGCCATCTATCCGGCCTGAGCCGCAAAGGCTCGGCCTTGGTGAGTTCCGCCCATCGACTTCCCATCATATCATCGAACTCAAGGTTCAATGCGCAAACCGGGCTCGTCGACGCCGGTCGCCGACCGGTCCTGCCACCATGTTCAAATTGCCCTCACAGTCTCGTTCAAATGTTCGTTATGTCACTCCGATCACGCGTTGATCATGCCGGCTTCCACCGCTTTCCTCGTGCCTGGATCGCCCAAGCGACGCGCGCGAGTTTGTTCGCGACCGCGACCGTCACGACGTTAAATGACCGCCTTTGCAGCAGGGCGTTTATCGAATCCCATAGTCCACCCGATCGTCCGTCCGCAATTCGAACAAGTGAGCGGGCGCCGTTCACGAATTGTCGGCGCATGTAAGCGTCTCCCCGTTTGCTTATGCCGAGCAAACGTTCCTTGCCGCCACTCGAGTGCTGTCTCGGCGTCAGCCCGAGCCAGGCAGCGAAATGTCGCCTGGAACTGAAACGCGTTTCATCAGAGACCGCGGCCGTGACCGCTGTTGCGATCAGCGGTCCAATACCTGGAATTTCGACGAGACGTCGGCAAGCCTCGCTGTCACGCGCCGCATCTTTCACCTGTCGATCGAGATCGGATATACGCGCATCCATCGAAACGATTTCGTCGACCAGCATTCTGAGGACGGGTTTGAGCGTAGGGTCGAGGCTCTGGTCTTGATCGTCAAGGACGAGATCGAAGAGTTGCCGCAACCCGGTTCGCTGAACCTGCGCAACGACACCATACTCCGCTAAATGGCCTCGCAAGGCGTTGATAGTCGCTGTCCGCCGACTGATCAAATGGTCACGAACCCGGTGCAGCGCCATTGCCGCCTGCTGCTCGATTGTTTTCGTTGGGACAGAACGCATCCCCGGTCGCTGGAGGGCCTCGCAGCAAGCCTCGGCATCGGCGGCATCGTTCTTGTTGGTCTTGACGTAGGGCTTAACGAATTGCGGCGGCATTAGGCGAACGTCGTGCCCCAATTTGGCCAGTTCGCGTGCCCAGTGGTGAGCACCTGAACCGGCTTCAAGCCCGACGATACAGGGAGGCATTTCTCCGAAAAGCTTGAGAAATCGATCTCGCGTCAGCTTCCGGCACAAGACCACGCCTCCGGTGGCGTTGATGCCATGCACTTGAAAATACCGCTTTGCGATGTCGATCCCGATTACCTTGATGTCCATGTTCGACTCCATCAATTGGTTCAGCCCCACAATGTTGAGCCTGGGTCGCAAGGGGTGTCCATCACATCATGTCCGTGTGCCCCATGGCGATCCACACCCGTGCGCCCGCCGGGATCACCGCAGCGCCTTCAAGGTCGCGATGACCAGTGGGGCGGGCGCTCTGGCCGAAATGCGAACAAGCCGGCCTTCGCCGAGTTCAACAGTGATCACGGCGCACCGGTCGCAATCGTCCACCTTCTGCTCCTCGGCGAGGACCGCCTGGGCAAAGGTCACGTCGGCCATCGGGAGGGCAGCCTCTTCGGCTTGTTCGCGCCGAAGATTGCGCCGCCATGTGTAGATCAGGCTGGTCGAAACGTCCCGCCGCCGGGACACGTCCGCGACACATGCGCCCGGCGCGAAGGCTTCGGCCAAGATCTGGAGCCGCTCCTCATCCCGCCACCGACGCTGCCGCTCCGGCCCCGTCATCACCGTGATCTGCCCCATGTTGCGCTCCTAAGCTCGCTCATACGAGCGCTCTTAAGACCGGTCGTTCACGCGCCGGACAAGGCGGGACTCACCGGACGGGTACGTGCTGATGGCGCTTTTGACGCCAGGACCTTTCACGAGGACATTGCCATGCGCGATGCCTGTGCGATCAATCCCACTCCTGCAACGCGCAAGCCTGGCCCGAGAGTTCGTCCGGGGTTGCGGCCGGAAACGAGATCGTTCGCTCTAACCGGCGGTCTGGCAGGGCCATCTGGACGCGATGGAGCTGCTATCACCCAGCGCAGCCTAGGCGAAATCAAAATGCATTGTTTCAAGCTGATGGGCGCGCGCGTCACGGCACGAGACTTCGATCGCCAAATCGTCGAACTGCAATCCGCGCCGCCATTCTCAACTGCTTCACCGCGCTCGGAAGGCCTCAAAGTCAGCGTGTCGCGTAGTCTGGTGCACGCAAAGCCGGCCGCTGATCTGCGATCGATTCGCGCAAAAAAGCCCCGCCTCGGCAATGGCCGCCTCCACCATCGGAAGGGATGGCCCTTCGGCTTGTTCGCGCCGCCGACGTCGCCGCTCCGGCCCCGTCATTGCCCCATGCTGCGTTCCTGAGTTCGCTCATGCGAGCGCTCTTGAGGCCAGTCGTCCACTCGCCGGGTAAGGCGGGGTTCTCCGGATGGGTACCTGGATCGCATCACGGGATGCCAATCAATGGGATCTCAACCTAGCGGCGTTTTTGCGACCATTCGTGCTGCATTGCAAAAAAATGCGTTCTCTAGGGAACTTCGAGGGGTAAGCGCCTTTGACTTCATTGTCGTTTGTGCGATATACAACGTCGAAGGCGCAAATATTTCGGTCGAATCTGAATTTTCAGCCTAGGCCGAACGCGATTTGCGCCAGTTTGAGAAGCCGTGCCTCAATTGGAGATTACAAATGAAAGCACTTGGTAAGGTGACTATGGGGCTCGCAATGGCCTCAGCACTCATGGGCCAGACGGCATTCGCCGCTGCGCCTCGTGCGATGAATGCCCCTGCAGTTTCGGCCCCGGCCGGCAAGGTCGTGGGCGTGCGCCAGTCGGCGGACGTTTCCAAGACCAACCGTGGCGTAGGTCTTCCGGTGTTGATCCTTGCAATTGCCGCTGGTGGTCTGGGCATTGCCGCGGTCGCAGGTGCGTTCGACAGTGACGACGAGCCCGCGAGCCCCTGAATAAAGGATAGGTGGCGTTCCATGGAGCGTGGCCAATGCCTCTGAATTTCTTCAGGTCGGGGGCACTCCCTTTTGGGGGTGCTTCCCGGCCTGAAACTTCATTGGCCGGGACGTGGCGAGCCAGAGAGTGCAAGTGTCTGTCGTAAGTAGCTTGCGTGCATGAATCTCCACGCATAGAGCAGTGTCGTTCTCTAGGTAAGTCGAGGTTGAGAGTGCAGGGAAAAATCGGATGCATGGCTGGCGCAGCTCTATTGCTGGCAGGTTGTGCAAACAATGCCGCGGTTCCTTCTAGCCCGGAAGCGCAAGCCGCCATCATTCCTCCCAACCCCGCGCCCGACTATCTACTCGGACCGGGTGACAAGATCTCGATCAACATTTTCGGGCAGCCCGATATGTCGGTCAAGGACATCATCATTGATCCGCAGGGGCGAGTGAGCATGCCTCTCATCGGTTCTGTGACGGCAGAGGGACTCTCCTCGGATCGTTTGGAGCAGAACGTGGTTACCGCGCTGGCTCCCGATTACCTTCGTAATCCCCAGGTAACCGTCAACGTGGTCGAGTATGCCTCCAAACAGGTCATCGTCGACGGGCAGGTCAACACACCGTCCGTGGTTCCGTTGTTCGGCACGGCGACCTTGTCCGAGGTGATCGTAAAGGCCGGCGGTCCCGCCAACCTTGCGAAGCTTAGCGAAGTCATCGTCGTTCGCCATGTCGACGGCCAACGCATGGCGGCGCGGTTTGATCTGCGCGCCATTCGCAATGGCTCGCTCGAGGATCCGGTGATCTATGACGGCGACCGTGTGTTTGTTGGCTACAATGCGCTCAAGGGCCTCTATCAGGACGCCCTACGTGCCATCCCGCTTATCGCGGTGTTCCAGCGCTTTTAATGGTCCGGTCGTGAGTCGAGTGCCACGGGCCTGTACCCTGAGCACATGAGGATTCACGCCGCCAAGGCCAAGTAAGGACAGCGAAATGCACACGAAGACCGCGGAACAGGGAACGCCCATGCGCGTGGTTCATATCATCACCCGGTTCATCCGCGGTGGTGCCGATGAGAACACTTTGTTCACGTGCAATGGCCAGGCGCAAGCGGGAGACGAGATCCACCTGATCACGGGGTATTATCATCCCGAGATGGTGGCAAAGCTCGATCCAAGGGTGAAATGGCATTACCTGCCCTCGCTCGTTCGCGACCCTTCGCTGAATGACGTTCGCTGCCTGTTCGACCTGTTCCGCCTGCTGCGCAAACTCAAGCCCGCGGTCGTCCATACCCACGAGAGCAAGGCAGGAGTGCTTGGCAGGCTGGCTGCACGGGCGGTCAAGGCACCCGTTATCGTACACGGCGTGCATATCTTGCCCTTCGTGAACATGCCCAGAGCAAAGCGGCTGATCTACTTGGGCATGGAACGCGCCGTGGCCCCGTTCACGGACAGTTTCGTCAGTGTGAGCGAGGAAATGCAGCGCTTGTGCCTGGAAAATGGCCTTGGAACCCCGGAAGGCCATTCCTGGGTGCCCAGTGGTATGGCGACCGAGCAGTACCAGACGGCCGAGGCCCTCGATCTCGCCTCACTTCTTCCCGCGCATCTGGCAGGGCAGGCGCGCACGATCGGCCTCATTGGCGGGCACCTCGAAAAGCGCAAGCAGATTGGCGACCTCGTCGAGGCGCTGGCGCCCTATCGTATGCGGGATGACTGGATTCTTCTGATCGCAGGCGAAGGTCCTGAACAGGAAGCACTGGCGGCGCAGATCAAGACTCTGGGGTTGGAGGATCATGTGCTCCTGCTCGGTTTCCGCAGCGATCTGCCGCGCCTGCTGGCCACTGTCGATATCGTGGCCCACGCCGCCGGCAACGAAGGTTTGCCGCGTGTCGTGATACAGGCGACCCTTGCTGGAAAGCCGGTCGTGTCTCCGGCTCTGCCCGGCCTGGACAAGGTCGTTGCGGATGGCCGCAATGGCCTTCTCAACCGGATCGACGATTTTACGGCTCTGGCGGCGAACTTCATGGCTCTTGTCGATGATCCGGAGCGTCGCGTGCAGATGGGGAGGGCGGCTAGAGAGGTCGATCTGTCGCCCTGGAGCGTGGGGACAATGGTCTCCCGTATCGCGCAGGCCTATTCGGATGCGATCGATCGCAAGCAGAGCGAAACGTCCGGCGTGAAGCGTAAGGCTGCCTGAAGACAGCAAAAGGCAAAAAGCATGGCCGCAGTCCCGTTAAGGGGCTCCGGCCATGGCTGTGGCTGCGCGGAGATGCGCAGCGGATAGGATCTGTCGACTACCCCGCGCGAAGGCGGCGCGAGGTGATATACAGGTCTCCCGAAGCCAGATCGACCGCCGTTCCCGAAGCATCCGGGTGCCGCAGGAATACGCGTACGGTGTCGCGTGAGGGGCAATAGGCGCCGAGTTCCAGGATGCTCGCATTCGCGCTATGCGCCACCTGGATGGTGTCGCCCGGTTCTACCCCGAGATGCGTGAACGTGTTCCCCAGTTCCATGAAATTCCCCGCAGCGATGCTGCCCGGATTCACGTTGCGGATCCGGGTGGCGTGATCGCTGTCGATCGTGCCAAAGCCGGAGGCGTAGGACATGAAGGAGGAGTTGAAATCGTGCGCTTGCACGTTGCGCAGTTTCAGCGATCCGATTGCGCCTTGGGTGGTGCTGCCCGAAATGACCGCACCGCGCGAGGTCTCGATGACGCCCCGGATGGCTGCGGGCGGGATATCGGAGCAGTCGAAAAGGGCAAAGCCATTGGCTGCCGCAGCGGTATAGTTGGGATTGTCGAGGTAGAAGTAGGATAGGGTAATATCCTTCGCTCTGGCCCGAGCCTGCTGCGGAATATTGCAGGACAAGTGAAAATCCACTGCGGTATTCTTGATGCGCGTACGACCAAGCGTTCGTATGTCCTCGGCGATGGAGAGCCCGGCGGAATAGCTCTGGAGTATGGAGCTGTACTGTCCATTGCTGATCGTGACATCCTTGATGATCTGGCGTCCGCCGGCCCCGCTCCAAACGTCAATTGCGGGAAACCGGTCTCCGATTCGGCTCGCCCGCCAAGTCGAGCCCTCGCGCTGGAGCTGGTAGAGGACACGTGGGGTAATGAAGCCCGAGGTCAGGTTGGAACCATCGGACTTGTGCAACGGATCTCCATTGAGGGTCGCGCTACCCGTGTTCGACGTCTGGAAGAGCACGAAGAGGCGGTCGGCATAGTCCTGCGGATAGGGGTGGACGAAGGTAAAGGTATTGCCTGAGCCGCTCACTTCCGGGACAAATCGACCAATCCCGTTATAGGGCATTCCCGAACGCTCCAGCGAGATCAGAGCGTCATCGCTTGCGCTGTAGTAGACCGCATGGGGGTACCCATTGCTCAAGGGGGTGTCGACGAGGCCGCTGGCGCTATCGGCCTTGATGGGCCGCGGTTGTGCGGTGCCCACGGAGAGTGTGGCTCCGGCAGCCAGAGAGCGCATGGGGGTGAACCAGTAGACTTCGCCGTCGCTCAGAATGCCCTCAATCTGGGCGTGATCGGACGTATTGCTCAGCAGGGGGCTGTTGGCTTCCCAGTTCACGGCACGCACTTCGAAGTTGTCGTTCGCAACGTTGTAGCGCGCGCTGTACACCGCCTGCGGTCGCAGCTGGCCGGGTCGGATCGGGGCCAGGGTCTCCTTGAGTACCATGGTTCGCGCACCAAAGCCGCCGACGTCCAGCTTGGGAGTGTCGGTCGTGTTGATTTGGTGCGGGACGAAATGGTACTCCATCGTATCGGTCAGGCCGTCATCGAGATGGAGGAAATCGATGGCATAGGTATCGTCGCCAGGGAGCCCGGCCGTGGTGCTCGCGGCCAGTGGCTCCCAGAGCCATTCGATGTCGATGCCACCTCGCAGATCGGCATCCGACCCGTCGATGCGGATGGCAGCGTTCATGTCGGTGTGGAGGTTTGTCCTGATCCGGATCGGGCCGCTCTGTTTGGCACGACTGGACTTGATGGCGAGAGCGGCCTGTTCCTGCCCGCAGGCCTCGATGGTCACATTGCCCATGGTGACCGTGTCACCAACAACATAGACCGGCTCGACGTTGGAGGAGGCCCCGGTGTAGCACTCCACCCCGCGCACGAAGAGGTCGTGCATGGTGACGTCTCCGCCGAAGGCCTGGACGCCATTGCTCTGGCCGTTTGAGATGACCCCGTCGACGTGCAGCGCTTCCATGTGGATATGCCGATTGCGAGCCAGTCCATGGGGGTAACCACCAATGCGGATGCCCTGGTAGCTGCGGTTGCGCACGAAGATCTTGCGCAGGTAGGCTCTTTCGAATCCATTGGACTGATAGCGAATACCCTGTCCGGATCCTGCGCCGTTGGCGTTGATCGGACCATCGATGCTTATATTCTCGAGGATCAGCTCGCGAATGCGCAAGTCCTCCAGAGTCGAATAGATCAGCGCTCCGCCCGCGTTGTGATGGCGGATATTGCGTAGGGCAATGTCCTCGCCACTCAGGTCGAGCCCTTCGCTGTCGCATTGCAGGATGTTCTGGAAGTTGTCGAATTGGACTCCGTCCATCTCGATCGGGGCGCGCAGATAGGCAAATCGTTTGCTGCCGGTCCCTTCGGTGGCCAGGAAGCGTCCTCCGTCACCACGCAGGGTCAGCTTGTCCGTTAGCGCAAAGGATGTGAGCCATTGCGAGCCGACCCGGAACTCGTTGTTCCCCAGATCAACGGTCTTGCCGCTGCTCATGGCCTCGCTCAACGCGGCCTGGATTGCGCTGCCATTGTCGAGCCCGGGGTTGAGGACATCCACGTTGCTGGCGCGGGCCAGGGCAAGGACCTTGCTGTTCACCGCCGGGGCGATGCCGTCCATGAAGGACTTGGACGGAAAGGCACCAAGCTGCGTGGAAGCACTGCCGTCCTCGTTGCGGTAGGTGGTCGCATAGACATCGCCATCGCCGCGCACGTTGAAGACATCGCCCGAGCTGGTGGCGGCCAGACCGTCGGCGAGGGTGTCGAATGCGGTCTGCGCGACGGCCGCCTGAGTTGCGGCCAGCTCCGAGCGCAGGGCCTGTGTGCTTGAAAGCTGGGCGGCTTGGCTGGAAAGCTGGGTCTGGGCTTCCCCGTCAGTGCGGGCCTGTTCGGCCCAGGAGCGGGCGCTGCGGCTTTCCGGCGCGCTGGCATCGGGGGGCGAAGCGGATTCGGCCCAGAGGCGGGCCGACGTGATCTGCGCGTCGCCCTCTGTCTCGATCTGGACAAGAGCGGCATCGCGCGCGCCGAGAACATCCTGGGCGGCATTCTCGACAGTGTCGCGGGCGCGATCCGCCTGGCGCTTGGCCTCAAGGGTGTTTTCGCCCTGGAAGACGGTGATCTTCCGGTCCCTGCGTACATAGAAGATGGCCATCAGTTGGGGGCTCCCTGTTTGATCGTGAAGGTGCCGAAACATTCGGCGCGCTTGGGACCGTCAGGCGGGGTGATGTACAGCGTGTGGTGAAGTACGATGTCTGCGCCGTGGACTTCGGGATCGGGCAACTGGGCAATGGTGTCCTGGGAGATGAAGGGGACGATATTGGTGCCGCCGCTTGGGAGCACTGCATCGGGAGCGATCAGGTCGGGGTCGTAGCTCGCATGGACGCCCTGGTTTCCGGAAGGGGCGGTCTCGATCAGGATACGCACTTCGCCACCCGGCTCGTCGGCGAAGGACCAGGCGAACTGCGCCTCAGAGAGGTCTTCACCCACGCACACGATGTAATCCTGACTTTGCGGACCGCCCCAGCTTGCATAGCGAAAGGCGGTGAAGTTTTGTTCAAAGGCCATGGTGGTTCCTTCAAGGGGCAGGCGTGCCGGGGCCTGCGCGGTCACGGGCGGAGCGCGCAGCAGGGAGCCTTGCAAGGTGGAGATGGCAACACAGATGGGCCTGTCGCGCGCTCGGACAGGTAAGCGAACGACGCCGAAGAGACGAAGTGTCGCCGAGGGGAGAAAGGCACGTGTCCCGAAGGGCGTGAACGGGCCCGGGAGCACGCAATTGCGATCAGGGAAGACGTGAAGATAACGCGGCGGCCGCGGTCGGGCTGCGGGTGGCCAGGCCCTGGAAATGGACCTCGGCCGGGCGTTGTAAACGCCGCTTCTATGCCCTGCATATCCGAATCATGCGGGTGTAGGAAAGCGCCAATTTTACAAAAGTGATCCGAAGCGCTCGGGTGGTTTCGGCGCGCTCCCCCCAGCCGGTGATGGATCAGGGAGCCTTGCTGGCAGGATTAGGCGCACGGTGCTTGGTGCAGTTTGCCAACTGGCGACGGTCAGGCTCCAGCGCGCCTCTTCACGTTCAGGCGGCCGAGGCAGTCGTCCGCCTTGCCTTCGTGCAAGCTCAGTTCTCCCCGGTCGCCCGGAGCGTGACCTGGTCAAGCGTCAGGTCAAGGTCGCCAAAGGCGGGCCGGACCGAGAGTTCGAGCGACTGCGCGGGGCATCCCGAAGGCACCACAAAGGTCTCGCTGCCGGTGGGGTCATCGGCTCCGGCGACGACGATCTGGGTGAGCGGGATCGATGAGCCCATACAGGTAACCTGCCAGCGCGTCACTCCATTCGAGGTGTCCGATACGCTGCTGCGGGCCTCAAGCGTATAGAGCCCGGACGGCAGCGCCAGTTTCTGCGACAACATGACACCGCCGCCTGTCCCGCTGACATGGAGATTGATCCCTTCTCCATCGACCGCAGCCTTGTCGACGTAGGCCTTGTTGTCGTTCAGCTTCCAACCGAACGGCCCCCACTGTGTTGTATTGTTCGCAAATGTCTCGAATCGGGGATCGAGAGAATGCGCGGTGGGGTCGCTGCCGGACGTGCCGTTCACAGCCTCGACTAGCGGGACGATCTGACGTCCCATGCCTTGGCCGAGGGCCTTGTCGAGCAATGGGCCAAGAGCCTCTTCGCTGGGGTGCAAGCCTTTCGCCACGCTGGCGGTCAGCGTTTGCAGCACAGCCGCCATCAGCTCCGGCGGGGTGTTCTGCGAGGTGAACTGCAAGAAAGGCTGGGCCCAGGGCGGATTGTCGGCGAGGCGCTCGATCAAGGCGGCATTGGCATCGTCTGTGGCGGCCATGCCCAGAAAGTAGGCACGAACATCGTCCATGTGTATGCCGCGACGTTGCAGGGAGTCGCCCGCATTGACGGCAGCTTTCATGTTTCCGTCGTTGAGAGCCTGACGCAGAGCCCACCACTGAACCTCGGTATTGCGCCAGGATACGCGCGCGGCCAGGCCGAGCATACGCGAGGCGCTGGCCGCGTCTCCATCCGCAAGCGCGAGCTCCCCCAGGATCTGGAGCGCCCGTGAGTTGTAGGGGGCGCTGCGCAGGGCGGCCATGGCTTCGTCATATGCGACTTCGTTGGCGCCGGACATGTAGGCCGCATTGGCGGCGAGCGCGTGGCTGTCGCTTCCCAGTTGGCTCATCAAGGGAACCTCTACGCCTTCGCCTGGCAAGGAGATCGCACTGAGATTGATCCGGAACGTCTGGATGCCGGCGGCGAGCAGCACGACCAGGCTGGCGAGGGCCACCGGGCGCTTCAGCCACGAATTCCGGGTGCTTGCTGCGTCGGCACGGACCGGATCGCGAACGAGGAGGCCCAGCAATGCCCCGGCGATAGCTGCGATCGCGAATGTGCGGCTTGGGTAGTCGACCACGGAGTGCAGCGCGATCATGATCAGGATGGCGACGGCACCGCAGTCCAGAATAGTGTCGTCGTTCAAGAGATTGCGCATGATGATGCGGCGGACCGTAAGTGCGAGGAAGGTAAGCCCGGCGAAGATGGCAAGCGCCCCCGCGATTCCAGCGTCGGCGAGGATCTCCAGATACTCGCAGTGCGCATGATTGAGATACTTGCGCGAGACCGTGTCGAGGCTTTCAACCGGCATGAACGCGCGCACGAAGCTGCCAAGGCCCGTTCCTGCCGGGAAATGGAAACTGACCATGAACCAGACATCGCCCCAGCTGCTGAAGCGCTCATCGCTGCCCGCGCTGGCCATGCGTTCCAACACACCGCGTCCGCTGCCGCTGGCCATGAGCCAAAGTCCGGCCAGCACGAAGACGCCGATGCCAGTCCACATGACCTTGCCCGAAAGGTACTTGCGCAGCAGGTATGCGGAGGGAAGTAGCCCGACCACGAGAAGCGCAGCACCCGCGCGCGATTGTGTGAGCAGCGCAACGATGATGCCGAGCGTTATGACAGGGCCGTAGGGCCAGAGCATCCTCGTCATGTGGCCCTTGCCCAATTCACGTACCGCCAGAAGGATCGCCAGCGAGACGGTGGTGGCCATCAGGAAGGCCTGATGGTTGCGGTTTGCGAAAAATCCGAGCGGGAAGTTGTTCTGGGGGGAGGGATAGAGGTGGAAGCTGTTCGTCGCGATCTGGACAAGCCCCAGGAGCGCGCTGGCACAACCGATCAGCAGGATCAGGTGCAGCAGGGCCATGCCTTCGCGCGTGCCAAGCCCGCGGCCCAGCAGAAAGGCGCATACGGGTACCGACAGCGAGATCAGCCACAACAGTGTGCCGCTGGTGTCCATTGACAGGGGGCGCCACAGACTCGGATCGGTCGCGGAGGTTATTTCCACGACCAGTGATCTACCGGGAAGGCTGCTCCAGAGTGCATTCGGCAAGGGCAGCAGCTGCAGGAGCGGAAGCGCGATCAGAAACGCGAGAACGGCGGACACGAGCTTGCCTGTTGCCAGTCGCGGACGCGTCACGAGAAGATGCGCCAAAAGCCCCAGCGCGAGGATCTGGAGGAACAGGTCGCGCAGGGGATAGGCGCGTGCCGACCCGCCGAAGAGGGCGGCAAGGAGCAGTAGGATGACAAGAAGCCGGAATGGAACGGTGCTGTTCTGGATAAGCGACAGGGGTGAGTTCGTCGTGGTTGGCTTTCCCGGCCTCGCTGGTCTCACAATCTGGCTCCTACTGCGTGAGGCGGCTATCCCAGGACCACGCGGGATCAGGGGGGCAGCTATTTCCCTTGTAACGTTGACTTGGCGCGCAAGTCTCCAAGTGATCGATACCTAACCAAATACACTTAATCCTTGCCAAGTCTACCGCATCGCAGCAATGGTCCGGTAGAGCGGTTGAGGCTGATTTTCTGGTTTTTCCGTGGAGAGCGGTGTCTCGAGCCTGCCATGGGTCAAGGTGAGTCTGGCCGAGTGGGCAGAGGGATAAAAATTTCTGCGGAACGGCCAGGTCGCGATCATCGCAGCCCCCTCCGAGAGACTTTCATCCCGTCTCCCGGAGCCTCGCTGTCCGTCACAATTCGATTGCCTGGAGATTGGGTATGCCCCGCCTGACCTATATACATAACGCGCAGATCCCGAGTCAGGGCGCCAGCACGGTCCAGGTGATGCGCATGTGTGCCGCATTCGCGCGCCAGGGTTGGGACGTGGAGCTGGTCGTCCCGCATCAAGGCGAAACGGCGCCGATGCTCGAAGAGCAGGCGCTGGCCTATTACGGGTGCGAGGAGCCCTTCGCGATCCACCGCATCACCCTTGGCAAGGCGCGGTGGTTCGGTTTCGCTTGGCAGGCGGCCCGGCGCGCGGCCCAGCGCGGAAGCGATCTGGTGTTCGGGCGGTGCATCCGATCCTGCTATGCTGCAGGCCTACTGGGACTTGCCGTCATGCACGAGGCTCACGGTCCTCTGGAAGCCTACTCGCGCAGTGGCCAATTCGCATTCAAGCGCCTTGTGGGGCTGCGCAGTTTCAAGCGGCTGGTTGTGATCAACGAAGCGCTTGCGTCCTACTACGCCGAACACTTCGGAAAACTGCGGGCCCCCCCGCTTGTCGCAACGAGCGGTACCGATCCGATCGAAGGGGCCGCCCCTGGACCGGCGCAAGACCGTGCGCGGCTGCGGGTCGGTTACGTCGGCTCGCTATATCCCGGCAAGGGGATGGAGCTCATCGCGCAGATCGCGCAGCGCTCCGAACACGATTTCATCGTGGTGGGCGGTAGCGAGGAGCAGATCGCGACGTGGAAGGCCCAGACGGGCGAGCGCGTGACCTTCCGGGGTTTTCTGCCCAACCGCGAGGTGGCCGCCGAGATCCGGCAGCTCGATGTGGCCCTGGCGCCATATGGAAGCAGCGTCACCGGTGCGAACACCAGCTTCGATCTCGCCCGCTGGATGTCTCCGCTCAAGCTCTTCGAGTACATGGCTCACGCCCGGGCTATCATCGCCACCGACATGGCGGCAATCCGGGAGGTGGTGACGAACGGCAGGGAAGTGCTTCTGTGCAAGGCCGACGATGTCGATGGCTGGGTGGCGGCAATAAATGCTCTGGCCTCTGATTCGGACATGCGAGCGCGCCTCGGACAGACGGCGCTGGACTCATTCCTCGCGCAGTTCACGTGGGAGAAGCGGGCCGCAAAGATTCTTACAGCCCGCTAGTCGGATCGCGGGCGCAGTGGGAGTTGTCCTTGCCTTGCCGCGAGGGCAGGTGCCCGCTCGGGCCCAGGATTGCCCGGATTAGATCGCATCGCAATGTGTGCCGTGAAGGGCACGCACGAACTGCTCGCGCCAATGGACGACATCCTCGCTGCGCACCGAATCCAGGAGCTTGTCGTGCCGCGCGCGGCGTTCCTCCAGAGGCATGGCCAGCGCGCGCTTGATTGTCTCGCTGACGTCTTCCAGCGAATGGGGATTGACGAGCAGCGCATCCTCCATCTGCAGCGCAGCGCCTGCAAACTGCGAAAGGATCAGGACGCCGGGGTCCTCTTCGTTCTGGGCAGCGACGTATTCCTTGGCTACCAGGTTCATTCCGTCGCGTAAGGGAGTGACGAGGCCGACGTCTGCGGCGCGGTAGAAGCCGGCCAGTTGGCGCCTGGGATAGCCGCGGTTGACGTATCGGATCGGTACGAAGGCGACATCTGCATGAGCACCGTTGATGTGCCCGGTCTTGCGTTCCAAGTCCTCGCGGATCTGCTGGTAGCTGGCTACGTCCCCGCGCGAAGGCGGAGCGATCTGGAGGAGAACGGCTTTAGAGGCGAGCTCGGGATTGTCCGCCAGAAAACGGCTGAAGCTTTCGAAGCGTTCGCCAAGGCCCTTGGAATAATCGAGCCGGTCCACGCCGATCAGGATCTTGCGCCCGCGCACGCTGGCCTTAAGCTTGTCGTGCGCATCCTGGGCTTCCTCGCTTTGGGCGCCCTGAGTAAATTCGGCGAAGTCGATGCCGATGGGAAATGCCTGGGCGACAATCCGGCGCCCCTGGTACTGAACGCAGCCGTCCTCGCTGATTTCGAGGCCCATTTCCTTCTCGAGATAGTGGAGAAAGCTGCCCAACCATTCCTCGGTCTGGAAACCGATAACATCATAGGCGAGCATCGATTCCACCAGCCGCTCGTGGAAGGGCAGAGAAACCAGCAGGCGGGTCGGGGGCCAGGGTGTGTGGAGGAATAGGCCCATGCGGTTCTTCACCCCTTGCGTGCGCAGCATCGAGCCCAGCGGGAGAAGGTGATAGTCGTGAACCCAGATGAGGTCGTCCTGGTCAATCAGGGGGCGTACCGAATCCGCGAAGCGGCGGTTCACACGCTCATAACCCTCACCGAAATTGCGGTCGTATTCCGTTAGGTCGATGCGGTAGTGAAACAGCGGCCAAAGGGTGCGGTTGGCATAGCCGTTGTAGTATTCCTCGATATCCTGAGGCTCGAGGTCGATGGTGGCGGTGGTCACCCCGTCGTTGCGCTGCATGTCGAGGTGGCCGGTGAACTCCTCGGTTTCCTGGCCCGACCAGCCGAACCAGATCCCGCGGTTTTCGCGCAGGGCCGAATTGAGCGCGACGGCGAGACCTCCTTGTGCGCCCGCGGCTCCAGCGGCCTTGGGCACGGAAACGCGGTTGGAAATCACGATCAGTCGGCTCATACACAATCCCCTGAAAGGCGTTGGGAAACGCCTGAAAACCCTAACGCCAATCGCGCCAGGAGCGCGACAGTTGCCCCGCGCAATTGATTATCCCGACAAGCGAATAGGTCTGCGGAAAGTTCCCCCACAGCTCACTCGTCTCGAAGTCCATGTCCTCCGAAAGGAGGCCCGATTTCGTGCGGTGCGCGAGCATCGCTTCGAACAGGCGGCGCGCTTCCTCGTCCTGGCCGGAACGATGCAGCGCCTCGATCAGCCAGAAGGTGCAGATGTTGAAGGCGGTCTCGGGCAGGCCGAAGTCGTCTTCGTTGGCGTAGCGCAGCATATGCTCGCCGCGCCGAAGCGTCTTCTGGACCGCGGCAAGGGTCGCTTGGAATCGCGGATCGCTGGCCTCCACGAAGCGAAGCTCGACCATCTGTAGAAGGCTCGCATCGAGCTGGTCGCCGCCGAAGCTGGCTGCATAGTGCCCGCCCGCGCCGCCATCGTCAAAATCAGGCCCTTCGATCTTGTGCCAGGCTTCCTTCTCGATGGTCGAGCGGATCGTGTCGGCACGTTCGCGCCAGTAGGTCTGGCGGTCGCTGAGGCCAAGGTATTCGGCTGCATTGGCGAGGCGGTCGCAGGCGGCCCAGTTCATCACGCTGGAATAGGTGTGGACGGCCGTGCGCGTGCGCAGCTCCCACAGGCCGGCATCGGGCTGGTCGTGGGTTTTCCAGGCCATTTCGCCGACTTTCTCGAGGCTTTCGAAATCGTCGTGGTTGGCCATGCGGATGAGGCGCATGTCGGAGAAGGCCTGGATCGCGGGCAGGACGATCTGGCCATAGCAGTCGTTCTGGACCTGATAATAGGCCGCATTGCCCACGCGCACCGGACCCATGCCGCGGTAGCCGACGAGGTCATCGGCCACCCACTCGATGATCTCCTTGGCGCCGCTGACCGCGTAGAGCGGCTGGATGAAACCGCCCTCGGCATCGTCGATGATGTTACGCAGATACCCGAGGTACTTTTCCAGAACGTCGAGCGCGCCCAAATGGTTGAGCGCCTGGACGGTGTAGTACGCATCACGGATCCAGCAGTAACGGTAGTCCCAGTTGCGCTGCGAATGGGGCGCCTCGGGAATCGAGGTGGTGAGCGCGGCGACGATCGCGCCGGTCTCCTCGTGCTGGCACAGCTTGAGTGTAATCGCGGCGCGGATCACCGCTTCCTGCCAGTCAAGCGGGGTGGCGAGGCTGCGCACCCAGTTGCCCCAGTAGGCGTCGGTCAACTGGTGCATCATCTCCAGTTCGTGCTCGACGTTGCCGTTGAAGGGTTCGTCGGGGCCGAGGAAGAAGTGCATCGGGCTCTCGAGCCGGAAATAGCGCTCGTCGAGGATGTAGCCCACCGGCGCATCGGTAGTGAGGCGCAGCGCGTTTCTTTCGACCAGGTAGCGGATGTGGTTGGAGCCGCGGGTGATCGGAGCGAGCTGCGCGCCGTAGCCGCTCATCGGCGTCAGCACGCAGCGGATGCGCGGGCTGCCCTTCACGGGGCGCACGATGCGCGCGTAGGCAACCGGGCGGTACATGCGCCCCGAACGTTCGAAGCGGGGGCAGAAGTCGATCACCTCGACCGCGCTGCCGTTATTGTCTTCCAGCCGCGAGATGAGGATCGGGGTGTTGCGCACGTAGCGCTGGCTGACCGAGACCTGGTTCTCCAGTTCGAAGCGCCAGGTACCCGCGTCCTGCCCCTCGTCGCCGCGCATTAGCGCGCAGAAGGCCGGGTCGCCATCGACGCGCGGCACGCAGCCCCAGACCAGCGCAGCGTTCTCGTCGATGAGGCCGTTCACCTGGCAGTTGCCGATCGGCCAAAGCTCCAGCGAACTTTGCCGCGCGGACGTTGGCGGGGCTTGATTCTTGCCCTTGGGCGAACGCACGGGCGGCTCGGCGGTGTCGGGCGTGGTCGATCCGGTCAGAGTCATGCCTGTTTCAAATTCCCTCGGATTGATCGTGTGTGCGAAGCGCGGCGGCCAGCCAGTCGTGGACGGCGGCGACATCGGGCAGGCGCCTGTGAGCTGCAGTGGCGCGCATGGGGCCGACGAGAACGCCGTGCCCGCCGAGCTCCTCCAAGACGCGGAAGGCGTCCTCGTCGGTGACGTCGTCGCCCAGAAATAGCGGCTGGGTGCCCGCAAACTCGGGCCGCTCCATGAAGGCCGTCAGCGCCGAACCCTTGTCGGACCCGGGCATGACCAGTTCCACGACCTGCTTGCCGTGCTTGAGCTTGAGGTCTTCCTCATGCGCGAGTGCCTCGGCTCGGGCGAGGAGCCCTTCCAGCGCTTCGGGGTGGTGGCGGTAGTGGACAGCCACACTGTAGGGTTTGGGCTCTACCAACATGTTGCCGTTCGCCCTGGCAAATTCGCTGAGGTGGGTCACCACACGGTCGGGCAGCGAGGCCGCGAGGGGGGCGACCGTGTGGGTTCCGGCCGGGCGGAATTCACCGCCGTGGGAGCCTGCAATCGCGACATCGAGCGGGCCGAGCAACGTCTCGAGCGCGGCGATCGAGCGGCCGCTTACCAGCGCGAGCCGCCCCTCCAGCGCCTCTGCCAGGGCGGCGATGACGCCGGGCAAGGTTTCCGGCACGATTACCTCGTCGGGGTGGTCGGCAATCTCCACCAGAGTGCCGTCGAAGTCGAGAAAAAGGGCCGTCTGCGAGGCGATGCGCAGCGGAGAGGGCGGCGGTAGGTCAGTCGGGCCAGAGCCCTGTTCCGCCAGCGAAAGACTGTCGCTTGGATCGGTCATTGTGTTCAGTCTTGCACCATCGAAGGGGATTAGGCCAGCCCTAAGGTCGGCAAAGAAGCGTGGCGGGGCGCGATCCGCCTGTACGGGCCTTGCGCAGGTCCCGAACAGGGCATGATCGCGGCGTGCGTTATGCAGAACAATCGGCGCAGGGCAGGGTTCCGGGCGTTGACCACAGAGGGGAACTTGAAATAGGCGGCGCGCTACAGGAGACCGGCATGTCAGTAGTGGATCGATGGGGTATCGCCGTGGCGGAGCTGGGCATTTTTGATGAGGCTTGGGTTGAGGCGCTCGCCACCCTGATCGGCCTGTTCCTGCTTGCGGGCGCGGCCAACTGGCTGACCAAGCGTCTGACGGTGCACCCGGTCGAGCGGCTTATTGCGCGCACGCCCTTGCGCAACGAGGCGGGCGATGTGAAGGCGCTCGTGCGCCATCTCTCGAACGTCGTGCCGGCGGTGATCGTGCTTCAGGGCATTGCGGTGATCGCCCATCTGCCCGATGAACTGGTGATGGTGGTGCAGGCGATTGCCCGTGCCTTCATCGTTCTGACGCTCGCGCGGGCACTGGGTGACCTGCTCGAGCTGGGCAACGATGCCTATGAATTGAAACCCGAGGCGGCGAGCCGTCCGATCAAGGGCTATGTCCAGATCGGCAAGATCGCCGTTTTTGCGGCTGCGGCGCTGCTGATCGTCGCGATCCTGATCGGCCAGTCCCCGGTCATCCTGCTCTCTGGCCTGGGCGCGGCGGCGGCGGTCCTCATGCTGGTCTTTCGCGATACGATCCTCTCGCTTGTGGCCTCGGTGCAGCTGCGTTCGAACGACATGGTGCGGGTCGGCGACTGGATCGAGATGCCCCAGCTCAATGCCGACGGCGACGTGATCGACATCGCGCTACACACCATAAAAGTGCAGAACTTCGACAAGACCGTGACTTCGGTCCCGACGGCCAAGCTCATCACCGAATCCTTCCGCAATTGGCGACACATGCGCGAATGGGGCGGGCGGCGGATCAAGCGCGCCTTGCTGATCGACCAGACGACGGTGGACTTCCTATCGTCCTCGCAGTGGGATGCGTTGCGGGACTTTGTCATCCTGCGGCCCTACATGGAGGCGAAGGAGACGGAGCTGCAGGCCTGGAATGCACGGCACTCTTTCGATGAGGGGGGGCAGGCGCAGGTCAATAGACGTGAGCCGACCAACATCGGGACGTTCCGGGCTTACGTGCTCGCGTATCTCGAGGCTCACCCCAAGGTGGCCCAGCGTGGGACACTGCTAGTGCGTCAGCTCGATCCCACCGAGAAGGGGCTTCCTCTCGAGATCTACTGTTTTACAACCACGACCGAGTGGGAGCAGTACGAGGCAATTCAGGGCGACATTTTCGACCACCTTCTGGCAATCTTGCCGAAGTTCGGGCTGCGTCTCTTCCAGTTTCCAAGCGGCGCCGATCTGACGCAATCGCTTGGTGGGCCGCGATCAACGGCCGGTAGCGAGTGATCCTTTGAAGCCTGTGAAGCAGGCGATCTGGGGGCCTCGGACGGCAACTCGCCTTGATGTACGAGATGCATCGGAAATGAATTTATTTACTATTGAGTAAAATTGCCGATTAAGTATTCTGCGCAAGTTGTCGATCGATCAGATAAATTCTTATTATGTATTTATAAATGATGTGTTATTCGCTTTGGAACTTGATATGACAGAAATTGTGCCTGTGATATTGTGTGGTGGAAGTGGAACGAGGCTTTGGCCGCGTAGCCGCGCCTCGAAGCCCAAGCCATTTCTTCCCTTGATCGGCAGCCAGACTCTGTTCGAGCAGGCGGTCGCGCGCTGTCCGGCATCGGCTGGCTTCGCGCGCCCGATGATCGTGACCGGTCATCTGCATCTTGAGCATGTCGAGGCGCAACTCAAGGTGGCAGACAAGGCGCGCATCGTGGTGGAGCCGGCCGCTCGGAACACGGCTGCGGCGATCGCCTTGGCTGCCTATAGCCTTTCCGAAGACGCGATTATGTTGGTGTGCCCAAGCGATCATCACATCGGCCGTCCAGAGGCGTTCGTGCAGGCCGCGCACTCGGCAGCCGCGCTGGCGGCTGAGGGCTGGATGGTCTCTTTCGGTATCGAGGCAACCTCGCCCGAGACGGGCTTTGGGTATCTGAAGCGCGGGGATGCAATCGAGCAGGATGGTGTGATTCTCGGCTACCGCACCGCGCAATTCGTTGAAAAACCCGACTTGGAGCGAGCCGGTGCCTTCCTCGCCGATGGTGGATATAGCTGGAATGGCGGTATCTTCGCCTTTCGCGTGCGCGATTATCGTGAGGAACTGGAGCGCCACCGTCCCCAGATCGCCCGAGCGGTCCGGGCTGCTGTGGCCGACGGGACGTGCGATGGCGTGCGCTTTCATCCTGACCGCGACCTCTTCGCGTCGGCGCCGAGTGCTTCAGTCGACTACGCCGTCATGGAGAATACGACGCGCGCCGCCATGGTTCCGGTCGCGATGCAGTGGTCGGATATCGGTAACTGGCGTGCCCTTCATGAAGCTCTCGAACACGACGAGGCGGGAAATACCAAGCGGGCGATGGGCGAAGTCGAATTGGTCGACTGCCGCAATGTCTTCGTAGATAGCGACGGTCCCCGTGTCTCCGTCATTGGTCTTGAGGATGTCGTTGTGGTTGTCGATGGCAACGATATCATGGTGACCAGCGTGGCCGGAACCCAGAAGGTGGGGGCGCTGGCCGGGGCAAAGAACCAGTAGCCAGGCCAAGAGGAGACACCATCATCTTGGAACAGGAAATGCGCGCAGCTCTGCCCATGCGCCAGATCGAGAAGCCGTGGGGCTGCGACAGGCTTCCGGCGCCGTTCGTCGCCCCCGAAGGGCAACGGATCGGAGAGATCTGGTTTGAGCCTCCTGCGCAACTTCCTGAGTTGCTTGTGAAGTATATTTTTGCATGTGATAAACTTTCCGTGCAGGTCCATCCGTCCGATGCGCAGACCGAGGCGGAAGGGCTCGGTCGGCAGGGCAAGGAGGAGTGCTGGCTGGTGGTCGATGCTGAGCCCGGAGCGCGGCTCGGAATCGGCTTCGATGCGCCGCTGGATAGTGCCGAGATGCGGGCGGCCGCGCTTGATGGTTCGATTGAGGATCTGATGACCTGGTATCCGGTTTCCGCCGGAGATTTCTTCTATATTCCGGCCAATACCGTACATGCGATTGGGGCCGGGGTGAGCTTGATAGAGGTGCAGCAGAACAGTGATATCACCTACCGTCTGTTCGATTATGGTCGCCCCCGCGAACTCCATCTCGACGAGGGTCTGGCCGTGGCCGATGGGAAAGTCTACGACCTCGCCCGTTGGGCCGCGAAAGTACCTGACAACGCGGCACAGACGCTTGTCGATGGCCCTCTGTTCCGTCTCGACCAGGTTTGCGGCAAACCGGCCGAAGCCATATCTGTTCTGTACCCGGCGGAACTGCTGGTGATACCGCGCGATGGGAAGGTGCAGGTGCGGGGTGAGATCATAGAGCCGGGGCAGTGCGCCCTTGCGCGCAGCCTTGATGAAGTTGTTTTCAAAGATAGGACAGTTTGCCTTCTGGCACGTGCGTGCTGAGGGAAAAGGGCCGTCCACGTTATCGGGTACGCGATATGCAAGGAGCGTGAGGGCCGGAAGTGTGTGTATGTGTGCCCGCTGCAGGCCCGTCGCGTCCGAGCGGGGCATGCCGATATGGCGTGGTGAGGGAAGACGAGAGGCTGGGAATGAAGGAAATTGTTGCGTTCGATCTCGATGGCACGCTGGCGCTGAGCAAGCAGCCTCTGACCGACGAGATGGCCGAACTTCTTGCTGGCCTGCTGGAGGTCGCGCAAGTGGCCGTGATCTCGGGCGGGGACTGGCCGCAGTTCGAAAAGCAGGTCGCCTCGCGCATGCCTGCGCACGCGGACCTCTCACGCCTGTGGATGATGCCGACCAGCGGCGCGAAGCTTTTCGTCCACCGTGACGGAACGTGGACCCCGGTTTACGCGGAACTCTTCACAGACGCGCAGAAGGCCGAGATCCTGGAGGCCTTCGACGCTGCGCTTGAAGCTACCGGCTTCGTGCCCGAGCAGACCTGGGGCGAGCGGATCGAGGACCGGGGCAGCCAGATCACCTTCTCGGCGCTCGGCCAGCAGGCTCCGCTCGAAGCCAAGGAAGTGTGGGACCCGGACTTTGCCAAGCG
Source organism: Novosphingobium mangrovi (assembly GCF_022818885.1). NCBI lineage: Bacteria > Pseudomonadati > Pseudomonadota > Alphaproteobacteria > Sphingomonadales > Sphingomonadaceae > Novosphingobium > Novosphingobium mangrovi. Next base: position 50,806 of record NZ_JALHAT010000012.1, on the reverse strand, counting down.
CAAGGTAATCCAGGCGGACCTGGTTAAGCGTCTGCCCGGCGTGTCGGTGAACCTGGGCGGGGCGACCTCGGTCGACATCACCCAGCCTGGTGTGGACAAGGCCTGGGGCCTCAAGCGCCTCGCCGAGCATTCGGGCGTGGCCGAGGACAAGATGCTCTTCATCGGCGATGCAATCTTCCCGGGCGGCAACGACTACCCGGCCAAGGCCATGGGCCTCGACACTGTGTGCGTGCGCGATCCGGCCGACACGATCAATGTCGTGACCGCGATCATCGCCTGCCAGAAGTCGGCCTGAGCTTGGGGGCGAGGGCAGGTGAGCGGGCGCGCGGGAGCCGAATGACGTGCCCGCCTTCTACCTGACCCTGCTGGCCGTCCTGCTGTCGGGTATCGGCGCGCGCGATCAGGGCGTGGTCGCCATGCTGTCGTTGCGGCAGCAACGGCGTCCGGCGATCCTGGTCACGGCGCTGGTGACATCGCTGGTGTGTGCCGGGCTCGCGGCCTTTGCCGCGCACACCCTGCTGGAGAGCCTGCCTCCGCCCGCGCGGATGATCTTCGCAGGGATCGCGCTGGGCCTCGCAGGCGCGGAGTCGCTTCTTCTCGGGCCTGTGCGGGCTTGGAAGGAGCCGACCCATTCGTTGGGCGCGCTGGGGCTGGTGCTGCTGGCCCACCAGATCGGCGATGCGGCGCGTTTCGTGATCTTCGGTCTTGGCGTGGGCATGGCCGCGCCACTGGCATCGGGGCTGGCTGGCTTTGTTGGCGGAGCGGTCCTGCTCGGCTTTGCCTGGGCCTTCCCGCAGGAGGCATCGCGGCCGCGCTGGCGCCTCGTACGACGGGTCGCGGGCGGGGCCCTGCTGCTTGCCGCGCTCTATCTGCTTATTGTGCAAATGCGTATTCTGTAATCGCCAATTCCGATTGAACAAACCCTTATAATCTGAGTTTCCTATCATATATCGAAACTGCCGGACGATGGCAGGATGACAGTTAGGAGGGTTTTTCAATGGCAAGTAACGACAATGCACACGGTGCGCTGATCGACAGCCTGAACGGGCTTCTCGCGGACACGTTTGCGCTCTACATCAAGACCAAGAATTTCCACTGGCACGTCAAGGGCCCGCAGTTCCGTGACCTCCACCTGTTGTTCGACGAGCAGGCAGGTCAGGTCCAGGCTCTTATCGATGACATCGCCGAGCGCGTGCGCAAGCAGGGCGGCACGACGCTGACGAGCCCGGATTCGATCGTAGCGAAGACCAAGATCGCCCCGCAGGACGCCACCTCGATCGACGCCATGGCGATGGTCAAGGAACTGATGGAGGACAACCTCTCCTACGTCGCGCGTCTGCGCGAAGTGAAGGCGGCGGCCGGCGAAGCGGGCGACAACGCCACCGATGGCATCGTAGACGACTGGACCGATCAGGCCGAGGAACGCGCCTGGTTCCTGCGCGAGATCCTCGCCTGAACCTGTCGGAATACCGCGCAGGCTGCGTAAGGCGCCGCGCGTGGATATCACAGGGCCCGGGAAGCATGAGGTGCTTTCCGGGCCCTGTGCGTTCTGTGCTGCGCCGCACACATAGCTCTTGCAGTGCGAAGGCCAGATGATAGACCCTCGTCCATGTCGCAGATCGAAATCATCGCTGGCGCCGAAAACGGCGCGATTGCCGCATTTGTAGCGGAACGTCTCCACGCCGCGCTGGCCGTTTCGGCCGAGGTTGCGATCACGGTTCCGGGTGGTTCGACGCCGTTCCCGATCTTCGAGATCCTGGCCCAGTCGGACCTGCCCTGGCCCCGCATAAGTGTCTGGCCGGGCGATGACCGCATCGTGGCCGAGGACCATGCGGCCAGCAACGTGGGCAAGATCCGCGCGCTGCTCGAGCCTGTCGGCGCGAAGATCGTGCCGCTGACCGAGACCGCGCGTCCTCCGCATTTCGCGCTGGCCTGGCTGGGTATGGGCGGAGATGGCCACATCGCCTCGCTCTTCCCCAACACCGATCCGCAGGTGGACGACCCTTCGCCGGTGCGCCGCCTGACCCCCGATCCGCTGCCGCCCGAAGCGCCGTTTGATCGGGTGAGCCTGACCATTCCTTCGCTCGTGGCTTCGGACGAAGTGATGTTCGTGATCCGCGGCGCGGACAAGCGTCTTGTCTTCGATGCCGCCCGAGCGGGTGAGAACGACTTGCCCGTGGCGCGCTTCCTCTCGGCGTTCCCGCGCCGGGTGACATGCTTCTGCTGACATCGCTAGCACAGGCGCTGCCCGCGCCGCTTCACCGCTTGGGGCTGCGCGGGGCGCATACGGTGCGCCGCCTGATCTGGAAGGTGCGACGTCCGGTTGTCGAGGGCGTACGGGTGCTCGTGTTCGATCCATCCGGTGCGGTCCTGCTGGTCCGGCACAGCTATGGCTCGGATGCGTGGATGCCGCCGGGCGGGGGCGTGACGCCGGGGGAAGACGTGCTGGAAGCCGCCCGCCGCGAGCTGCGCGAAGAGACCGCGTGCCGCCTGAAGTCGGCGCGCCATCACGTCGTCACGCAGGAGAACCTGCATGGCGCGACCAACCGCGTGCACATCGTTCTGGGTACGACCTGCGACCATCCGGTCCCGGACGCGCGCGAGATCGTGGAGACGCGCTTCTTCGCTTTGGATCAGCTTCCCGAAGCCATGCCGCGGGGGTTGGCTGCGCGGGTACGGTGCTGGGCGCAGGAGGATGAGGGCGGGTAAAAAAGTAGTAAGCGTGTATTCTGGATGAAATCTCCCCATGTGGAAGGGTAAGGATACTCTCGTGCATGGGACCCGACATGCGCGTGGCTCTGGGGGTGAATATGCGTTTCCTGATTACCGGTACGGCAGGTTTCATCGGATACCATCTGGCGCAGCGCCTGCTGGGCGAGGGTCACGTGGTCACCGGCTTCGATGCCATGACCGACTACTACGACGTCACGCTCAAGGAGCGGCGCACCGCGCTTCTGGAGTGAGCTGAGAATTTCCGCTTCATCAAGGGCCGGCTCGAGGACTTCGCTGCGGTTGAAGCGGCCTTTGCCGAAGCGGCGCCCGATGTGGTCATCCACCTCGCCGCGCAGGCGGGCGTGCGCTACTCGATCGATGCGCCCGAAACCTATATCGACAGCAACCTCAAGGGATCCTGGTCGATCCTGGAGATGTGCCGCCGCCAGCGCCCGCAGCACCTCATGCTGGCCTCGACCTCGTCGGTCTACGGGGCCAACGAGGCAATCCCCTTTCGCGAAGCGGACAAGGCGGACGAGCCGGTCAGCCTCTACGCGGCCACCAAGAAGGGCATGGAGGCGATGGCGCACAGCTATGCCCACCTCTACGGGATCCCGACGAGGGCGTTTCGCTTCTTCAAGGTCTACGGGCCCTGAGGACGGCCGGACATGGCGCTCTTCAAGTTCGTGCGCGCAATGCTGCAGGATACGCCCATCGACGTCTACGGTCAGGGCAAGATGGCCCGCGACTTCACCTATATCGACGATCTGGTCGAGGGCATCGTGCGCCTTTCCGAGGTGCCGCCTGTCGCCGGACATCCGGTGGAAAGGCCGGGACTTGTCGATACGCTTTCGCCCATAGGGCCCTACCGGGTGGTCAACGTGGGCGGTGGACAGCCGATCGCGCTCATGGACTTCATCTCGACCATCGAGCGCTGTCTCGGGCGCGAGGCCAAGCTCAACATGATGGACATGCAGCCCGGAGACGTGCCGCAGACGTACGCTGATCCCGCCTTGCTGGACGCGCTGACGGGCTATGTGCCGCAGACGGATCTGGCGAAGGGCGTCGCTGCCTTTACCCAGTGGTACCTGGAGGAATATGCGCCGCAGGGCGTGTCACAGAAGGGATAGCTGTCCGTCCTTCTCGGCCTTGGCTTTCACCGTCTTCTCATCCTGTTCGAGCGCGGAGAGGGTGAGGCCCATCAGCCGGATCGGCTGGGGCAGGGGCAGGAGTTCGGCCAGCAGCGCATGGCCGAGCGCGGCGAATTCGGCCTTGTCGGCGACCCAGTGGTGGACCGAACGGGCGCGAGTCAGCGTCGTGAAATCGGCATAGCGCAGCTTCAATGTCACCGTGCGTCCGCGCGTACTGGCGCGCTCGATCCGCTCCCACACCGTCTCGATGATGGCGTCCAGTGTCTCGCGCAAGGGCCCCGCGCCTTCGATGTTCTCGGCAAAGGTGCGTTCGCCGCCCACCGATTTGCGCGGGCGGTCGGCGCGCACCTGGCGCAGGTCCACGCCGCGCGCGGCCCGAAAGAGGTATTCGGCAAAGCTGCCGAAATGCGCGCGCAGGAAGGCGAGGTCCTTGGCGGCCAGGTCCGCGCCGGTCTCGATACCGAGCCTCGCCATCTTTTCCGCACCGCGCGGGCCTACCCCGTGAAAGCGGCGAACCGGCAGCGAGGCGACGAAGGCCGCGCCTTGTCCCGGGCGGATCACGCACAGGCCATCGGGCTTGTTCTGGTCACTGGCGAGCTTGGCGAGGAACTTGTTGTAGGAGACCCCCGCGCTGGCGGTGAGCCCGGTGTCGGCCTTGATCCGCTCGCGGATCTGCTCGGCGATGCGCGTCGCCGAGCCCAGCCCCTTGCGGTCCTCGGTGACGTCGAGATAGGCCTCGTCGAGCGAGAGTGGCTCGACGTGGGGGGTATAGTCGAGGAAGATTGCCCGGATCTGCTGGCTGACCGCGCGGTAGACATCGAAGCGGGCCTTGCGGAAGATGAGGTCCGGGCACAGGCGCACCGCGCGCGAGGAGGGCATCGCCGATCGCACCCCGAAGATGCGCGCCTCGTAGCTCGCCGCGGCCACCACGCCGCGTCCCGACGAACCACCCACGGCCACCGGTTTCCCGCGTATCTCGGGATCGTCGCGCTGCTCGACGCTGGCGAAGAAGGCATCCATGTCGACATGGATGATCTTGCGCAGACCGTCGGCCTCGTCCTCGTCGTGCTCGCCTGGCGAAACCATCCGCCACATATAGGCATGCCTGCCCGAAATGTAGCGGGTCGGATGCGAATCTGCTGGCCTAAATTTCGCAACTGCGGCATGCGCGCGGCATGACCGGTGCTCACACTTCCAAGGATTCCTTCCCCATGGGGCAGGCCGAATTCGTCGGCCTGATGGCCTCGATGCAGGCGCTCATGGCGCTCTCGATTGACATCATGTTGCCGGCTTTGGGGCTTATTTCGGAGGATCTGGGCGTACCCGACCCGAACCAGCGTCAGCTGATCATCGGGGTGTTCATGACTTGCGCCGGGATCGGGTCGCTGTTTCCCGGCGCCTTGGCGGACCGCTTTGGGCGTCGCCGCGTTGCCCTTTTCGCAATTGCGGGCAACTTCCTGATGACCTTCGTGTGCGCGGTTGCGGGCAGCTTCGAGCTGTTGCTGATCGCGCGTGGTATCGCAGGCCTCCTGACCTCGGCGATGATGGTCATGCCCATGACGATCCTGCGCGACCGCTACGAAGGCGATGCCATGGCACGCACCCAGTCGCTGATCGCGACGACCTTTATGGTGGTGCCGATGATCGCGCCGATGGTCGGTCAGGCGATCATGCTGGTGGCGAGCTGGCGCTGGATCTTCGGAGTGACCTGCGCGATGGGCGTGGTCGTCTTCATCTGGGCAAGCCTGCGCCTGCCCGAGACGCTGGAGCCCGAGAACCGCCAGGAAATCCGCCCCCGCGTGATCGCGGGCAACATGCGCCTGGCGCTCACCGAGCGTGCGGCCATCGGCTATTTCCTGGGCGGCGCGCTCGTCCAGGCAGGGCTCTTCGGCTATCTCAACAGCGCGCAGCAGCTGGTGGGCGAGACGCTCGGCGCGGGCGAGATGTTCCCCATCCTGTTTGGCATGATGGCGATGATCATGGCGGGCACCAACTTCATCAATGCGCGCATTGTCGTCGCCTTTGGCGCGCGCCGCGTGTCGCACACGGCGCTTATCGTTTTCATCGTGACCGGCGCGATCCACATGCTGGTCGCGCTGCGCGGCGAAGAGGATCTGTGGACCTTCGTGCCGCTGATGACCGTCTCGATGTGCATGCTCAGCTTCATCGCGGCGAACTTCCAGGCGATCTCGCTTCAGCCTTTCGGTCGCATCGCAGGCGCCGCGGCCTCGGTCATGTCGTTCGTGCGCATGGTGCTGGGCTCGGTGATCGGCGCGGCCATCGGCCTCGCCTTCGATGGAAGTGCGGTGCCGATCACGGCGGGCATGGCGATCATGGGGAGCATCTCGCTGGTGCTGATCCTCTATTCCGAAGGCGGCCGCCTGTTCCGCCGCGTCAACCCGCCGGAATACTACCTGCGCAACCAGCCCCCCAAGCAGCCGCCGCACGGCGGCTGAGGGGAGGCCCGGCTGGTCGGTGGGGCTAGACCCCGCCGCCGCGCTTGGCGAAGAAGAGCTGGTAGAGGCCAATCACGATGGCCACGAACAGCAGCACGTGAATCAGTGCGCCAGCGACCTTGAAGACGACAAAGCCCAGCAGCCAGAGCGCGAGCAGGATCAGGATGATGTATTTGAGCATCGAGCAAAACTCCTTGAAGAGGCTTTGCTTTTCCAACGCATGAACCGGCGCGGGGCTCCCTGCGCAGTGCAGATGGCGCAAGGGCTGCGGCGATGCCTCTTGCCCCGCAGGCGCAAGGACGCCACCTCGCGGCTGGATGAGCACGACGAACGATAGAACGCCCAGGTCTGAGGGGCTCGAGGAACTTCTCGCGCGCATCGCGGCGTGCCGGACCTGTGCGGACGCTCTGCCCCATGACCCGCGTCCGGTTGTCCAGGCAGGACACTCGGCCCGGATCCTCGTCATCGGGCAGGCGCCCGGGAGCAAGGTCCACGCCAGCGGGCGGGCCTGGGACGATGACAGCGGAGATCGTCTGCGCGACTGGACGGGGCTGGGTACCGAGGACTTCTACGATCCCGAACGCGTTGCGCACATGCCCAGCGGCTTTTGCTACCCGGGCAAGGGCGAGGGGGGCGACCTTCCGCCCCGGCCTGAGTGCGCCCCCTTGTGGCACGACGCCTTGCGGGCCGAACTGCCGCAGGTGCGCCTCACCCTGCTGGTGGGGCTCCACGCGCAGAAACGCTATCTGCCGCGTGGCTTTGCCCCCACCATGACGCAGGCCGTCATGCGCTGGCGCGAGGCCCCGCCGGGTTTTCTGCCCTTGCCGCACCCTGCCTGGCGCAGCCGCCTGTGGATGGCGCGCAACCCCTGGTTCGCGGCCGAGCTCCTGCCCGATCTGCGCGCGCGGATACGGGCTGCTCTCGATTAGAAGGTGTAGGCGATCCCGACGCCGCCCATGAACTGGTTGGCCGAGCCGCGCAGGGAGGTATAGGGCGTGTCCTTTCCATCGCCGAGCATGCGCGAATAGGTGGCGACCCCGATGAGCGAGAAGCCGCCGTCGCGCAGGTCTCCGGAAAGGTCCCAAGCAACAAGTGTGCCCACGCCTGCCCGGTCCCAGCCGCCCTTGCCTGTGTACTGGGGCAGGCCGCTTGCCTCGCTCTGAACCGGGGAGACCGAATAGTTGTAGTCGCCGAAATTGTCGTCCACGTGGCGGGCATAGGCCAGCACCGTGACCAGCAGGCTCTTGCTGAGCGGGGTGTTGTAGCTGACAGAGGGCGACACGGTCATGCCGTCATGGGCACCGGCAACGTCCCATTTGACGTCGGTGTTGAAGGTCATCCAGTCATAGTCATGCAGCACGCGGTTGACCGTGAAACCGGCACTCACGCCGACTTCGACCGGCATCTTGAGCCTTCCTGCCGCGGCCACCACCGGATCCTTTACCTTGCGGGTGCGGTTGAAGGACACCGTGGCGACGGGGCCGAGCGCAAGGTCGATCTTGGCGCCCCGTTTGTCCGGGATGAAGTCAATCGCGGCGCCGCCTGCACGGGTGTTGATGGTTACGCCCTCGATCCGTCCGCGGATCGCGGGGATGGGGGCAATTACGTAGTCATCGGAGCCGCTGTAGTCCGGCGTGGCAACAACCCCGGCGCCGATCGTGAAGGAATCGCCCTCGAACACGTTGCGACCGGGCTCGTCCATCTGCGTGGAAGTATCCTGGGCGAAGGCGGCCGGGCTGGCCGTGGCGGCGGCCAGCGTGCTGGCGGCCAGCAACGCGGCCTGTATCGTCTTGTGCATGGGGCTCCCCGATTGAAATGCGTATCGGGCCCAACGTGTGAGAAGCCTAATCGTTTCCGAAGGTTTGCTCCGGTTCGGGAAGGCCTGCGTGCCGGAACGGCCCGCCTTGCTGTCAGCTGCGGGGGATGAGGGGCTCGGGCAGCGTGTCGTTTCCTTCACCCAGTTTGCGCTGCATGAGGAAGACGTCGATCCACTGTTCGTGCTTCCAGCCCGCCCCCTCGAGCGTGCCCACCGGCCGGTACCCTGCGCGCGCGTGCAGGATCACCGAGGCGGGTTCGGACGAGGCGATGACTGCGAAGGCCTGGCGGAACCCGCGCGCCTCGCATTCGTCGATGAGGGCCTTGATGAGGGCCGAGCCGATGCCGCGCCGGACACAGTCCGCGCGGACGTAGACCGTTGTTTCCACGCTGTAACGATAGCCCACGCGGGGGCCATAGCGCTGGGCATAACCGAAGCCGAGGACCTTGCCGTTCGCGTCGCGCGAAACCAGATAAGGGTAGCCGGACTGGGTCAGGTCGGCGATGCGTTGACGAACCGCGTCGCAGCCTGGCGGCTCGGTTTCGAATGTCGCGGTGCTTTTCAGCACGTAATGCGAAAAGATCTCGGTGATCGATTGGGCATCCTTTGCGGAGGCCTCCTCGACTGTCAGTTCGTCATTTGTCATCGGTGTTACAATGCCGCAAGGTCGCAACTTTGCCAAGTTGTACTGTATGTCTCCAAGTACTGGGCGCTTTATAAATGGCTGACCGCACGTGTGATCTGGCAATTCTGGGGGGCGGACTGGCCGGGGGGCTGACCGCGCTGGCCTTTGCGCGCACGCGTCCCGATCTGCGTCTTTGCCTCGTCGAACAGGGCGCGCGTTTCGGCGGCGAGCATGTATGGTCGTTCTTCGATACCGACGTCGATCCGGCGGCGCGTGCGCTTCTCGATCCGCTGATCGCGGCGCGCTGGGAGGGGTACGAGGTGCGCTTTCCGGGATATGCACGCGATCTTTCGACCCGCTACGCCAGCATCACCAGCGACCGGCTCGACGCGCGCCTGCGCGAGGCTCTGCCTGCAGAGGCTCTGCTGTGCGATGCGCGTGTGGCCCGCACAGCAGCCCAGCGGGTGGAGCTGGAGGACGGGACCTCAATCACGGCAGGCGCGGTCCTCGATGCGCGCGGTGCAAAGGGTTTGCCGCATATGGCGGGAGGCTGGCAGACGTTCCTGGGGCAGATGGTCGCGACCACGCAGCCCCATGGCCTGACCCGTCCCATCGTCATGGATGCGACCGTGGATCAGGTGAACGGCTATCGCTTCGTCTACGTTCTGCCCTTCGGCCCCTCGCAGCTCTTCATCGAGGACACCTATTACGCCGACAGCCCGGCGATCGAGCGCGAAGCGCTGCGGGCACGGATCGCGCGCTATGCCGCCGGGCAGGGCTGGGACATTGCCGAGGTCCTCTACGAGGAAACAGGCGCGCTTCCCGTGATCGCGAGGGGCGATTTTTCCGCCTTCTGGAACGCCGATCCCGAGGGCGTTCCCGCGCGTGCGGGAACAAGGGCCGCGCTCGTGCATCCTTTGACATCGTACTCCCTTCCCGATGCTGTACGATTTGCCGTTCATCTCGCCGGCCTCGACAACATCGGCGGGGAGGCCCTAGGAAGGATCTGTCATGACTGGGCCGCACATCACTGGCGCGAGGGGCGCTTCTACCGAATGCTGACGACGATGCTGTTTGGCGCAGGCGCGCCCGAAGACCGCTGGCGTATGCTCGCCCGTTTCTACCGGCTTCCCGAGCCGCTGATCGAGCGTTTCTACGCCGGGCAGTCGCGGCTGGCCGACATGGCGCGGGTGCTGGCTGGAAAGCCGCCGGTGCCGGTCGGCGCGGCCGTGGCCGCTCTTGCGGGCCAGGGCCGCGCGCTCGCGGACCTCAGCCCATCGGGAGAGCGCGCATGAACCGCGCCTGCGTGATCGGGGCGGGCTTTGGCGGCCTTGCCCTGGCCATCCGCCTCCAGTCCGCCGGTGTGCAGACCACCCTGGTCGAAGCGCGCGACAAGCCGGGCGGGCGGGCCTATTACTGGGAGAAGGAGGGGTTCACCTTCGATGCCGGGCCCACCGTCATCACCGATCCCGATTGCCTGCGCGAGCTGTGGATCGGCGCGGGGCAGGACATGGCCGACGACGTCACGCTGATGCCGGTCATGCCCTTCTACCGCCTGAACTGGCCGGACGGCGTCAGCTTCGACTATTCGAACGACGAGCCCGCGCTTCACCGCGAGATTGCGCGTATCGCGCCGCAGGACCTGGCCGGTTACGACGAATTCCAGCGCTATGCCGCGGGCGTCTGGCAGGAGGGCTACGTCAAGCTGGGCCACGAGGCCTTCCTCGACTTCTCCAAGATGATCAAGGCTGCGCCCGCGCTCGCGCGCTACCAGGCCTGGCGCTCGGTCTATTCGATGGTCTCCAGCTTCGTGAAGGACGAGCACCTGCGCCAGGCGCTCTCGTTCCACACCCTGCTGGTGGGCGGCAACCCGATGAAGACAAGCGCGATCTACGCCCTCATCCACAAGCTGGAGAAGGACGGCGGCGTGTGGTGGGCCAAGGGCGGTACCAACCGCCTGGTCGCCGGGATGGTCGCGCTGTTCGAACGCATCGGGGGCACCGTGCGTCTGGGCGACAAGGTGACGCAAGTTCACACCGTGGGCGACATGGCGACCGAGGTCGAGTGCGCGAGTGGCTGGCGTGAGCGCTTCGACGCGGTCGCCAGCAACGGCGACATCATGCACACCTACCGCGACCTCCTCTCCGACAATCCGCGCGGCGAGAAGGTGGCGAAGCAGCTCTCGAAGAAGCGTTTTTCGCCCAGCCTCTTTGTCGTCCACTTCGCGCTGGAGGGCACCTGGCCGGGCATCCCGCACCACACGATCCTGTTCGGGCCGCGCTACAAGGGCCTGCTCGACGACATCTACGAGCACGGCGTGCTGCCGCGCGACTTCTCGATCTACCTCCACCACCCGACCGTCACCGATCCCTCGATGGCGCCCGAGGGCAAGAGCACGTTCTACGCCCTCGTCCCCGTCGCGCACATGGGCAAGCTGCCGATCGATTGGGACGAGGTGGGCCCGGTGCTGGAAAAGCGTATCCTTGCCGAAGTCGGCCGCCGCCTGGTGCCCGACATCGAGGACCGCCTCATCACCAGCTTCCACTACGCGCCGACCGACTTCGAGGCGGACCTTGCCGCCTACAAGGGCAGCGCCTTCAGCCTCGAGCCGATCCTGACGCAAAGCGCCTGGTTCCGCGGTCACAATCGCGACGATACGCTACGTAACTTCTACCTCGTGGGCGCGGGCACCCATCCCGGCGCGGGGATCCCGGGGGTCGTCGGCAGCGCCAAGGCGACGGCGAAACTGATGCTCGAGAACCTGCTGTGAGAGCGCGCGAACTGGCCGCTCTTCGCCAGGGCTGGGGCTGGACCGGGATCGAGTTTGCCGAGATCGTTGCCAACTCGCTCTTCGGGCACCTTCTCGTCACGGACCGTGTCGGCACGTTTCACTATGTCGATCCCGATGTCCTGGGCGTGCAGACACTGGGCGACGAGGCCGCGGCCAAGACGCATATGGAGCTGGGCGAGACGCAGGCAATCTGGCGCGCCGACGCGCACGTCGAGGCCGCCGACAAGCGCCTGGGCGCTCCGCGCGTGGGCGAGGTCTACGGCTTCACCCCGCAGGCGCTCGTCGCGGGGGACTACGCGCCGGAAAACATGGTGTGTGTGGAACTTGCCGCCTACATTCGCATGACCGGCGATCTTGCCGACCAGATCAAGGACCTGCCCGAAGGGGCGCATGTCCGCATCAAGGTGACCGACTGAAATGAAACGTCTTGCTGTCTACTGCGGCTCGGCCACTCCCCAGGATCCGCGCTACATGGAACTGGCCCGCGACGTCGGGCGCACGCTGGCCGGGCTTGGCATCGGCACGGTCTATGGTGGCGGGCGCCTCGGCCTCATGGGCGCGGTCGCGGCGGGCGCTCTGGAGGCGGGCGGTGAGGTGATCGGCGTGATCCCCGAGGCGCTCACCGCCACCAATGGGCGCGGCGGCGAGGTTGCCAACCACGACTGCACCGAATTGCACATCGTCAAGGACATGCACGAGCGCAAGGCCGCCTTCACGCGCCTGTCGGACGGCTTTATCGTCCTGCCCGGCGGGGTTGGCACCATGGATGAGCTGTGGGAGGCGGTCAGCTGGTCGCAGCTGGGCTACCACGACAAGCCGGTCGGTGTGCTCAACGCCTTCGGCTTCTACGATGGTCTCCTCGCCTTCAACCGCCACATGGCCGAAGTCGGCTTCGTGCGCCCCGCCCACCAGGGCATCATTCTGGCCGAGACCGAGCTCGACCTGTTGCTGGAGCGCATGCGCGCGCACGAGCCGATCGTGCCGATCGTACGGATGGATCCGGGCACGCTGTGAGACCCCTTATCCGTTGCAGGACCATGACCCCGGCATGACCCGCCTTTCGCCTTACGACCGCGCGGCGCTGGTGCGTTTTGCCCACCAGTCGATCCGCAAGGGCTCGAAGAGCTTTTCCGCCGCCAGCCGTCTGTTCGACCGCGAGACCCGCGAGAGGGTTTGGCTCCTCTATGCCTGGTGCCGCGCCTGCGACGATATCGCGGATGACCAAGATCACGGGCGTGGCCGCGCGCGCGGCGTGCAGGCCGAGCAGGGCGTCGGGCAGGGCGGCCTCGATCCCGAATCGCGACTCGCGACGATCCGCACGCTGACCGAACTCGCCATCGCGGGCGAACAGACCGGATCGCAGGCCTTCGATGCCCTGGGGCAGCTCCTGTGTGAAGTACCGATCCCCCAGGTCATGCTCGAGGACGTGATCGCCGGGTTCGAACTCGACGCGCGCGAATGGCGGCCCCGCTCGGAAGGCGACATGCTGCGCTATTGCTACCATGTGGCCGGTGCGGTCGGGGTGCTGATGGCGGCGGTCATGGGGGTGTCGTGCGACGAGAGCGACCCGGAAGCGGCGGACACGCTCGACAGGGCCTGCGATCTGGGCCTGGCCTTCCAGCTCTCCAACATCGTGCGCGATGTCTGGGAGGATGATGCCAATGGGCGCTGCTACCTGCCTGTCGAATGGCTGGTCGAGGCCGATATTCCACCCGGTGAACACACCAAGCCGCACTACCGCGCGCGGCTTGTCACGATCGTCGCGCGGGCCTGCGCGCTGGCGCGGGGCTACGAGGAATCCTCGCGCGCCGGGGCGATGCGTCTGCCCTTCCGACAGCGTTGGGCGATCCTCGCCGCCGCCAACATCTACGGCGGGATCGGGCGCGAGGTGGAGCGGCTGGGCGCCCATGCCTGGGACCACCGCGTCTCGACTTCCAAGCTGCGCAAGGCGGAATATCTTGCTGCGGCCTGGCACGAGGCGCGCGGCGGCGTGGCCCCGGTGCTCGAACGTCCCGGACTTGGCCGACGCGACCTGATGGAGCTTGCCCGCGCGGACTAAGCCTCTGGACACACGTGCGCGCTTGGCTCAGTCTCCCCTCCATAAGACAAAGGGGGAGATGCGCATACGATGCCAGATCTTGCACTCGCGCCGGCCTGGACGGCGATTTTCCTGGGGCTCTTCGCGCTCTTCGCCGGGATCGGGGAACTGCGCCAGCCCGGCCACTGGCACAAGCTGATCGGCGAGATCGTCGGCTCGCCCGCGCTGCAGATGGTGACGGGCCTTCTGGAACTGTTCCTGGGCGCGGTGATCTACCTCGCCAATCCCTGGGCCTCGCCCGACTGGCTTTCCAGCACGATGAGTGTGGTCGGCGGGCTCATGTGCATCGAGGCGCTGATGGTGCTGGCCTTCTCGGACGTCTACATGGCTTTCTGGCTGCGTCGCTTCGGACCGCTCTCGCGCCTGTGGTGCACCTGTTCGATCATCATCGGCCTGGCGCTCATCGCGGCGGGGCTGTTCCACTTCGGTGTGTTTGCGAGCAGCTGAGGAGCGAAGAGGAATAGGGCTGGACGAGCGTCTGGGCGCGGTCCCACCCGGCGCGCAGCCAGGTCTCGTGCGCCTTGGGATCGGGTGGCAGGATCACCGGCATCGTCTCGCGGCCCTCGGCGCGCAGCGCGGCATTTGCCTCGCAGGTAAGTATGGCGAAGGCGGGCACCTCGCTGTCCTTCCAGACCCCGGCAAAGGCGAAGATCGGCTGGTCGGCGCAGGAGAGCCAGAGCTGGCGCCGCCTGCCGTCGACGGGAGAGGGGCGTCCCCATTCCATGAAGGCGGTCGCGGGCACCAGGCAGCGGAATTCGGGGTTGCGCAGGTTCCCTGTCCAGAACGGGCTGTCGAGGTTGCGCGCGGTCAGGATGCCGTGCGGGCGGGTGTCCATCGCCGATTGCGGGGGCATGACGCCCCATAGGCGCGGGATCATCCGGCGGGGCTGACGGGTACGGGGCATGGGGCCCGCGATTGCTTCTCGTCCCGCGGTGAGGACAGGGGCGAACTGGCCGGGGCCGACATAGCCTCCCGCCCAAGGGTCCTCGCGCGTGTCGGTCTCGAAAGCGCGGCCCACGGCGGCGGCGGGGGCATCGAGGCGGTAGAGCATCGTCATGGTCTTCGCGCGCATCGTCTCTTCCCGCGCACGGGTCAAGGCGCGCTGTGCAACGCTGCGTTAGGTGAATGGGGCCTTGTGTGGTACAGCTTCGGCGCGACGTCGAATTTTGTGACGGACTTTGCCGGTTGATAGGCGCCCGACCCCGGGCCCGTGCGTGTTTGCACGGGCAGGGCCATGGCGCACTTTGGGCGACGATCTCCATTCGAAAGATGAACAGACGCACCCTCCCGCGTGCATGTGGCACGGCGGGAGCCCATAGCTATTGCATTAAGGACATCACCATGCCCATCGGCACTGTCAAATTCTTCAACACCGAAAAGGGTTACGGCTTCATCGCTCCGGAAAACGGCGGCGAGGACAGCTTTGTGCACATCAGCGCGGTGCAGGCTTCAGGCCTGGCTTCGCTCGAGCAGGAACAGCGCGTTTCCTACGAGGTCGAGACCGGCCGTAACGGCAAGAAGGCCGCGGTGAACCTCGCGCTCGCCTGATCGGCTTGCACGTATCCCGGACCGGCCTTTGCGCCGGTCCGGTTTTCGCTCCGACCCGCCATTCCAACCCGAGGAAACCCGGAGCATGAGTGTAAGCTACAAGTTCGCTACCGAGCAGGCCGATGCGGCCGCGAGGGCCGCTGACGAGGCGGTTCTTGGCAATGTTCGCGAGCGCGCGCTGCGGTCCGAAACCGCCTGGCGCACGATGGCCTCGCAGGCCCTCAAGACCGAAGAAAGCCGCCGTCGGCGCGAAGAAGCTGCCGCCAGCGCACGCGACGAGGCCTGAGCCTTTTCG
The DNA here is from genome assembly GCF_022818885.1 of Novosphingobium mangrovi. Taxonomy (NCBI): domain Bacteria; kingdom Pseudomonadati; phylum Pseudomonadota; class Alphaproteobacteria; order Sphingomonadales; family Sphingomonadaceae; genus Novosphingobium; species Novosphingobium mangrovi. The sequence continues at coordinate 35,314 of NZ_JALHAT010000012.1, read as the reverse complement.
CACAGGCGCTATATAGCTGCCCCTCTGGACGCATCCGCAAAGCGTCCCTACCATCACACGTATCCCCGGGGAGCCAGCAGGGCGTTCGCGTCCACCGGCTGAGAGTTGTGGGTATGCTCCACAAGACCCGTCGAACCTGAACCCGTTAATACGGGCGGAGGGAGTGGACGGTGTGCCCGGAGCTCTACGCCGGAAATCCGTACTTCATCTCTCACGCCCTCGATCAGAGAGAAGCGTGTATGGCCGACATCAACAGCAAACTGGAAATCGGTGTGACCACCGGGCCCATCCGGGGCTCGCGCAAGATCCACGTTCCCGCACAGAGCAACCCCGCGATCCGGGTCGCAATGCGCGAGATCGACCTTGAACCCTCAAGTGGTGAGCCGCCGGTTCGGGTCTACGACACCTCGGGGCCCTATACCGACCCAGAAGCCACCATCGATATCTCCGCGGGGCTGGCCGCGCTGCGCCGCGATTGGCAGCTCGCCCGCGATGATGTGGAAGAGTACGCGCCGCGCGAGGTGAAGCCCGAGGACAACGGCATGACCGGGCCGGATCGTTCGGGCGGAGTGCCCGCGTTCCCGACCGCGCTTCGAAAGCCCCTGCGGGCAAAGGCGGGGGGCAACATCTCGCAGATGCACTACGCAAGGCGCGGCATCATCACCCCCGAGATGGAATATGTCGCCGAACGCGAGAACCTGGGCCGCGCGCGCCTTGCCGAGTATTCCCGTTCGGGCGAGAGCTTCGGTGCCTCGATCCCGGACTATGTCACGCCCGAATTCGTGCGCGACGAGGTCGCTCGGGGCCGCGCGATCATTCCCAGCAACGTCAATCACCCCGAATGCGAGCCGATGGCGATCGGGCGCAATTTCCTGGTCAAGGTCAACGCCAATATCGGCAATTCGGCTGTGGCCTCGGACGTCGCCAGCGAAGTCGACAAGATGGTCTGGTCGATCCGCTGGGGCGCGGACACGGTGATGGATCTCTCAACAGGCCGTAACATCCACGACACGCGCGAATGGATCATCCGCAATTCGCCCGTTCCCATCGGCACCGTGCCGATCTACCAGGCGCTCGAGAAGGTCGGCGGCGTGGCCGAAGACCTCAACTGGGACGTGTTCCGCGACACGCTGATCGAACAGGCCGAGCAGGGCGTCGACTACTTCACGATCCACGCCGGCGTTCGGCTTGCTTACGTACCGCTCGCGGCCAAGCGCCTGACCGGCATCGTCAGCCGCGGCGGTTCGATCATGGCCAAGTGGTGCTTGGCTCACCACAAGGAATCGTTCCTCTACGAGCACTTCGACGAGATCACCGAGATCATGAAGGCTTACGACATCGCCTACTCGCTCGGCGATGGCCTGCGCCCGGGCTCGATCTACGATGCCAACGACGAAGCGCAGTTCGCCGAGCTTTTCACGCTGGGCGAACTGACGAAGAAGGCCTGGAGCCAGGACGTTCAGGTCATGATCGAGGGCCCCGGCCACGTGCCGATGCACAAGATCAAGGAGAACATGGAAAAGCAGCTGGAAAGCTGCGGTGAGGCCCCGTTCTACACCCTGGGGCCGCTTACCACCGACATCGCGCCCGGCTACGATCACATCACCAGCGGCATCGGCGCGGCGCAGATCGGCTGGTACGGGACGGCGATGCTCTGCTACGTGACGCCCAAGGAACACCTTGGCCTGCCCGACCGCGATGACGTCAAGGTGGGCGTCGTTACCTACAAGCTCGCCGCGCACGCAGCCGATCTCGCCAAGGGGCACCCGGCCGCGCAGGTGCGCGACGATGCGCTGTCCAAGGCGCGTTTCGAGTTCCGTTGGCGCGACCAGTTCAATCTCTCGCTCGATCCCGACACCGCCGAGCTCTACCATGACCAGACGCTACCCGCCGAAGGCGCCAAGACCGCGCACTTCTGCTCGATGTGCGGCCCCAAGTTCTGCTCGATGCGGATCAGCCAGGAGGTGCGCGATTTCGCGGCGAGGCAGAATCAGGGCGCCGATGGCTTCCTTGCGGCGAGTGCCCCTCAGGCGGCAGGCGTTGCCGAGAAGGGCATGGAAGAGATGAGCAAGGTCTTCAAGGAGACCGGCTCGGAGCTCTACATGGGGCAAGGCGACCGGGAGCACGATTGAGGATCTGCGCGGTGCGTCCGACGTGGCGCGCCGATGCACAAACGCCCCGGCGTTCTCCCGCGATGTTGCCGCAGAGAGCCGGGGCGTTCCTTGTTCGGTAATCAGCCGACGAGCACCATGTCGTTCCCGCTGCGCGTGACCGCAGCCGTGGCGGCGGTGTGTACGAGCGCGGCTGCCCCGCCTGCGGTACGCTTCACGGAGACGGGGGAGGTCGCGGTGTTCAGAAGCGCGAGGCGTCCGGGAATGTTGTTGGGGATGCGTAGCTCACGCGTTGCCGAAAGTGCGCCAGCGATCGTCACATAGGGCGCGGCGGTCAGGGCGGGCCAGGAGGAGAGCGTGGAGACGTCGTAGCTCGTGTCACTGGGAAATGTGAGGGTCGGCGCGGGGCGGCCCTGCCCGTTGTAGTCCTCGACCAGGCCGACGATGAAGTTGTTCGACGCGAGCCCCGCGGCAGGTCCGCTTCCGGCGTCGTTGTCCGCGAACGCTCCGCCTGAAGCGGCTTTGAAGCGCAAGCCCTTGATCCGGTTGCCCTGCGTGTTGGCACCTTGGAAGCGGACCATGGCAAACGGGGTCGCCGCGGCCGAATGGTCGATGTCCAGGTCTGTCCACGTGTTGTAGTCCGTATACAGACCCTCGTTGGCGGCGAGTGTGCAGAACAGCGCTGGGCCCGAGGAGCAGATATAGGCGTCCTGTACCGATTTGGCGTTGCGTGATCCGCGGTAGATGACCTGTGAGCAGTTGAACAGGTTGTGCGAGGTGCGCAAGTCGATCTGGTTGGCGAAAGTCACCGGGCCACTGGCAGGTGTAAGGCACTGGAAGTTGGTGACGTTGCCCCCCCTCATCGGGCGCTCGTGGGTGTAGGCGATAGGGCGGCATCCGCCGCCCCCGCGGACGAGATCGCGTGCCGTGACGTTGGCCACGGTGAGGTGCGACAAGCCGACGTTCTCGATCCCGGCGTAAGCTGCGTTCTCGATCTGGCAATTGGAGATCTCGCCGTCGAGGCCATAGCCGGAGAACGAAAATGCCTGCCCGTTGCCGTTGAAGCCCGTGCACGTCGCCGCAACGACGCCGTTCGCTTCGATCGTCTCCGCATTGGCGAACTGGGAGGCCCAGTCTTCGACCACGAAGTAGCCCGTCGCGTCGCCGGCCTCCCAGGTGCCCGAACTGAGAACCACGGCCTTGACGACGGCTGTCGAGGCCGAACTTGCGCCAACGATGGTTTGCCCTGCGGAAACCTGGACGGAGCCGCCCTGGAACGAAACCTGGCCAAGGAGGCCGGTGTTGACGACCTTGCCGCCCCGCCAGCGGATGCGTCCGTAGCGTTCGGCCGTACCCACTCCGTGATTCTGCACTTCGATTCCCATTCGGCCGACGCCATCGATCACGCAGTCATTGAAGACGATATCGAAGCCCCCGTTCGGGGCGTCGTCAAAGACAAACTTCAGTGCGTTCACATAGGCCTGCGGAGCGGTGAAGCGGCAGCGGTTGAACGTGATGCGCTCCAAATCGTTGTTGCCGCAATGGATCAGACCGTAGAGATTACGAGAGGTCGCTGAAAGCGTGCTTTCGAAGATGAGGTCGTTGAAGACGATGTCATGGCAAGGGCCCATCGTGACGAGGCGATCGTGATCGGACCGGGCGGAAGCCAGATCTCGTCCCGGTCGGGATCGTCAATCGCGGCCTGAAGCCAACCGGCGTTGTCGGCCGACACGTCGGATGCGATGCTCTTGACGATCTGTCGGTCGAAGCGCTCCTGCGCGGTTCTCCCGTCGCGCGCCCCGATCGCTGTCGCGCCGGATATCGAGGCCAGATAGGCGGTTGTTGCAAGGTTGCGCTGCTCAACGGGACTTCCCGACGCGTTCAGGTAGATCGTGACGATGCCATCGTTGATGACCGCAAAGGACTCTCCGTCGGAGGTCGCGGCCAGCCCGCTCGCCGTATCGGCGTAGGTCGGGCTTGCAAAGGCCTCTGCAGTACTGGATGAAATCGCGGCCTGATCCGCCCAGGAACGTGCACTGCGCGTGCCGGTCCCGTTCGGAGCGATCGAGCTCTCGGCCCAGGCCTGAGCCAGGGCGATCTTGGCGTTGCCTTCGTCGGCCACCTGGACCAGTGCGTCGTCCCGGGCATCGACGACATCCTGCGCCGCGCCGTCCACCATGCCTTTGGCGATCTCGTTCTGTCGCCGGGCTTCGGCGGTGTTCTCGCCAGCATAGACCAGAGTGCGATCGTCGCGCTCCTCAACGATGGCGAGCGGTCCTTCCGTGATGGTAATATGCGTCTTCATAGCGTGGGCGCTCCCTTCTTGATCGTGAACCGGCCGAAGCACAGGACGCGGCGAGGCTCTCCGGGAGGAGTCACGTAAAGCGTGTGGTGCAGTTCGATCTCCTCCTTCTCGGGGCGGGTATCGCCGACGGCCTCGAGTGTGGCCTGGTCGATCTGGGGGCGGATCGTGGTCCCGCCGACGACGTCTGCGCTGGTGGGGTGCGGATAGTCGGGATCGAAATTCGAGCTGACGCCCTCGGCGCCCTCGGCCGCCGTTTCGAGAGTGAAGGCGTTGGCGCCACCCGGAGAACTGGAGAAAGCCCAGCTGAACTGGGCGAGGGACCAGTCGTCGTTCATGCGCACGAGGTCGGCAAGACCGGTAGTTCCGCCCCACGGCGCATGCCGAAAGGCGGTCAGGTTCAGTTCGAATGGCATGGTCGCAAATCCTTGATCAGCCGGCACGAAAGGGATGAAGCAAAAGCGGCAAGGGGAGGGTGAGGCGCGGTTGCCGCGCGACAGCGCTCGCCGGTGGTCCGCCGAGTGCTGTCACGGGCTGTCTGTCGAGGTCACCGCAACCGGGAGCGCATGCCGCAGGAGGGCCGCGCAATTCTGGGAATATGAGGATGGGAAGGGTTTTCCTGCCGTTTGCCATCAGGCGATGCAGAAAAGCACATTTGCATGTTCGCTATTTGCTCCATATTGCGTGGAAATTGTCAAGAACCTTGTTGAACCTGTCCTTCATGTGCCGCCCTGTCGAGAGTTCCTGACTTGAGCAGGTTATTGTTATAAATAGTTTTCCTGTGGGGCGGTCCGTGTCCTGAGTTCCCGGACCAAAGCAGGGTGGAAGCTGTGATTTGCGCAGGAACCGCGACCTCCGGTCCGGGGTCCTGCGCGAATCGGGAGTGGCGCGAGCCTACGAGGCGAACGTCGTCTCGAGTGTGATTTCGCACGAGAGGAGCTTGGAGATCGGGCAGTTCGCCTTGGCCCCTGCGGCAATCTCCTCGAACTTCGCCTTGTCGAGGCCGGGGACCTTCGCGTTTAGCGAAAGGGCACTCCTGGAGACCTTGAAGCCGTCGCCATCCTTCTCGAGAGTCACCTTGCAGGTCGTTTCCAGGCTGCCGTCGGTATGGCCTTCGCCTGCCAGCGCGAAGCTGGTGGCCATCGTGAAGCAGGAGGCATGGGCCGCGGCAATCTGCTCTTCCGGATTGGTGCCGGCGGCGTCCTCGAAGCGGGTCTGGAAACCGTAGGGCGCGTCGAGCGCGCCGGATTTCGTGGCGACATGGCCCTTGCCGTCCTTGCCGAGACCTTCGTAGCGGGCGGTGGCGATGTTGACGCTCATCTGGGGCATTCCTTCCTTTGCTGGGTACTTGTCTCCCAAGCGCGTGAAGGCTGCGCGTAGTTCCCCGGATAGCGGATTTGGGGGCGGAACTTGTTGCACTGCAGCATGGTTTGGGAGGATACTCGCTCGCCCACCAAGGAGTCGTCCCGATGCCCGCTGCCACGTCCACTTCGAATGCGCCGCCCACTGCGGCGCTGCACTGGCTGCAACTGGCCGGTGAGGCCTGGTGGATGTGGGCGGAGGCCTCCAGCGTCATCGCGATGCGGACCGCCATGATCGCGTTCGAGCGGCCGGGACACGGGCGCGAGGCGGAGCGGATGGTGATCGAGAAGCTGGCCGCCGCCTTCAGCTTGTCGCAGCGCCTTGCGCGGGCAGGGCCGATGGCGCCGGAACAGGTGATGCAGACGATGCTGGCGGTCTATTCACCCCGGGTGGCGGCCAACCGCAGGCGCCTGACACGGCGCCTGCAGCGAGGTCATGGGCGCGTCAGGACCGCTTCCTGACGAATTCGGCGCGCAGGACCAGACCCTTGATGCCCGGATACTTGCAGTCGATTTCCTGGGTGTCGCCGGTAAGGCGGATCGAAGGGATCAGCGTGCCGCGCTTGAGCGTCTGGCCCGCGCCCTTCACGTCAAGGTCCTTGACCAGCGTGACGGCATCGCCATCGGCCAGCAGGTTTCCTACCGCGTCGCGCACCTCGACGACGTCCTGTGCCGCGCGCTTGGCCGCCAGTTCGCTCGCGGGCATCCACTCGCCGCTCTCTTCATCGTACACGTAGTCTTCGTCGTCGCTCATGCGGGATCCTTCCGGGCAAGGCCCGGGCCATGGCAGAGTGCACGGGAAATTGGGAGCGTAAAAACGTGGGTCGCAGGTTGCGAAGCAGGGACAGGAGAGAGGGACACGTCGCTCCTGTCCCCGCTCCGCGCTCCTGCGACCCGAAAGCCAACAGGAGCGGTCACGCCGGACCGTGCGAGGCGGAAACGACAAGGTTCGACGCGCTCGCATGAAAACTCTTGGCCTCTTGGGAAAGGCCGTGGGGCCGATTGTAAGGGACCTCGTCGTATCGACAAAAAACGCCCTTCACGGTGCCCGCCTGCTGGATAGCGATCCCGCTGGCTGCCGCCCCCTCTAGCACTCGTGCGCCCGGCCGCAAGGGAAGAGGCCCTCGCGTTGTTGCAAATTGTTCACATCATCAAAAAGAATTTGATTGCAGCTGTTTAGCCAGACTTTCGCGGCACGTTTCGGCGTGCGTCCTGGCGGTGGCCATGCCGGTTTGGTTCTGTCGGAAAACGGGCTAGAGGCGCACGAGGCAGTCCCGGCCTGTACAAGGAGAAAAGCGCCCCCATGACCGACCATTCGACCGAACTGGCCATCCGGGCACGCCGTGCGGCCTTCAACACCGCGATTCGCGAAGGCGATGCCACGGCAATCGGGCCGATTCTCGCGCGCGACTGTGTAATGCTCACGGGCACCGACAGCGCGGTCATTGCCGGGCGCATGGCGCAGGTGAAGGTGTGGAAGCGCGACTTCGCGAGCCCGGGGCGGATGGTCTACGCGCGCCTTCCCGATCGGATCGAGGTGTCCGCCATCGAGCCCATCGCGATGGAGTACGGGGCCTGGGAAGGGACCGTGGCTGGCGCCGATGGGCCGGCGGCCTCGGGCAGCTATGTCGCGAAGTGGCGCCAAGGGCCGGGCGGCTGGGTCATCGAAGCGGAAATCTTTCTTACTCTCGCTTAACGCTGTGCCGTAACCATCGATCTCCACGTCATGCCTCATTAACACGATCCCTCGAGGAAAAGTGCGTAGTCCGAGATTTACGCCGCGAAGGCATTTCGTTCCTATCCTGGCATAGAGGGAATTTACGCAAGGAGGAGACGCCGAGATGCTGAGCCGAAGTGGGGCATCCCCGACACTGGCACCGTGCTGGTACACGCGTCGCCACGTTCCGGCCGGAGCGCGAAGCCGCGATGCCGACGGGGTCGTGACCTGCACCTGCCGTCACTGCGGCCGCCGCATCCGCTCGCGCGACCGCGGCCAATGGGACCTCGCTGAAGGTGTCGATCTCGATGCTCTGCAGGAGCAATCCCGGACCGGACATTTCTGCGTGGTCGACACGCTCGATGGCATGGTGATCGCGCGCTATCCCATTGCGATGGACGCCGACGAGGCGTGGATCCGCACGAAGATGCAGGAGATCAGTGCCGAGTACGATGTCGCCGCGTCCGGGGGCGAACTCCAGATCCGGATCGTGCCGGGACGCCGCGAGTCTCGCCTGAAGCACTGATCCTGGATCGTGGGATCCGGGATGGTTACGGTCAGTTCAGCGCATTCTCGGCATCGCGGACGGCCTGCGCGGCCTTCTGCGCGCGCCGGGCGGCGTCATCGAGCGTAGGGCTTGTCGCCCCCGAGCGGCTCTCTGATCGTTCGGGGCGCGGAGCCTGCGCGTAGGGTGCCGTCGGGGCAGGGGCGGAGCCGTCCGCTGGCGACGGGAACAACCAGTCCGGCAACTCGTGTGAGCCCGCGGCATTCATCTCGCCATCGCTGGCATCCCCGGGCAGGTTTTCGGGCGCCTGGTAGATTTCGTAAGGAGCTGGCCTCGCGTCGCGCAGATCGACGTAGGGGTCGTGGATGCCGGGTCCCTGGCCGATGGTGTCCGGTTCGCCTGCGCTGTAGCGTCGCAGTGAGTGGCCAAGGTCGCTGCTGATCAGCGCTCCACCAAGAAACGCGAGGCTGGCAATCGCCAGAAACCAGATCAGTACGCGCATTACCCATCCATCTCGTGTCGTGTTCGGCGCGCCCACATTTCGAGGGCGCCTTGAAGCTTCGTCATACCCGGAGTGGCGCGGACGCACAAAGGGCGCCTTCCACGGGGAAGGCGCCCTTTGTGCGCTGGCTCTGCAGCGAACGGGGTTGGGAGAGAGGAGGAAAGGTCCCGTTCGCGCGGCCTGCGATCAGTTCGCGGCAGCGAGGACGTTGTCGTGCAGGACTTCGTCCTTGGTGAAGCTGACGTAACGGTTGTTGTACATGCCGGTCACGCGGTCACCCTTGACGTAGAGACGGAAGGGGACGCGGCCTTCGGCCTTGCCTTCGATGACCGTGATCTTGCCCTTCTGCTGCGAGGTGTAGGCGTAATCGACACCCTCGTGCGAGAAGTTGCGAGCTTCGCTGGCCTGGGCCGCGGCGGGAAGAGCAACGGCGGCAACGGCAGCGGCGGTGAAAATCGTCTTGAACATGGCAAAATCCTTATGTGGTTCGGGTTGCAGGACTTGCCCTGGCACCTCTTGTCTTTGTTGCGATGCAGCATCCGCAGAATCGCCCTTGCGTGCAATGCAGATTTCGGAACCAAATGGTGCAAAAAGTGCAACATTGACTCTAAATCCATGAGATTTAGCGCGAAACGAAACTCGAGTTTTCATAAGTCCAATCGCTATGGCGTATTGATATTCGCGTGTCGGATAAAAAATCGCCCTCGAACCTTTTTGCACTTCGCGGCCGGAGCAGGCAGAGGGGGACGTGAGAACCCGGGTTGGAGGATCATCTGGAATGCCAATGCGTCGTACGTATGTCGAACATGTCCTCGTGGGCGGTCTTGCGGCGCTGATTCTTGCAGGATGCCAGTCGAATTCCGAGTCGGTGCCCGGCGATGCTGATGATTCGCGTCCCTGGAGCGCCATCGCGCCGGATGAAACCGTGCAGGCCAGCGGAACCGAACCATTCTGGAGTGTGCGGGTGGAGCGTGGGCAGATGATCTACACTGCGCCCGATCTGCCGAAAGGGCAGGAGATCGCGGTCACGCGCTTTGCGGGGCGCGGAGGGCTCTCTTTCAGCGGGGAACGGGATGGCGAGGTCTGGACGCTGGCCATCACGCAAGGGGAGTGCAGCGATGGCATGTCGGATCGCAGCTATCCGTTCACGGCAACTCTGGCCGATGGCGCCACGACACGCCAGGGCTGCGCATGGAGCGCGGCCAATCCTTATCGCGATGCAAGCTGAGCGGTTTCGACCGGCCCTGCGGGGATATCCATGGCAACGGCAGGGGTGATCCCGGTGGGCGCATCAACCTCGGCCCGGGCCGGGGTGAGGTCCTGCGGGCCGGGTTCGACATAGAAGCTGGGACTGTCGAGCTGAAGCGGGGCGTTGTACTTGTCGCGCCAGTCGGGGCCGATCGGGGCCTTCATCTGTGTAGGCATCACGGCGCCAGTGAGGCCGCCAAGAAGGAACGACGCCGACACGGCCAGAACCAGTGGCTTGGTATACGGCACGAAGTTTCTCCTTTGCCCCTTTCCGCAAATTCAATGCCGCAGGGGCAAGATGGTTCCACCATACATCGCCGGTCCGATGCGCCAGGCGCCTTGTTTGTGCAGGAGAAATAGCAGTACTTCCCGGTTCGGGAATCCTATTGCATTGCAAAATATCTGTTTTTTAATCGAAAATTGCGCAAACTACTTTTCTTCAGCGGCTGATTCTGCTAGACGGCGTCTACGGGAAAAGAAGATGATCTCACGCCAAAGTCGGGACGTCTTCGGGAAGAGGATGCGTGTCATGAAGCAATTTCTGGCAATGCTTAACGCTGGTCTGGTTGTATACGCCCTGTCGATGACGGGGCGTTCGGAGCCGCTTCTGGATTTGTAGAGCTCGGGCGCACTGTTCACCCCCTGTGCGCCCACCCTGACCCCCGAGCGGACGATCTGGCGCTTTCGCCGATACGGACCGGCTGGCCCACGTTGAGAACACGCCAACAAGAAGGCGTGGGGCAGGTGATCCAGGTGGAAGAGGCAGATCGTCTCGGGGATGTGAAGCTGGAGGAGAAGCTGCGCGGCTGAGAGCCGTGCAGGCCGGTACGGTCCCGGCCACGAAGTCGGACCGACCACAACGAATGGACCTCGCCTTGAACTGACGAACGGCGAAGGAACACACGAACGGACACCGAGGGAGGGGAGACCGTGCAGGGCGCAAGCAGGCCCAAGACCTGCAGTGCCCTGCTATTTTTTTGCCCGGCTTCCGTCAGTCGCCCGGAGCCCACCCCGGCGCGGCCAGTTCGAACACCGAAAAATCGAAGCCGGGGGTGACGATGCAACTGACCAGCGTCCAGCCCGGCGCGCCGCGTGCGAGCGGCCAGGCCGCCTGCCAGTAGCCTTTGGGCACGCGCAGTTGCGGCGCCTCGCCATTGAGGATGTCGCCGCCAAGGATCTGCTGTCGTACCGGTCCGGCGTCGGTTTCGGACTGGGCCAGGGCGAGCGGGCTGCCCGCATGCCACAGCCAGATCTCGTCCGCATCGAGCACCCGGTGCCAGTGGGAGCGCTGGTGCGCTTCGAGCAGGAAATGGATTGCCGTTGCGCCCGCGCGCTCCCCGTCCGGGGCGGGCGCGCGCCAGGTTTCCTTGTACCAGCCGCCCTCAGGGTGCGGGATCAGGCCAAGGCGCTCGATCAGGGCTGCGGGGCTTGGAGGAGCGTGCATGCAGTGTCCTTCGGGTGGTTGGCAGGGGAGATAGCGGAGGATCGCCGATGTGGGCGCCAAGGGCAACCGGGCGCGTGAACGTGGGGCGACCGGACCGGGGCATCGCGGCTTTTTCGCGTAAATACCTTGGGTTCCGGTGAATTGGCTCTTGCGTGGGGCAGGGCGGCTGCGCCACCTTGGCCGTCTCCCAATTCCCACAAGGTGTTCCTCTATGTCCCGCCCTTCGCTGCTCGCCCTTGTTCTTGCCACCGCCGTGACGTGGCCGGTGAGCGGGCAGGCCGCGACTTCGCCCGCCGATGTGGCGGCCGCCGCGCTGCGCAACGCGCCGGTCTGGGACGGCCACAACGACGTGCCCGAGCAGCTGCGCGAGCGGCGTCAGGACATCCTTGCCGGCTTCGACTTCGCCGACACGATGAACACGGCCGATCCGGAGAACGGCAAGGGGCCGATGCAGACCGACCTTGCACGCCTTCGCGAGGGCAAGGTCGGCGCCCAGTTCTGGTCGGTCTACGTCTCGGCCATGCTGAACGAGCAGCAGGCGGTGCAGGCGACGCTGGAGCAGATCGACGTCATGAAGCGGATCATCGCCGCGCACCCGGACGAGATGATGTACGCGACCAGTTCAGCCGAGGTTGAAGCCGCGCGCAAGGCGGGCAAGATCGCCTCGCTCATCGGCATGGAAGGCGGGCATTCGATCGGTTCGTCGCTGGGCGTCGTGCGCCAGATGTACGAACTGGGCGCGCGCTATCTCACGCTGACGCACTTCAAGAATACGCCCTGGGCTGACAGTGCTACCGACGCCCCCGAGCATGACGGGATGACCGATTTCGGCAAGGATCTCGTGGGTGAGATGCAGCGTATCGGCATGCTGGTCGATCTCAGCCATGTCTCGCCCAAGACCATGGCCGATGCGCTCGACGTGGCGCGCGCGCCGGTGATTTTCAGCCACTCGGGCGCGCAAGGTGTCGATGGTCACCCGCGCAACGTGCCTGACGCGATTCTCGACCGGATCAAGACCAACGGCGGCATCGTGATGGTGAACTTCTACCCCAGCTACGTCAGCGAGGACCTGCGCCAGTGGCAGGCCAGCCGTCTGGGCGAAGCCGCGCGGCTGAAGTCGCTCTATCCCAACGCGCCCGAAACGGCCGAGGCGGGCATGGAAAGCTGGATTTCCGCGCATCCCAAGCCGGTCGCAACCGTGGCGCAGATCGCCGATCACGTCGAATATATCGCCAAGCGCATCGGCACCGACTACATCGGCCTCGGCGGCGATTTCGACGGGGGATCTGTCGGGGTCGAAGGCATGCCCGACGTCTCGGCCTATCCCGCGCTTTTCACCGAACTGGCGCGGCGCGGCTTTGCCCAAGACGACTTGGAGAAGATTTCCAGCCGCAACATGATGCGCGTGCTCAAGGCAGCGGAAGCCTATGCCGGGGCACATGCGGAGGACCCCGCCATCGAATCGCCAACGGCGTTCTGAGGGGAGGCACAAGCGGCTTCGGTTTATCGCGCATCTTCTTTTCGTGACCGAGGGGATGCGAAGGGGTTTCAGGCCTTTTCCAGTTCCGAGGCGCTCTTGAGGACCTGCGCTCCGTCATCCTGCTCGATCAGGTAGGCGGGATTGTCAGCGCTGGCGTTGCGCACGATCTCACTACCCTTGATGGTGCGGGTGACGCGGCTCTCAAAGCGCTCGGTGACCGTGCCGCTGGCGGAGCCATCCCCCCAGTTCCAGCGCACACAGGTACCTTTGTCAAAGTCGTTGGCCATCGGCTTCAGGCCGCCTCGTCCGGGGCTTGCATCACGCTCTCGGCATTGGCGCCCGAGGCGGCTGTTTCTTCTTCCTCGCTCGAGAGCAGCGCGCCGGTCATCCAGGCGAGCGAGAGGCCGATGATGGCAAGGGCGAGGCTGATACCAAGGACATAGCGCACGATATGGGGCGTGCTGCCGCCGCGGGCGGCGTCCTCGTCGATGTGCGTTTCGGTAGGGGGGCGTTCCATGTCGCATCCTTTCCGCAGATATTGTGCTTATCCGGAAAGGAACGCGACATGGCGCCGATATGTTCCTGCGTGGCTCGCAGGATTTACGCGATCAGTCGCGCAGGAGGTCGTTGATGCCGGTCTTCGAGCGGGTCTGCGCGTCGACGGTCTTCACGATCACCGCGCAGTAGAGCGAGGGGCCGGGCGTGCCGTCGGGGAGCGGCTTGCCAGGCAGGGTGCCGGGCACGACGACCGAGTAGGGCGGCACGTAGCCGACGTGGACTTCGCCGGTTGCGCGGTTCACGATCTTGGTCGAGGCGCCGAGGTAGACACCCATCGAGAGCACGGCGCCTTCACCCACGCGCACGCCTTCGGCCACTTCCGAACGCGCGCCGATGAAGCAGTTGTCCTCGATGATGACAGGGCCTGCCTGGAGCGGTTCGAGCACGCCGCCGATGCCCACGCCGCCCGAGATGTGGACGTTCTTGCCGATCTGCGCGCACGAGCCGACGGTGGCCCAGGTGTCGACCATCGTGCCTTCGCCCACGAAAGCGCCCAGGTTCGTGAACGAGGGCATCAGCACCACACCCTTGGCGATGTGCGCGCTGCGGCGCACGACCGCGCCCGGAACCACGCGGATGCCGGCGTCCTTGAAGTCGGCTTCGGTCCAGCCGGTGAACTTCAGAGGCACCTTGTCGAACGCGGGCGCGCCGGCCGAGCCGTATTCCATCGGCGCGTTGTCGTTCAGGCGGAACGAGAGGAGAACCGCCTTCTTGAGCCACTGGTTGACCTTCCAGCCGCCTTCGCCGTCGGGCTCGGCCACGCGCGCCTTGCCCGAATCGAGCAGGCCGAGCGCCTCGTCGACGATCTTGCGCACGTCCTCGCTGGCAGGGGTCACGTTGGCGCGGTCTTCGAAGGCGGCTTCGATCGCGGTTTCGATATCGGACATCTGGGGTGTCTCCGGGAAAAAGATGGGTTGCAGGTACGTTTCGGCGCTGCGCCTATCGCGGCGGGGCGCGCAGAACAAGAAAAAGGATTGCGGTGGGGCGAAGCGTGTTCGAATCTTTCGTCCGCCTCCGGAGGCAAGCGGTCAGCCCAGTTCGTCGTCGGGCTCCATGAGGCCGCGCACGAAGCCGATGAGGCCGGTCTGGCGGGCGCGGCGCAGGCGTTCGGAAGCCAGGATCTGCTTCACCTTGGCAAAGCAGGCGTCGATGTCATCGTTGACCACGACGTAATCGTAGCCGTCCCAGTGGCTGATTTCCGAACGGGCGCGTTCCATGCGCGCGGCGATGACTTCGGCGCTGTCGGTGCCGCGCCCGGTAAGGCGGCGACGCAGCTCCTCGATGCTGGGGGGCAGCAGGAAGATGCGCACGACGTCGCGTTCCAGCTTCTGATAAAGCTGCTGGGTGCCCTGCCAGTCGATGTCGAAGATGTAGTCCTGCCCGGCCTTGAGCCCGGCCTTCACCTGCGCCTTGGGGGTGCCGTAGCTCTTGCCGAAGACGTGGGCCCATTCGAGGAACTCGCCGTCCTCGGCCATGCGGTCGAACTGGTCCTGGCCGACGAAGTGGTAATCCCGGCCATCGACTTCGCCCGGACGCGGCGCGCGGGTGGTGCACGAAACCGAGTTGCGGATGTGCGGATCGCGTTCGAGCAGCATGCGCGAAATCGTCGTCTTGCCCGCGCCCGAGGGCGAGGAGAGGATCAGCATCAGGCCGCGCCGGTCGAGCGCGTTGCCTTCGTCATGGGCGGAAAGGGTGGGGGAAGTGTCGCTGGGCATGCCTCCCGATGCAGACAGACCTTGCGCAAATCAAGCGGAACCGGCCCGCAAACGGCGAAACCTCCACCATTCGGGAACATGCAGGCGGGCGGAGGCGGGCCTAGTCTTCGGCGCCGTCCTTGGCCATTTCCTCGATCTTGCCGGCGCCCGAGGCCGCAGCCTTGTGCTCTTTATGCCGGTCATACAAGGTCTTGGCGATGAGGCTTCCGCCCACCACCAGAGCGCCGGGGATCGAGCGCATGGCAACCTTGGCGATCGAGCGGTGCAGGAGCACCTGTGCCATCGAGCGGCCGCGCAGGATCTGGCGCGCCTTGCGCGGCGCATAGGCGCGGCCAAGCAGCGCGCGTTCCACGGCCTGGCGCGCGATCATCGAAGTGGCGCGAAGGGCGATGTCGGCAATGGCAAGGTTGGTCGCGGGGTTGGGGCTGGGCCCCAGCACCCGCGCAGCAGGCAGCTTGGTGTCGGCGCGCTTCACGTAACGCAGGCCCGGGCTGAGGCCCGGGGTGACCTGCGCTTGCTGCGCATCGGCGGGCAGAGGGGATGGACGATCCACTTCCACCGTCAGCGGAGCGATCGGTTCTGCCTCTTTCCTGCCTGCCATCGTGCGCGTTTCCATCCTGGTGCGGCTCGAGGGCCGCGTCTTGAAGTGCAGGCGGCCACGCGGGGCCGACTACGGCTTCTTGCCGAAATCCACAGAGACGACGTTCGAGCCGTCTTCGCTGGGGGTAACGCGTGAGGCAATGTCGCGTTCCATCGGGTCGTTCTCGGCCGGGAGCGTCTCGTCGAAGTCCTCGTCGCCTTCCATGGCCTGGAACTGGAGGCCGAAATCGACTGCCGGATCGACGAACGCAGTGATCGCCGAGAAGGGAATGTCGAGCTTGGAGGGCATCTGGTTGAAGCTCAGGCTGACCGTGAAGCTGTCCTCGCTGACGGCAAGGTCCCAGAACTTGTTCTGCAGAACGATGGTCATCTCGTCCGGAAAACGGGCCTTCAGTTCCGGGGGAATGGAAACTCCCGGGGCGCCCGTCTTGAACGTGATGTAGAAATGGTGATTGCCGGGCAGGACGCCATTGGTGGCTTCGACCTGGCCCAGCACGCGTCCCACGACGGCGCGCAGGGCTTCCTGCACGATTTCATCGTAAGGGATCAGGCTATCGGGTGGCGTATCGTTCATCGCGCTCTAGGTGCGCATCGTTGGGCTTGGGGTCAAGCCACAACGGACTCATTTTTGCACCATTTCGTGCGCGCGCGCGTCCAAAATACCTCAGGCCGCCGCTGGCCATACGGATGCAAACGGAAAGTGGGCGCGAACAACGCATGCGATTGATTCCCGCTCGCACAGGTTTATAGGCCCATTTCATGCGTACAGCCTCGATCACCCGCAAGACTCACGAGACCGACATCCATGTGGAGGTCAATCTCGACGGCACCGGCCATTACGATGTCACGACCGGCATCGGTTTTCTCGATCACATGATCGAGCAGTTCTCGCGCCATTCGCTGATCGATATCACCTGCCGCATCAAGGGTGATCTGCACGTCGACCAGCACCACACGACCGAGGACAGCGCCATCGCCATCGGTCAGGCCATCTCCGAGGCGCTGGGCGACAAGGCGGGCATCGGGCGCTACGGCGACGTCAATTCGCCGATGGACGAGGCGCTGAGCCGTGTTTCGCTCGATATCTCGGGCCGACCCTACCTTGTCTGGAAGGCGGGCTTCACGCAGGACAAACTGGGCGAGTTCGACACCGAGATGGTCGAGCACTGGTTCCACTCGATCGCGCAGGCGGTCGGCATCACGCTCCACATCGAGCTGCTCTACGGCACCAACAACCACCACATCTGCGAAGGCATCTTCAAGGGCTTCGCGCGGGCCATGCGCACCGCGGTCGAGCTGGACCCGCGCAAGGGCGGGGCGGTCCCCTCGACCAAGGGCATCCTCGGGGCCAAGTCGCTCTGATGGCCGAGAAGCTGGCCCTCATCGATTACGGCGCGGGCAACCTGCAATCGGTCGCCAATGCGCTGAAGGCCGCAGGTGCCGAGAAAGTTACCATTACCGCGGACCCGATGTTCGTGCGCACGGCTGACCGGATCGTGCTGCCGGGTGTGGGCGCGTTCAAGTCCTGCGCCGATGCGCTATGGGCGATCCCCGGCATGGTCGATGCCCTGCACGAGCGGGTGCAGATCGGCGGCGCGCCGTTCCTGGGCATTTGCGTAGGCATGCAGCTGCTCGCCTCGCGCGGGCTCGAATTCGGCACGACGCCAGGGCTCGACTGGATTGCGGGCGAGGTGCGCCGGATCGAGCGCGACGACCCGGCCATCAAGGTCCCGCACATGGGTTGGAACGATGTCGGTGTAGGCCGCCACGATCCCGCCCACGGCCTGATCGCGCCCGGTGAAGCCTACTTCCTGCACTCCTACCACTTCGTGCCCGATGAAGGCCACGCGATTGCCGCGATGACCGACCATGGCGGCGGCCTGGTTGCGGCGGTCGCGCAGGACAACGTCGTGGGCGTGCAGTTCCATCCCGAAAAGAGCCAGGCCTACGGCCTTGCCCTCCTGACCCGATTCCTCGACTGGAAGCCCTGACATGATCGTTTTTCCCGCCATCGACCTCAAGCAAGGCCAGGTCGTGCGTCTCGCCGAAGGCGATATGGCGCGCGCCACCGTCTATGGGGACAACCCGGCGGCCCAGGCCGCGCTCTTCGCCGAAGCTGGCTCGCAGTTCCTGCATGTCGTCGATCTCGACGGCTCGTTCGCGGGCAAGGCCGAGAACCGTGAGGCGGTCGAGGCCATTCTCGAGACCTTCGAGGGGCATGTGCAGCTGGGCGGGGGCATCCGCACCCCCGAGGCGGTCGCGGGCTGGTTCAACCTGGGCGTCAGCCGCGTCGTGATGGGCACCGCCGCGCTCAAGGACCCGCAGTTCGTCAAGGACATGGCGCGCGAATACCCGGGCGGCATCGTTGTCGCCGTCGACGCGCGCGATGGCATGGTCGCGACCGAGGGCTGGGCCGATGTCTCCGACGTTTCGGTTGTGGACCTTGCGCGCCGTTTCGAGGATGCAGGCGTCGCCTCGCTGCTTTTCACCGATATCGGCCGCGATGGCATGCTCAAGGGCTGCAATGTCCAGGCGACCGTTGACCTTGCGCGTCAGACCGAGATGCCGGTGATCGCGAGCGGCGGTGTGAAGGGGCTCGACGATATCCGCATGCTCAAGCTGCATGAGAACGACGGCATCGAGGGCGTGATTACCGGGCGTGCGCTTTACGATGGGCGCCTCGATCTCGCTGCGGCGCTGCAGATGGCCGAGAGGGACTGAACCCATGACGGTACGCGTCCGTGTCATTCCCTGCCTCGACGTGGCCGAAGGCCGCGTGGTCAAGGGCGTCAACTTCGTCGACCTCAAGGACGCAGGCGATCCGGTCGAGCAGGCGCGCGCCTATGATGCGGCCGGAGCCGACGAACTGTGCTTCCTCGACATTTCGGCGAGCCACGAGGGCCGGGGCACGCTGCTCGACATCGTGCGCCGTACCGCCGAAGTGTGCTTCATGCCGCTGACCGTGGGCGGGGGCGTGCGCACCGCCGAGGACGCGCGCGCGCTGCTGCTGGCAGGCGCCGACAAGGTGGCGGTCAATTCGGCCGCTGTCGCGCGCCCCGAAGTCGTCTCGGACATCGCCGCGCGTTTTGGCGCGCAGTGCATCGTCGCCTCGGTCGATGCGCGCCGGGTGGATGATGGCACCGGGCCCAAGCGCTGGGAAATCTTCACCCACGGCGGGCGTCGCCCGACCGGGATCGACGCGCTGGAGCACGCTGCGAAGCTGGCAAGCCTGGGCGCGGGTGAACTGCTCGTCACCTCGATGGACGGCGACGGGACCAAGAAGGGCTATGACCTCGACCTGACCCGCGCGATTGCGGACAACGTGTCCGTGCCGGTCGTCGCAAGCGGGGGCGTGGGCAATCTCGATCACCTTGTCGAGGGCGTTACCAAGGGGCATGCGAGCGCGGTCCTGGCGGCCTCGATCTTCCACTTCGGCACCCATTCGATCGCCGAGGCCCACGCGGCGCTGCGGGCGGCCGGGCTCCCGGCGCGGGGGCAGTCGCTCCACCACGGTTGAGCCGGGGCGCCGTCGCGCGGCTCCGGTCTGAAACGGTGTGGTTCATTCCTGGACAATTGCGTATTCAGGGCTTGAGACAGGCCTCGCTTACGGGAATGGCCCAAGTCACGAGTTCGCGCCATTGGGAGAGGGCGATGCTGTTCCAGGTCTTGTGTGTTGCCCTTGTCGGTATCCTGCTGGGGGCGCTGCCCGCACATGCAGCGGACGGCGTGAGCCTGCCCGAACCTAGCGGGCTTCTCCTGTTGGGCCTGGGCATTGCGGGCGTGGTGCTGGGGCGCCGTTTTTCGCGTCGTCGCGAACGGGACTGATACGGTCCCAACAGCGGGCTTGACCGGCGCGGCCGCGCGCCGCATGGCAGGCGCACCATGAGCGCACCCGATACACCATCCGATACCCTGGCCCGCCTTGAAGCCACCATCGCGCAGCGCCGCCAGGCCGACCCGTCGTCGAGCTATGTCGCCAAGCTCAACGCCAAGGGCCTGAAGAAGATCGCCCAGAAGGTCGGCGAGGAGGGCACCGAGACGGTGATCGCCGCTCTCGCCGAGGACGAGCCTGCGCTGGTGGGCGAGGCGGCCGATCTGATCTTCCACCTCATGGTTCTGCTCAACGCCAAGGGCGTGCCGTTTGCCGATGTCCTCGCCGAGCTCGACCGCCGCGAAGGCGTGTCGGGCATCGCCGAGAAGGCCGCGCGCGCCCAGGACTGATACTTTTCACGTTCGTTCCACGCCGGAGACGTCCATGCCCATCGATCCCAAGCAGCCCTACGACGACGCCAACATCTTCGCCAAGATCCTGCGCGGCGAACTGCCCTGCGACAAGGTCTACGAGGACGAGGTCGCGCTCGCTTTCAACGACATCCGCCCGCAGGCGCCCGTCCACGTGCTGGTGATCCCCAAGGGCGCCTATGTCTCGTGGGACGATTTTACCGCGAAGGCGGACGATGCTGAGATCGCGGCCTTCATGCGCGCGGTCGGCAACGTGACGCGCCAGTTGGAACTCGACACGCCAGGCTACCGTCTCATGGTCAACATGGGGCAGGCCGGGCACCAGGAAGTCCCGCATCTGCACGTCCACATCTTCGGCGGGCGTCAGTTCTTCCAGATGATCGCGGACTGACGCGTTCCACGGGGCGTGCCGGGATGACCTGGCACGCATCGTCGCAGCAAGGGGGCGGCTGGCCGGACGGCGGAGCCCCTTTCAACCACAATCTGCCCTGCGGGCTGTATGTGACACGCAGCTTCTCTTTGCAGGGCATCATGTGAGCGCTATTGCTCCGCGCACGATGACCAGCCCTTCTCCCCTGACTTCGCTTGCGCCCGTCAACGGCACCATCGTTCCTTCCGGCAACGAGGATGCCAGCGGCTCGCACCACTATCCCTTGCGCGTCTACTACGACGATACCGATGCGGGGGGCGTAGTGTACCATGCCAACTACGTCGCCTGGTTCGAGCGCGCGCGTTCGGATCTGCTCGAGGTGCTGGGCATCGACCAGAGCGCGGCCCTGGAAGATGGCTCGGGGCTCTACACCGTGGCCGAAGTCCATGTGCGCTATCTCGCGCCTGCGCGGCTGGGGGACACCGTCATCATCGTGACCACCGCGCAGCAGGTCGGCAAGGTGCGCTGCACCCTGCACCAGACCGCCTGGCGCGGGGAAACCAAGCTGGCCGAAGGAGTTGTAAAGGTCGGGTTCATCGGCCGTGATGGACGACCGCGCCGTCAACCCGAGGCCTGGCAGCAGGCTTTTGCCACCTTCTCGCCCGTTCATCCCATTACGCCCGCATCCGCTCCGGAAGGACACGAATGATCCTCGACCTGCTCGCCCCCACGCTCGATTTTGCCGGTGACAGCGACCGGCTCAATCCGGTGACCCTGTTTCTCGATGCCGATATCGTCGTGCAGGCGATCATGCTGGGCCTGATCCTGGCCAGCGTCTGGGTCTGGACGATCATCATCACCTTCACCTTGCGCATCGGCCGCGTGAACCGCACCTGCGACGAGTACGAGGACGGCTTCTGGAAGGCGCAGAACTTCGAGGCGTTCCAGAAGGAGCGCCGCCGCGCCGACGTGCCGATGGGCAAGGTCGCGGGCTCGGGCCTCGCCGAATGGCGCCGCAACGCGCAAGTGCCCACGCTCGATGCCGAGGGCGCGCGCCAGCGCATTGCGCTCGCGCTGACCTCGTCTGTGGGCGAAGAGGCCGAGAACCTCTCCAATCGCCTGAACTTCCTGGCAACGGTGGGCTCGGTCGCGCCGTTCGTGGGCCTGTTCGGCACGGTCTGGGGCATCATGAACAGCTTCTTCCAGATCGGCCAGCAGCAGAATTCTTCGCTCGCGGTTGTCGCGCCGGGCATTTCCGAGGCGCTCTTTGCGACCGCCATCGGCCTCTTCGCCGCGATCCCCGCCGTGATCGCCTACAACCGCTTCTCGCACCGCGTGAACATGGTCGAATCGCGCCTCCAGCGCTTTGCCGACAAGCTTCACGCCGCGCTGACCCGCCAGCTGGAGTCGCGCTGAGATGGCGATGGGCCTCAACGGCGGCGGAGGACGGCGCGGCCGGGGTGGGCGCAGCCGCGCCCCCATGGCCGAGATCAACGTGACCCCGCTGGTCGACGTCATGCTGGTGCTGCTCATCATTTTCATGGTGGCCGCCCCGCTTCTGAAGGCCGCCGTGCCGATCGAACTGCCGCAGAGCCGCGCCAAGGCAATGGCGGAGGAAACCCAGCAGATCACCATCACCCTTCGCCGGGACGGGGCAATCTTCTACGAGGATCAGCAACTGGCCGCAGGCGAACTGGGCGAGCGCCTGGCTTCGGTGCAGCCGGGCGCGGACGGCAAGATGCCGCTCGTCTCGCTGCGCGGAGACAAGGCGCTCGACTACGGGCGCGTCATGGGCGTGATGGGCGAACTCAACCGTGCTGGCTTCACCTCGATCTCGCTGGTGACCGACGTCAGCGGCGGTTCAGGAAGCTGACGTAGGTTCACGGGCCATGGCATCGCTTGCACTGCGAAAGGATGAAGGCGTTGGTCTCGTCGTGGCGGTTGTCCTCCACGCAGGGCTTCTGGGCGTGCTGCTGCTGCGCCCGGCGCCCGAGGAAATCGTGCCGCGGCCCGAACGCATCGAGGTCTCGATCAGCGACGAGGTGGGGATGACCTCGACCTCGCCCGATCCCTTCAGCCAGGCGGCGCCGGATATGGCGCCGACGCTGGGGGAACCTGCGCCCGAAGCGCTGCCCGAACCCGAAACCCCGGCCGAGGCGGCTCCGGCCCCGGAACCCGAGGCGCAGCGCCCGACACCGCCCGCGCCCGAACCCAGGGCTGCGCCCAAGCCATCCCCCAAGGCGAAGCCCAAGCCCAAGCCAGAGCCCAAACCGGAACCCAAGCCCAAGGCATCTTCGAGCCGCAAGTCGAGCGCGATCGACGACATCGTCTCCAAGCCGAGTTCGAAGTCCTCCTCCGCCTCCAGCAGCAAGGCCACGTCCGAGCCCAAGAAGGCGGGCGGCAGCCGGGTCAGCTCTAATTTCCTTGATGGGATCTCGGGCGGCACATCGGAATCGGGTAGCGGGGCGCCCGCCGCCGCGATCGGTCCCAAGCAGGTCTCGGCGCTCGGCGCGGCGATCCGTCGCCAGCTCAAACCCCACTGGCAGGCCCCGCAAGGCGCCGATGCCGAATTGCTCGTGACCAAGGTGCGCTTCCGCCTCAAGCCCGACGGTACGCTGGACGGCGAGCCGCAAATCGTCGCTACAAGCGGCCGGACCGCCTCGAACGCGGCGCAGGTCTCGCGCCACCAGGAGCAGGCCATTCGCGCGGTCAAGCTGGCCGCGCCTTTCAATCTTCCCGACGACCTGTACGAAGGGTGGAAGGTCGTCACCACCAATTTTGACAGAAGGCTCTAGCCATGAAGACCCTTTCCGCTCTTGCTCTTGGCCTCCTGCTCTGCGCCTCGGGGCCGGCACTGGCCCAGTCCACAGGGACGTTCACGCCGGAAATCACCGCGCCCACTCAGGAGGCGCAGGAGAGTGACGGGCTGGAAGTGACGGTCTCGGACGACAGCGACTGGCAGGATCTTGGCATCGCGATCACGACCTTCGCGACCGACGCCGACGTGCCGACGCAGACCACGGCGGGCACGACCGGGCAACTGGGCCACGCAATCGCGCAGGTCGTGGCGGGTGACCTCAAGAACAATGGCCTGTTCAAGCCCTCGGGGCCGGACGGCCTGCCGCGCCCGGCCTTTGGCGAGGTGAGCGCGCCCAACTATCGGCTGTGGTCGGGCAATGGCGCGGACATGCTGGTGCAGGGTTATGTCCATGCAGGCAATGACGGCACGCTGACGGTGGGGTGCTATCTCTATGACGTGGCGCTTGGTCAGCCGCTGGAGAAGGGCGGCTGGAAGGTCGCCCCGTCCGACTGGCGCCGGGCCGGACACAAGTGCGCGGACATGGTCTACTCGCGTCTGTCGGGGGAGAGCCCGTTCTTCGATTCGCGCATCGCCTACATTGCCGAGACCGGTTCCAAGGACCACCGCATGAAGCGTCTTGCGGTCATGGACTCGGACGGGGCCAACCACCGTTACCTCACCAGCGGTCAGGCCATGGCGCTGACCCCGCGCTATTCGCCCGACTATTCGAAGATCCTCTATCTTTCGTACCTGAACGGCCAGCCCAGCGTCTACGCCTATGACCTGACGACCAATTCGCAGAAGCTGATCTTCCGCACCACCAACCCGACAATGGCGCCGCGCTGGTCGCCCGATGGCAAATGGGTGCTCTTCTCGATGTCGCAGGGCGGGCGTACCGACATCTACCGCATCACTTCGGCTGGTGGCGGCACGCCGGAGCGCCTGACCAATGGCCCGGGCATCAACATCGGCGGCAGCTACTCGCCCGATGGCAGCAAGATCGTGTTCGAAAGCGACCGTTCGGGCTCGCAGCAGGTCTACGTGATGAACGCGGACGGCACCAACCAGAAGCGCATCAGCTTCTTCGGCGGGCGCTCGGCGACGCCGGAATGGAGCCCGCGCGGCGATCTCATCGCCTTCACCCACATCGCAGGCAACCTGCGCGTGGCGGTGATGAGCCCTGCGGGCCGCAACATGCGCTACCTCACCGATTCGTGGCAGGACGAGGCCCCGACCTGGTCGCCCAACGGCCGTATCGTCCAGTTCTTCCGCACCCAGCGTGGTTCGGGTGAGGCGACCATCTGGCAGGTCGATCTCACCGGCCGCAACGAGCGCAAGCTGCCCACCCCGGTGGGCGCGTCCGACCCGGCCTGGGGACCGATCCGCCGCTGAACCCTTTCCGCTCCCGAGGCGTTGTTCGGTTGCCAATGCAATCCAGTTGACAGCGCCCGGGGGAGGATCCCACCCTTTCGTTTCGCCGCCCGGTCCCGGGCTGAGCACCACAGGAGACTGCCTCAATGCCTTCTTCCCTCTCGATGTCGCGACACCTGAAGAGCGGTTCGACCCTGCTTCTCGTGGCAGGGGCGCTGGCGCTTTCCGCCTGCGCTTCGAAGGCGCCCAAGGAACTGCCGCCCGAACCCGGCCCGGCCCGCACCACCACGCAGCCCGATTCGGGCGAGGCGCTAGGCCCGCGTCCCGGCAGCCAGGCCGATTTCGCCGCGCAGATGATGGGCGATGACACCATCTACTTCGACACCGACAAGTACGACATCGACGCGATGGACCAGCAGGCGCTCGCCAAGCAGGCGCAGTGGCTGATGACCTACCCCGAGAAGCGCGCGACGATCGAAGGCCATGCGGACGAGCGCGGCACGCGCGAGTACAACCTCGCGCTGGGTGAGCGCCGCGCGAACTCGGCCAAGAACTATCTGATCAGCCTGGGCGTTGCGGCGAGCCGCCTGACCACGCTCAGCTACGGCAAGGAGCGCCCGGTGGCGCTGGGCTCGAACGAGCAGGCCTGGGCGCAGAACCGCCGCGCAGTGACCGTCACCATCGACTGATCTCAACGCCTTTGCGAAGGCGTCTTGCGAAGAGGCCCGCCCGACCTTCGGCTCACGCTGGGGCAGGGCGGGCCTTTTTCGTGTTCGCCGCCCGGTGGCAGGGCCGCAAGAGACTTGCATCGCGCCCGCGAGAAGGCGTAACGGCTGGGGAATGGCCCGTGCAAAACGATCCGACAACTGGGGTTTCCCGCGCTGGGGCGGCTACGGCAGCTCGCGCGAGGCGACGCAGGTGCGCATCTGCGACCGTCACGGCTGCACCGAACGCGGCGACTGCCCCGCGCCCAAGAGCCCCAACAGCCCGGATCGCTGGTATTTCTGCCAGAAGCACGCGGCCGAATACAACTCGGGCTGGGACTACTTTGCCGGGCTCGACAAGGAAGAGGCCGAAAAGCGCGAGTCCGAGGAATGGACCGAGACTGCTGGCTACAAGGAATCGGCGCACTACGGCTGGGGCGGCTCGGGCGACGGCACGCGCAGCCGCGACGAATTGCGCGCGCTCGAAGTCCTCGGCCTCGATCCCGACGCGGAGTTTCAGGAGGTGCGCAAGGCCTGGCGCACCAAGGCCAAGGAAGTCCACCCGGACGTGAAACCGGGCGATGAAGACGCCGCCAAGGCCTTCCAGACCTACCAGCTCGCCTACGAGGTCCTGCGCGCGGCGGAAGAGCGGCGCGAGTGGCAGGGGTGAAGAGGTAGAAAGTAGAAGGGATTCTCCGGGGGCCATTGCCTTCGGGCTCCCCAAATTGTCGAGCTCATCTTATGCGCGCCGCCCTGGCGGGGAAAGGTGAGGCAGACATTTTGGGGTCAAGGGGCGATGGCCCTTTGTATCCTGTGCGTCCTCAAACTGAGAGAGCACCCGCGATCCAGTCGCCAACGGCGTGCAGATCGGGCAGGACCGCATGGGCAAGCGCGCGCGTCTCGGGCGTGGGCGCGAGGAGATCGGGAACGAGCAGGACGGTCATGCCCGCGCTGGCGCCTGCGCGAAGGCCGTTGGGCGAATCTTCCACGACCACGCAGCGCTGTGGATCGACGCTCAGGTTGCGGGCGCTCAGCAGGTAGGGCTCGGCATGGGGCTTGGGCTGCTCGACATCATTGAGGGTGACGATGGAGGCGAACAGCTCGAGGAAGCCTGCGACTTCGAGCTTCTCCTGCGCGAGCGGACTGCGCGTCGAGGTGCACAGGCCCAGCGGGAGGCCGGTCTCGGTAAGCGCCTCGAGCAGTTCGCGGGCACCGGGGCGCAGCGGAAGATCGGCGCGCCACAGATCATTGAACAGTTCGTCGGCGTGGGCGTTGAAGGCGGCGACGTCGGCGTCTTCGCCCCAAAGGCGTTGAAGGTGCAGGTCATTCACTTCGCGGTGGACGCCCACGAACTGGCGGTGGAGCTCCTCGGGCAGGTCATGGCCGAGCGCGCGCGCGGCTTCGCGCTGGGAACGGCGGTAGAGGCTCTCGGTATCGAGCAGGGTGCCATCCATGTCGAAGATGATCGCCTCGGGCCGGAAGGGAGCTTCGGCCACGCGCGAGGGCGCATCGGTCGGCGCGGAAAATGTCACGAGGGGCGTTCCTGTCTGTCGGGAAAGGGGGAGGGATGCCGGTGACTTAGG
Source organism: Novosphingobium mangrovi (assembly GCF_022818885.1). Taxonomy (NCBI): domain Bacteria; kingdom Pseudomonadati; phylum Pseudomonadota; class Alphaproteobacteria; order Sphingomonadales; family Sphingomonadaceae; genus Novosphingobium; species Novosphingobium mangrovi. Next base: position 8,701 of record NZ_JALHAT010000012.1, on the reverse strand, counting down.
TATTGCGCCTGTGCCTTTCAACGCAGCAGCGCATGGACCAGCCAGACGACGGCGACGATCATAGGAGCGCCCGCGAGATCGAGCCAGAAGCCGGCCTTGACCATGCTGGGAAGCGCGATCCGTCCCGTCGCCCAGGCAATCGCGTTGGGCCCCGTGCCCGAGGGCAGCATGAAGCCCCAGCTGGCCGCAAGCGCGGCAGGCATCGCCAGCAGCAGCGGATCGGCGCCCAGCGCGACGGTGAGGCTGGCCACGACCGGCATGATGCCGCTTGCCGTTGCGACGTTGCTGGCAAATTCGGTGATGAGGATCACCATCGCGGTGATGGCAAGGGCTACGAGGGGAAGCGGGACCGCCGAAAGCGGGAGGAGCGAACGCCCCAGCCAGTCGTCGAGCCCGGAGGCGCCCATCCCGGCGGCGAGGGCCAGCCCTCCGCCGAACATCATGATGACATCCCAGGGCGCGCGGTTGGCTTCCTCCCAGCTCAGGAGCGCACGGCCGGTGCCGTCGGGCAGGAGGAAGAGAAGCAGGCTGACCCCGATGGCGATGGAGCCATCGGTCAGCGCGCCTGCGGGCAGGAAGGGGCGCAGCAGCGGGCTTGTCATCCACAGCGTGAAGGCCAGGGCCACAAGAGGGAGGAGGCGGCGCTCGGCGCTCGACCAGCGCGGCTCCACGGCAATCGCGCGCCGCGCCGCGCCAATGCGAAAGGCGCCGCTCGAGGCCCCTTGCACGCGCGCGATGATCCAGGCGGCCATGGGAATGCCCAAGATCACGGCGGGCACGCCGATCAGGCTCCAGGTTGCAAAGCTTATCTTTACGCCGATCATCGAATCGAGGAGGGCGATGGCAATCGCGTTGGTCGGCGATCCCACCAAGGTACCCAGCCCGCCGATGGACGCGGCAAAGGCAATCCCCATCGGCAGCGCGCCCGACAGGCCGCGGGTGTCCTCGCTCTGCATGCCGCCCGCTTCCAGCACGGCCACGGCCATGGGCATCATGATGAGCGTGGTCGAGGTGTTCGAAATCGCCATGGACAGGAGCGCGGCGGCAATCATGAAGGCCAGCAGCAGGCGCTGCGCTCCGCCCCCGCTGCCGAGGCGGTCCAGGAGCGCGAGCGCAAGGCGCCGGTGCAGTCCGGTGCGCTCGATGGCAAGCGCCAGGAAGGCCCCGCCCAGGATCAGGAACAGCGTGGGCGAATAGTAGGCAGAGGCGGTCTCGCCCGCGCTCATGATCCCGGCGAAGGGCAGCACCAGGAAGGGCAGGAGCGCGGTGGCGGTGAGCGGAATGGCCTGGGTCATCCACCAGGTCGCCATCCAGACGACGAGCCCTGCCACGATCCAGGGGGCCTGCGCCATGCCGCTGGGAGGCGGCGCGATGAGGACCGCGCCAAACAGCAGCGGTCCTGCGATGCGTCCGATTGTCCGGCTGTTCACCCGTGCCGCTCCCCTCTAGCCCCGCGTGCGGCCCTTTGGAGGCCTGTCACATGAGGCAGCAGCCTAGCCCCGAAGGGCGCCTCAAGGCGAGAGGGAATGCGGCCGGATCAGACCATCGTTTCGGGGCGCACCACGCGGTCGAATGTTTCGGCATCCACAAGATCGAGTTCGAGCGCGGCGGCGCGCAGGGTGAGGCCTTTCTCGTGCGCGTACTTGGCGATCTTCGCGGCCTTGTCATAGCCGATCTCGGGCGCCAGCGCGGTTACCAGCATGAGCGAATTGGAGACCAGTTCGGCGATGCGTTCGCGGTTGGGCTCGATCCCCTCCACGCAGCGGGTGGTGAAGCTCTCCATCCCGACGCTCAGCAGGTGGAGCGAGCGCATCACCGCCGCCCCGATCATGGGCTTGAAGACATTGAGTTCGAACGCGCCCTGCAGACCGCCGACGGTAATCGCCTGGTGGTTGCCGATGACCTGCGCTGCGACCATCGTCAGCATCTCGCACTGGGTGGGATTGACCTTGCCGGGCATGATCGAGCTCCCCGGCTCGTTGGCGGGCAGCTCGATCTCACCCAGCCCCGAGCGCGGGCCCGAGCCCAGCCAGCGGATGTCGTTGGCGATCTTGGTGAGCGCGACCGCCAATGTGTTGAGGCGGCCCGAAAACTCGACGAGGGTGTCGTGGCTCGCCAGCGCCTCGAACGGGTTGGGCGCGGCGTGGAAGGGAAGACCGGTCAGTTCGGCAAGCTCGGCGGCGACGTCCTTGCCAAAGCCTTCGGGCGCGTTGAGGCCGGTGCCAACCGCAGTGCCGCCGATGGCGAGGCGGCACAGCCCATGCTCGATCATCGGCAGGGTGCGGGTGCGGGCTAGGCGCAACTGGGTGTAGTAGCCGGAGAATTCCTGGCCCAGCGTCACCGGCGTTGCGTCCTGGAGGTGGGTGCGGCCGATCTTGACGATGTCCGACCAGCGTTCTGCCTTGGCGAGGAGGGCGCCCTCCAGTGTTTCGAGCGCGGGGATCAGCGTGTCTTTGGCCGCGCGGGCCGCGGCGACATGCATGGCGGTGGGGAAGCTGTCGTTCGAGGACTGACCCTTGTTGACGTGGTCGTTGGGGTGGACCGGGCTCTTGCCGCCGCGCGTGCCGGTGAGGATCTCGTTGGCCCGTCCTGCGATCACCTCGTTGACGTTCATGTTGGTCTGGGTGCCGCTGCCTGTCTGCCAGATGACGAGGGGGAACTGGTCGTCGAGCTTTCCCGCTGCGACCTCGGCGGCGGCCTGTTCGATGGCTTCGGCGAGGGTGTCGTCGAGGCCATGGCGGCGGTTGACCCGGGCGGCGGCCTGCTTGACCAGCGCCATGGCGTGGACGATCGCGATGGGCATGCGCTCGGTCTCGCCAAAGGGGAAATTGGCGATGCTGCGCTGGGTCTGGGCGCCCCAGTAGGCGTCCTGCGGCACGGCGATCTCGCCGAGGCTGTCGCTTTCCATGCGGGTTTTCATGGGGATAGGCTCCTTGGTGGTGGCGCGGGTGGTCGCCACTCAAGGTAGGAAGCCTTTGCGCGATTGCACGGGGGCCAAAAAAAGCCCCCGCGGCGCAAAAGCGCTGCAGGGGCTGAAAAGGTCGTCAGAGTCTGAGGGAATTTCAGAAACTGATGGTGGCCTACCGGCGGGTGTGATCGCTAACCAGTATAGCGCTCCAAAAAATCCGCACAACGAACAAAAATCCGCGCTAACCCCTAATCGGACAGGCACTCGGGGTGCATCCAAGACGGGGCGAGGCGGCTCAGGCTGTCCGGGGTTCTCCTGCAGGATGGGCCGCGCTTTCCGGCTGCGCAGCTGCGGGAGCTGGGCTGAACGAGGTCGGATAGCGGCCGAGCGCGAAGGTGATTGCGACCGAGAACAGGAGTAGCGCGATCGAGAGGATGATCTCGGGCTGATAGCTGCCGAACCGGTCGTACATCGCGCCGTAGAAGGCGGGCGCGAAGCCCGCGCCAAGTCCGAAGGCGGCGTACTGGATGCCGTAAAGCTCGCTGAAGTGCTTCTGCCCGAAATAGCGGGCGGTCATGTAGGCGACGAGATCGAACTCGGCGCCGGCCACCAGGCCCAGCGTGACGACCGAGGCGACCATGACCGGCACGGTAAGTCCCGGATTGGCCAGCAGGACGAGCGCGAAAGTCGCCGGGATAACGAGCAGGGCGCAGACCAGCGGAGCCCAGATCCGGTCGAGCAGGAAGCCCGAGAGAATGCGCCCCGCCGTCACGCTGATGGCCAGCGCGGCAAGCGCGGAGGCGGCGGTGGAATTGTCCACGCCGCGGTCGAGCAGCAGCGGGAAGAGATTGGGCAGAAGGCCGCTGACGCCGAAAGCAAGGGCCATCGAGCCGACAGCCAGAACCCAGAAGCGATAGCCGCGCAGGGCCTGGCGAACGGGAATGCCGGTCTGGGGAAGGGCCTCAGTGGCGGTGCGGGCCCGCGCTTCGGGCAGGCGCAGCCAGGCAAAGAGGACGGGCAGTGCGATCACCAGTGGCAGGGCGGCCAGGAGCACGTAGCCCCCGCGCCAGCCAAAGGCCTCAAGCGCGGCGTTGAGGAGGAAGGGGATCGCCGCGCCCGTGGCGCCGGTCGAGGCGAGCGCAAGGCCCAGCGCCAGGCCACGCGACTGGGTGAACCAGGCGTTGATGACCTTGGCGTAGGTCATCGGCAGGGTGCCCAGCGAAATGACGGCGAGCACCGCCCAGGCGGCATAGAACGTCAGGAGCTGGCCGCCGATGAGCGCGATGAGCAACTGCGCAAGGCCAAGGCCAGCCGTGGAGACGAGCGCGACCTTGCGCGGCCCCAGCCGGTCCACCAGGCGCCCGACATAGGCGCCCAGGAAGACGAGCGCGATGGGCGCGAGCATGAGCGTGCCCAGGATGTCGGCGCGCGACCACCCGAATTCACCTTCGAGTGCGGTCGCCATGATGCCCGAAGTGTAGGGCGCGATGGGGGAGAGGCCCAGGCCCAGGCCAAAGGCGCAGGCGACCAGAGGGCGCCATCCTGCGCGGAATTCGGCGAGGCTGCCTGGCTGTGCGTGGGAGCTTTGGTGTTCCGCACTATTCATCGTTCAACTTCACCCTTGTCGGCCGTGTGTGAGCGGGGTCTCTCCCCGGGGGGCAGAGGTGGCGAGGCCACCGTTCGGCAGGCAGGGAGGCTACCTGAGCCACCCTGTGGGACGAGCCTGACCGGGCAAAACATCCGCGATCCGAACAAAGGTCTGTCCGAGGTTCGATCATTTTCCCGCATTGCGGTCTCTTGCGGGCATGACCAAGGACCTCTCCTCCACGCCCGAACCGGGCCAGACCTGCGCCCAATACCTGGCCCGTGGCATCTGCGAATCCGGCACCGAAACGGTGTTTGCCCTTGCCGGGGCGACTCACGCTCCGCTTCTGTTCGCGCTTGAGGAACGGGGCGTTTCCATCGTCGGCGGGCGGCACGAAAGCGGCACTGTGGGCGGGGCCGACGGCTATGCCCGCCGCTCGGGGCGCACCGGCGTTGCGCTGATCGTGGCCGAGCAGGGGCTGGCCAACGCGATGACCGCGCTGATGACCGCCGCGCAGGCCGAAAGCCCGCTGGTCGTGATCGCGACGCGCTTTCCCGACAGCTGGGTCGAACCCTCCGTGCCTTATGCCGTCGACCGTCATGAGATGACCGCCCCCTATCTCAAGTTCAGCCGCACGGTACCCTCCCCCGACCGGGTGGGCGAGTATTTCCACGCGGCGATGAAGGCGGCCAATGAAGGCGTGCCCGGCCCGGCCTTGCTCGTCCTGCCGCTCGATTTCCTGACCCGCGAGACCACGAGCGCGCCGCGCGCGCCGGTCACGGTGCCCACGCTGCCCGGGGCGCACGACGATCAGGTCGCGGCGATGGCGCAGATGCTGGCCGAGGCGCGCCGTCCGATCATCGTGACGGACAACCGGGCGGCCCTGTCACCGTGCGGGGAGGCGCTCCAGGCGCTGGCGGGCATGGGTGTGCCGGTCCTGGGCAATGGCCTCGGGCGCGGGCTCGTCCCCGAGGTTGCGCCGACCGGCTATCCCTGGCCCTACGCGCAGCGCGCCGCGTGCGAGGCGGATCTGGTGCTGGTGGTCGGCGCGCGGATGAACATGTGGTTCGGCTATGGCCTGGCGCCGCGCTTCGCGCCCGAGGCCCGCTTCATCCATCTCGACACCAGCGCCGAGGCCATCGGGCGCAATGTCCCTGTCGAACTCGCGGTGCTGGCCGATCCGGCGCGCACGCTGACAGCGCTTGGCAAAAGCTTGCAGGCGCACGATTTCCGCCGCGATCCGAGCTGGATCGCGCAGGCGCTGGAGCCTCGCGCCACGTGCGTGGAGGGCCTGCTCGCCGACTATGGCGAGGACCTCCATCCTGCCTCCATCGGCGCCGCGCTCGACCGCGTCCTGCCGCCCGAGCGGGTACTTGTCTGCGATGGCGCGGATTCGATGAACTTCACCCAGGCCTGCATGCGGGTCCACACCCCGCGTTCCTACGCCGATCTGCTGCCTTTCGGCGCGATGGGAGCGGCCTTCCCGCTGGCTATCGGCATGGCCGCGGCCGAGGCAGAAGCTGCGCGGCGTGAGGCGCGCGATCCGGTGCCCGTCGCGCTGGTGACAGGCGATGGCTCGCTGGGCTTTTTCCTCGCCGAACTCGACACCGCGGCGCGCTCTGGCCTTCCGCTCCTCGTCCTTGTCTCGAACGACGGCAAATGGGGCACCGAATATCACGGCCAGAAGCTCGCCTATGGGCGCGCGATCAACACCGACCTTGGCCAGTCCGACTACGCCGCGATTGCGCGCGCCTTTGGCGGACATGGCGAACGCGTGGAGACGAAGGGTGAGCTTGATGCCGCGCTCGCCGAGGCGCTGGCGCGCACGGGCCCAAGCCTCATCGACGTGCGCGTCGATCCGGAAGGCGGGCGCATCCGCAAGACCGAGCCGCTGTTGGGGATGGTCCTGTTCGAGGACATTCCTGGTCATTGAGTGGCCGGGGCACTGAGGGCCCCACTTTCAGCAACACTATCAAGATAACAACTTCGGGGAAGAAAGACATGACCAAGGCTTCCAGATGGCTGCTGGCCGGAACCGCGATGCTGGCCGCATCGCCCGCGCTGGCGCAGGAACAGGCACCGCGCGCCGATACGAGCGCCTATGGCAATGACATCGTCGTCACGGCCCAGCGCCGCGAAAGCTCGCTTCAGGAAACGCCGATCTCGGTGACGGCGCTTGGCGAACAGGCGCTGCAGGATCTCCAGATCCAGCGCACGGCCGACCTCCAGCGCGTGACGCCCAGCCTCAGCGTGACGCAGGGCACCGTCGATCCCACCACGCTCACCATCTTCATGCGCGGCGCCGGGCAGAACGCGGGCACCTGGGTGGGCTACGAATCCGCGGTCGGCCTCTATATCGACGACCTGTACTTCGCGAGCCTGACGGGTGCGAACCTGGATCTCGCCGACCTTGAACGCATCGAGGTGCTGCGCGGCCCCCAGGGCACGCTCTATGGCCGCAACACGCTGACGGGCGCGATCAAGTACGTGACCAAGAAGCCGGACGGCACGAGCTTCGGCTCGCTTCAGGCCGAGGCGGGGGCCTACGACATGGTGCGCCTCAAGGGCACGGTCTCGACCGCGCTGTCGGACGACTGGGCGGTCCTTGCCAGCGGCAATTTCTACGACCGTGATGGCTATTTCAGCGCTCCGGCGCTGGATCGCGACGACTATGGCAAGGCGACCGAGTACGGCGGGCGCGTGGCGCTGGCCTATACGGGGGGCGGGCCGTTCGGGCTCAACGCCTCGGCTTTCTATTCGCGCGCGAAGAACGATGGATCGGTCGGCCTTGCCACTGACCCGGTGACGCTCGAGCCGGCGGCCTCCGATCCCTACACTTATGTCGGCCCGATTGATGGCTATGGCGATGTCGAAACCTATGGCGGCGATCTCACGCTGAGCTACGATGTCGGCGGAGCAACGATCAAGTCGATCACCGGCGTCGTGCGCAACGAGCAGGACTTCCTGGCTGACACCACCGCCGGGCAGCCTACGAACACCGTCGATGGCCCTTATGCGCTGGGCTTCGACCGGCTGGAATCGGAAGCGGGGCGCACCCAGATCTCGCAGGAGCTGCAGATCCTGGGCGATGCGATGGGCGACAAGCTGCACTACATCGCCGGGCTCTATTACTTCCGCGAGAAGGGCCATCAGGGGCGGAGCGACTTCCTGCTCGGCCTCTATGATCTTCTGCCCCAGCTGGTCGACATGAAGACCACCAGCTACGCTGCCTATGGCCAGCTGACCTATGACCTGACGCCCACGCTCTCGGCGACGGCGGGCCTGCGCTATACGCACGAGACCAAGTCGGTCGAGGGATACCAGCAGAACAACCTGACGACCGTGCTCGAGGACCGGACCTACGGCGACATCGACGCGACCCGCAAGGCCAAGTCCTGGACGCCCAAGTTCGGCCTCGACTGGCAGGCAACCCCGGATATCCTCGCCTATGCCAGCGTTTCGCGCGGCTTTCAGGCCGGGGGCTTCAACTATCTCGCGCTTGTCAACCCGACGAACTACGAGAACGGTTTCGATCCGCAAACCGTGTGGGCCTACGAAGTGGGTCTCAAGACTTCGTTCCTGGATGGGCGCGGACACCTCAACCTCGCCGCTTACCGCAACGATTTCAGCGATATCCAGACCAACGTGATCGTGGCCGGCTCCTCCCTGACGCAGAACGCGGGCACCGCCCGGGTGCAGGGCATCGAGGGTGAGTTCTCCTATTCGCCGCTGCCGGGTTGGAACCTGTTTGCCTCGGGCTCCTACAATGACGACAAGTACCTCGACATCGATCCCGCGAGTTCGGCCGCGTCGTCGGGCGCGACGCGCCTGCCCAACGTGCCGCACTGGCAGGGCAGTGCAGGCTTCTCGGGCCGGGTTCCTGACGAGAAGCTGGGCGACCTTCTGGTCGGCGCCGACTATTCCTACATGGGCGGCAAGTACCTTGGCGGCACCAACGCGCCGATCACCTACATGCCCGACTATGAACTCGTGAACGCCTACGTCGGCTGGGCACCGCCGGTTGACAGCGATATCGAGTTGCGCTTCTCGGTCGCCAACCTCCTCAAGGAAGACTACTACGTCTACGGCAACGTGCTGGGCGCCTACGGCATCCGCAGCCCCGGCGATCCGCGGACCTGGAAGGTTTCGGTGAGGTTCAGCTACTAGGTCGCGTTGACAAAAAGGATTCCCAACTCGGTGAAGTTCTG
>NZ_JALHAT010000011.1:0-11551 GCF_022818885.1 Novosphingobium mangrovi | reverse complement strand
GCCGCCGCAAGGCTATGGTTGAAGCATTTTGTCAACGCGACCTAGCGCGCGCAGCATGTTGCCGAACGTTTTTGCCAATTCTAAGTCATAGGCTAAATCGAATGCGTCCTCCCATGATGAGCGGTCCGGGTGCTGGTGCATGGTTGGAAGCATGCGCGCAACGATGACCGCGTTGACCATGCCGTGCTCCAGCACTTGTGCTTGGTACATTGCCTGCCCGTATCGCGAGTAGACCTCCTGGATTTGCACCGAGGCTTCATCTTCAGCTGGCCAAACTGCGCCAGGTGGGTATCCGTCCATCAAATTACCTTTGCCAGTCGAATGTCAGGCCCAGATACCGCCGAGCTGCGTCTGCCGCGTAGTCCCTATAAAATCATATGCCTCCCCTGTAGGAGGGGAGAACCAATAGAGCAGCAAGAGGTCTGTGGAGCCCCCCTGCTCGAACGCACTATTCGATGCATATTGGATGTTCTCTTGGAACTGAGAAGTGGCTCGGTTTGTCTGAACAGCTTTTGACGTTTGATAAGTGGATCGTCTGCGGTTTGGTTGTTCAAGCTGGCGCCTACGGGGCTTCATGGAGGTCGGGCGTAGCCCGGCCGGAGTGACGCCCGCAAGTCGCGGCCAATTCACGCTGCCACGGCCTGCGGCAGATTGTCAAAATAGGTTTGATCGGGCGTACGCCCGCCAAGGCTCGAATGAGGTCTCCGGGCGTTGTAGAAGCCCAAGTATCGGCCGATCGAACTGCGCGCTTCGCTGACGCAAGCGTAGGCGTGCAGGTAGACTTCCTCGTACTTCACCGAGCGCCACAGCCGCTCGACTACGACATTGTCGCGCCAGGCGCCGCGGCCGTCCATGCTGATGGCGATGCCCTCGCGCCGCAGCACGCCGGTGAAGGCCTGGCTGGTGAATTGACTGCCCTGATCCGTATTGAAGATCTCCGGCCTGCCGTAGCGCGCCAGAGCTTCCTCGAGCGCTTCCACGCAAAAGTCGGCCTCCAGCGCAATCGAAATCCGGTGACTGAGGACCTCGCGGCTGAACCAGTCAACGATAGCGACGAGATAGACGAAGCCACTGACCATGGGAATGTAGCTGATGTCTGTCGCCGAGACCTGATTGGGCTTCACGATCGGAAGTTTGCGCAGAAGATAGGGGTAGATCTTGTGCCCTGGCGCCGGCTTGGAAGTGCTGGGACGGCGATAGACGGCCTCGATCGCCATCTTCTTAATCAGGCTCGCGACGTGGCAGCGGCCAATCGTGATATCCTCCTGACGAAGAAAGTCGCGCATCATCCGGCTGCCTGCGAACGGAATCGCCAGATGCAGCGCGTCGATGCGACACATGATCGCAAGATCTTCAGACGAAACCGGCCGCGGCAAATAATAGACACTGCCCCGGCTGATCCCCAGTTCCTTCGCCTGCCGCTTCACGGGCAAGGTATGCGAGCGGTCGATCATCGCTTTGCGCTCGACAACAGACCTGCCTTGCCGAGCGCGCCTTCCAAAAAATCATTCGCCAACGTCAGCTCGCCGATCTTGGCATGAAGTGTCTTCACGTCGACGGCCGGTTCGTCCGACACCTTCTCCGAGCCGAACACGCCCGCCGCCCCTTCGAGCAACTGCATGCGCCACGTCGTGATCTGGTTGGGATGCAGATCATAGTAGTGCGCCAGCTCTGCCAGCGTCTTCTCACCCTTGATCGCGGCAAACGGCACCTTCGCCTTAAATGCTGGACTGTGGTTGCGCCGGGGTCGTCTGCTCTTTCTTTGCTCCTGTCTCGCAGCCTTCCTGGCTGCCTTCAGGCAGAAAATCCAATTATTTCCGTGTGCAGATTCTCCAGGCCACCTCTATCACTGTGGACGGTTCGCGAGATCCAAAGAAGGTCGCTGCGGCTATCGCCAACGGCAATGTGAGTTTTCTCACGTTCAAGGGCGAATTTATAAAGCCTGAATTTTTTCAATAGGGCGCGAACTGACGGAGGAATGCGATCGTATCCTAGGACAGGCTTCTTTGAGATCATGGATCCCGAGCCATTACAGAAGCTGTCAGACAGTTGTGAAGTAAAATGGCGAAGGCTGGTGGGCTCCTTGACGTAATGCATGACAACGGATGGCCGCTATCTGCCATTTTCACTCCGAAGACGACATTCGCCTACCGGCCCATCGACGACACTTCGGATAGGCCGCGCCGTATGCAACGGCCAACCTTCATAGATTGAGGTGAAAAGGCAGGACTGCGCTCGACAGTTTGGGGAGCCCGAGGGCGATGGCCCTCGGAATTCAATTTCTTTCCGCTTTTTCAGCCGCATTCTCGGATAAGTCACACGAGAGGGCGCCGGCAGCGCCTTGGCCTTGCGCGCGGTGAGATTGGATTTTCCTACACCGGGGCGCCTGGGGTATTCTCTCCGTTCGCTCTGCCGTGTCGGGGCGGTCGGAAAGGTAAGGGATGCGTGGCGGTACAATTCTGCAGGGGCCGGATGGCGGGGCGGGCTGGCGCAGGGTGACAGGTGACACGATGTTCCCCTGGACAGTGTCAACTGTGTCAACCTGGGTGTCACCCTTGGGCCGATAGGGGCATCAAATCGGGGCGGAGGCGCTAAGATCGTGCGCGGGGGTGGCTCGCGGCTTGCTGAATCCGTCTTGCTGGCCCTATAGGCGCACCCGAACAAGGCCGCGCACCTCCCGCGCGCGGCTCGAAAGCGCCGGGTTGCCCGATCTGCCGTCCGGCCATTGGAGTTTGGAAACGTTCACATGCAGGATACCGACCGCGACCTGTTGCCCGAAGGGCTTGGAGACCGTCTGCCCGCGCAGGCCCGTGCCGCACAGCATGTGCGCCGCGTGGGCCATGACGTTCTGGCCAGCCACGGCTACGCGCGCGTCGAGCCGCCGCTTCTCGAATTCGAGAAGTCGCTGGCGAGCCGCATGGCCGGTGTCCAGGCGCGCCGCATGTTCCGTTTCGTCGATCCCGCGTCGCTGCGCCTTCTTGCGCTGCGCTCGGACATCACCGCGCAAGTCGCGCGCATGGCCGCAACCAGCCTTGCCACCGCGCCGCGCCCGCTTCGCCTGTCCTATTCGGGCCCGGTCTCGACCATCAAGGGCGACGGCCTCGACCCTGCGCGCGAGCGTCTGCAGCTGGGCGCCGAGCTGGTCGGCACCGACACGGTTGCGGCGGCTGCCGAGATTGTGGAGCTGGCCATCGAGACCCTGGCGAGCGCCGGGGCGACCGGGATCTCGGTCGACTTCACGCTGCCTGACCTTGTCGACACGCTGAGCGCCGGGCCGCTGCCGCTGGACGGTGCGCAGATCGAGAAGGTGCGCGAGATGCTCGATGCCAAGGATGCAGGCGGGCTCGTCGACGTGGGCGGCGAGGGCTATCTCCCGCTGCTCTACGCGGTCGGCCCGTTCGAGAGCGCCATCGCGCAGCTGGAGTCGTTCGAGGCGGGCGGAGCGCTCGACAGCCGTATCGAAGGCTTGCGCGCCATTGCCGCGCGCGTGGGCGGCAAGGCCCGCCTCACGCTCGACCCGTCCGAGCGCCATGGATTTGAATACCAGTCCTGGTTCGGCTTCACGATCTATGCCGAGGGCATTTCGGGCAGCCTGGGCCGGGGCGGAACCTACCAGATTCTCGGCCAGGCGGGCGAGGAGCCCGAGGCCGCGACCGGCTTCTCGCTCTATCCCGACCCGCTGATCGGCGCGCTGGCTGCCACCTCGGACGAGCCGCAAAAGCTTTTCCTGCCGCTGGGTTACGACGTGCAGGTGGCCGCGCAGCAGCGCGCCGTGGGCTGGATCACGCTGGCCGCGCTGTCGGACAGCGACGATCCCCGTGCACTGGGCTGCTCGCACGTTCTGGAAGGGCGCGAGGCGGTCGCGCTCTAAGGGGCATTACGACCTCGCGGGCAATGCAATTCCCCGCGAGGCGGCCTTCATGGCAATTCTATTGCAGATGGGGGCGTCCAAACCTTGCCCTTGGCGCCACCTTCCCCTAGGGCGCGCCTCGGAACTTCAATTAGCAGTGAAAGCGTGAAGCGTTGGCAAACGTAACGGTGATCGGCGCCCAGTGGGGCGATGAGGGCAAGGGCAAGATCGTGGACTGGCTGGCCAGCCGGGCCGACGCGGTTGTCCGTTTCCAGGGCGGCCACAACGCCGGGCACACGCTCGTCGTGGGCGAGCAGGTCTACAAGCTGTCGCTGCTGCCTTCGGGCATCGTGACCGGCACGCTGTCGATCATCGGCAACGGCGTCGTGCTCGATCCCTGGCACCTCAAGTCCGAGGTCGAGAAGCTTCGTGGCCAGGGCGTGGAGATCAACGCGGACAACTTCGCGATCGCGGACAACTGCCCGCTGATCCTGCCGGTCCACCGCGAACTCGACGGTCTGCGTGAAGCGGCGGCGGGTGCTGGCAAGATCGGCACCACCGGTCGCGGCATTGGCCCGGCTTACGAGGACAAGGTCGGCCGCCGCGCGATCCGCGTGTGCGATCTGGCCCATCTCGACGCGCTCGAGCCGCAGCTTGATCGCCTCTGCGCCCACCACGATGCGCTGCGCGCCGGCTTTGGCCAGCCGCCCATCGACCGCGAAGCGCTGCTCAAGGAACTGGCCGAGATCGCGCCGTTCGTGCTGCAGTTTGCAGGGCCGACCTGGCGCCGTCTCAACAAGGTCAAGAAGGCGGGCGCCCGCGTCCTCTTCGAAGGCGCGCAGGGCGTTCTGCTCGACGTCGACCACGGCACCTACCCCTTCGTCACCAGCTCGAACACGGTGTCGGGCACGGCGGCGAGCGGCTCGGGTCTTGGCCCTTCGGCCACCGGCTTCGTGCTGGGCATCGTCAAGGCCTACACCACGCGCGTGGGCTCGGGCCCGTTCCCGACCGAACTCGACGATGAGACCGGCCAGCGCCTTGGCGAACGTGGCCATGAATTCGGCACCGTCACCGGCCGCAAGCGCCGCTGTGGCTGGTTCGACGCGGTCCTGACCCGTCAGTCCTGCGCCATCTCGGGCGTGACCGGCATCGCGCTGACCAAGCTCGACGTCCTCGACGGCTTCGAGAAGGTCAAGATCTGCACCGGCTATCGCCTCAACGGCAAGGTTCTGGACTACTTCCCGAGCCACGCCGCCGACCAGGCTGCGGTCGAGCCGATCTACGAGGAAATGGACGGCTGGCAGGGCACGACTGCGGGCGCGCGTTCGTGGGCTGACCTTCCCGCGCAGGCGATCAAGTACATCCAGCGCGTGCAGGAACTGATCGAGACCCCGGTCGCGCTGGTCTCGACCAGCCCCGAGCGTGAAGATACCATCCTCGTGCGCGATCCCTTCGCGGACTGAACGCACGCAGTGCTTTGCTCCGCATACGTGCGGACTGGCGGCCCGCTGAGGGCCTGATAGGATCGGGGCATGCGCTGGCTTGCCCCGATCCTTCTGTTTTGGGCCCTGGTTCCCGCTGCGGCGGAGGCTCCCGGGCCGTTACCGGAACTCGACTTCCTGCGCGTCACCAAGTCCGCGCGCACCCTGGAACTCTGGCAAGGAGAGCCAGATGAGGGCGGTCGTCTCGTCCACGTGATCGAGGGGCTTCAGTTCGGGGACAATCCGCAAGGCCACAAGCGCTTCGAGGGGGATGAGCGTACCCCTGAGGGGCGCTACGTCATCGATTGGGGCAATCCCAACTCGCGCTACCATCTCTCGCTGCACATCTCTTATCCCAACGCAGCCGACCGGGCCTACGCGAAGGCGCGGGGGCGTTCACCGGGCGGGATGATCATGCTGCACGGCCAGCCCAACGGTTGGGGGGAGGGGCGTGTGCCGGGGGACTGGACCGATGGCTGCATTGCGCTTTCCAATGCCGAGATCGAGGCTCTGTGGGAGGCTGTACCAGATGGCACGCCCATCGAGATCCGCCCCTAAAGGTGCTTCCAGTCCTGTCGGCGCGGCTGTGCGGGACACGCCTTGGCCCTTTCTTTGGGTTGCAAAAAAAGGCATTGCTGCAATGTAAATTGCAAAGCACACCCTGTTGCGGAAAAAGCTTAGGAGCCTAACTAAGCATCCATGCCTCACCGCGATTCCCTGTCCGCTGCTCTGCCAGCGCATGTCATGTCCCTTGCCCGCAGCTGGCGGCAGCTGGCCGATCGGGTGCTGGCTTCGCTCGAGATCTCCAATTCGACCGGGTACGCGTTGCTCCACCTCGAGCGTCGGGGTGGGGGCATGCGCCAGTCCGACCTGGCGCGCGAGATCGGTATTACCGAGGCCTCGCTGGTGCGCACCTTGCAACACCTCGAACGGGCGGGCCTTGTCTCGCGCGAAGGTGATCCCGAGGATGGCCGCGCCAAGATTCTTGATCTCACGAGCGAAGGCGCACGCCTTGCGCGCAAGATCGATGCCCGGCTCATCGAGCTGCGCGCCGAGTTGCTCGACGGGATCAGCGAGGAGGACCTCGCCACCACGGTCGAGGTTCTCGATCTCGTCGCAGCCCGTATCAATGAGCGGCGCGCACGCACATGACCAACCGCTGGGGCATCAATGCCGCGGTGTTCTCTCTCAAGTGCTACATCGCTTCCATGCTGGCGACCTTCATCGCCTTCTCGATCGGTCTGGAGCGCCCCTACTGGGCGTTCCTTACCGCCTACATCGTCTCGGGTCCGTTTGCGGGCGCGGTCGTCTCGCGTGCGCTGTTCCGCCTGATCGGGACCTTTGTGGGTGCGAGCTTTTCGATCTTCATCGTGCCCCCGCTGGTGCACAGTCCGGTGCTGCTCGTCAGCGCGATGACCTGCTGGCTGGGGGCTTGCGTTTTCCTTTCGCTGCTGGACCGCAAGCCGACTTCGTACATGTTCGTGCTCTCGGGTTACACGGCGGGCCTTATCGTGTGGCCGATTGTCGATGCCCCGCAGCACATCTTCGATGTTGCGACCTTGCGCGCGCAGGAGATCGCCATCGGCATCCTCTGCTCCGCGCTGATCCACGGCGTGGTCCTCCCGGGCTCGGTGTCGCGTGCGCTGGCAGGGCGCATGGCGGCGATTCTGAAGGACGCGGAGGTCTGGAGCCGCGACACGCTGGACCTCGAACCCGATCCGAAGATCGATATCGAGCGTCGCCGTCTGGCCCAGGACATCACCGAATTGCACCAGCAGTCGGTTCATCTTCCCTTCGAGACCACCCAACTTGCGCCGCGCGTGAAACTGGTGCGCGCGATGGAGGACAACCTCGCCCACCTCATGCCGCTGGGCGCGGCCATCGCCGATCGCATTGCCACCTTGCGTGCGCACGAGGCGCTGCCCGAGAACACCATGGCGCTGATGGCCGATATCCGCAGTTGGATCGACACGCTGAATGACGACCTAGAAGCCATAGAGGAAACCGGCGATGCCCTGATGGTGCGCTGCTCGGAACTGGAACCGGCGATTGATGCCCAGAGCGACTGGGTGGCCTTGCTCCACATGAGCCTGGTCGCGCGGCTTGGCGAGCTGGTTCGTGCCCACCTCAACTGCCGGGTGCTCAAGGCGCAGTATGTCGCGCCCTCGACGCGTCCGGTCTCTCCCCGCATTCCTGCGCTTCTCGCTGATATCGGCGAGCGCCAGCTCAATCGCGACTACACCGGGGCGGCGCGTGCGGCGGGCGGCGCGATGCTGACCGTCGTTGTCGGCTCACTGATCTGGCACTTCAGCGGCTGGAGCGATGGGGGCACCTTCCTGATGCTGGCCTCGGTTTTTCCGGCGCTGTTCGGGGCGATGGATAACTCGCTTCCGCCGGTCATCGGCTTTTTCAAGGGAACGGTTCTTTCGGTCATCATCGCGGGCGCCTACGGCTTTGCGATCTTGCCCATGCTTGACGGTTTTCCCGAGATGGCGGTTGCACTGGCGCCGGCGCTTCTGGTGCTGGGCGCGCTGATCGCCAATCCGAAGACGGCCGGATTTGCACTGCCTACGATGTTGGGGCTGGGAAGTCCCTTCATCATCTCGGAACAATACGGCGCGGATCTGGGGCCCGGGGTGCCTGCAACCTTCGCGACCTTCCTCAATTCACAGATGGCAACGTTCGTGGCGATCTTCTTTGCCGCGGGTATGATCCGCATCATTCAGACAGCGGGCGTTCATCACGCCATCCAGCGCAGCTTGCGCGCGGGCTGGAACGATCTGGCCGAGCGCAGCAACCGATGGGCCCGCCCCAACCTGCAGGGCTGGATCTCCCGCATGCTGGACCGCCAGGCCCAGCTCGGACCGCGGCTTAAGGCGGCAGGCAAGGCTCCGGTGGAGCCGCACTACGACATCTTGCGCGATCTGCGCGCAGGTGTCGCCGTCGGCGAGTTGCGTGCCCTGCGCCTGGATATCGACAAGACGCAGCACGCGCCACTTACGGACGTGCTGGTGGGGATGCAGGGCTATTACCGCAAGCTCACGCCCGAGGAGCCGCCCACTGACGATCCCACGCTGTTGGCCCGGATCGACGCGGCTCTTGCGCGCTTCCAGGCCAATCCCGTGGAAAGCGTACGCCGCCGCGCCGCATTGCCCCTGATCACCCTTCGTCGCACCCTTTTCGCCGACGCTCCGCCATTCACGGGCGTCTCCACCCCTCCCGGAGGAAAGCCATGAACGGAGAGTTCTCGCTTAACGGCATCTACGTGCCGTCTCTGCTGGTCTTCGGGATCATCGCGTCGCTTTGCACGATTGTCCTGATCCGGCTGTTCAACCGCTTCGGCATCTACCGTTTCGTGGCCTATCGCGCGCTGGTGGACTTCGCCCTCTACGTCATCGTCTTTGGTGCCGTGGCCTTTCTTGCTCCCCATTTCGGTTTCGCCCCATGAAAAACATACTCGCCATGATCGGCCGCAGCGCGGCCACCATCGTCATTGTCCTCATTGCCCTCGCGGTCGCGATCTGGATGTGGAACCACTACGAGCGCAGCCCCTGGACGCGCGACGGGCGGGTGCGGGCCGAAGTCGTGCGCGTGACCCCGGATATCTCCGGTCTCGTCACGTCGGTCGAGGTCACGGACAACCAGAAGGTGAAGGCGGGCGACCTGCTCTTCGTGCTCGACAAGCCGCGCTATACGCTGGCGGTCGAACAGGCGCAGGCCGGGGTGGCGAGCGCACAGGCGACACTGGCGCAGGCCCGCCGCGAGGCGAACCGCGACCGCGCGCTGGGTGACCTTGTGGCCACCGAGACCCACGAACAGAACCTCGCCCGGGTTCAGACCGCGCAGGCCGCGCTCGCCGAGGCGAAGAGCGCGCTTGATGGTGCAAAGCTCAATCTGGAGCGCACGCAGGTCGTGGCGTCGGTCGATGGCACCGTGACCAACCTCGACCTGCATCCGGGGGACTACCTTGCCGCGGGTAACCAGGCGATGGCGCTGGTCGACCGCAATTCGCTGCGTATCGAGGGCTATTTCGAGGAGACCAAGCTCCCCATGATCCGCATCGGCGCGCCGGTGACGGTCCACCTGATGGGTGAGGAAAAGGATCTCAAGGGCCGGGTCGAGAGCATCGCCGCGGGTATCTCGGACAGCTCGCGCGGGAACGCCAGCAATCTCCTGCCTGACGTCGAGGCGACGTTCGCTTGGGTGCGTCTGCCCCAGCGCATCCCGGTGCGCGTGAAGCTGATCGACGTGCCCAAGGACGTGCGCCTCGTGCTGGGCCGCACCGCGACGGTCACGGTCGAGCAGCATGAGGGCGGCAAGACCAACGCAAAGTCGGAGGCAAAGTGATGCGCACGCTGCGTTCCTACGTCGCCGTTGGCGCGCTGGGGCTGGCCTTGGCCGGCTGCGCGACCGCAGGGCCCGACTACACGCCGCCCGAGCAGTCCGTGGCGAACACTCCGGCCGCGCAGGGAGCCTTCGACGCCGGTGACGACGCCGCCTTCGCGCAGGCCGATCTGCCCGACCACTGGTGGCGGCTCTACGAGGACCCGCGTCTCGACGCGCTGGTGGAGGAAGCGCTGAGCGCCAATGCCGACCTGCGCGCGGCCGAAGAGAACGTCCTTCGCGCCGATGGCGTCGTGCGTGAGCAGGCGGGCGAGTATGGTTTCGGAACCGAGCTTGCCGGTAGTGTTCAGCAGGAGCGCAACTATTCGCTGCGTTCGGCCAACACCAACCTGCCTGGCGTGCTGACCGGAACTTTTGGTCTTTCGGTTACCTATCCGCTCGACCTGCACGGCAAGATCAAGCGCGGCATCGAGGCGAGCCTGGCAGACCGCGCGGCGCGCGAGGCGGCGCGTGACACGGTGCGCACGACGGTCGCGGCGGCTACCGCGCGGGCTTATGCCAATGTCTGTGCGAGCAACTACCAGATCGCGACCGTGAAGAAGGTGGTGAGGCTGCAGGAAGAGACACTCGATGCCACGAAGCGGCTCCAGAAGGGCGGGCGTGGCACCAGCTTCGATGTCAGCCGGGCGCAGACCGCTGTCGATGCGAGCCGGGCGAACCTTCCGGCACTCTACGCCCGGCGTAAAGGTGCGCTCTATCTGCTCGCGACCCTGCTCGGAAAGGCGCCTGCCGACTATCCGCGCGACGTCGAGAATTGTGCGAGCCTACCCCGGCTTTCACGCCCCTTGCCGATAGGTGACGGAGCAGCCTTGATCCGCCGCCGTCCCGATATTCGTGAGGCCGAGCGCATGATTGCGGCCGATACCGCGCGTATCGGCGTGGTGACGGCGGACCTCTATCCCTCGATCAGCCTTGCGGGTGGGATCATGGCGTTCAACCAGGCGAAGAACCTGCCCAAGCAGGAATCGCTGAGCTTTGGCCT
This sequence comes from Novosphingobium mangrovi, assembly GCF_022818885.1. Taxonomy (NCBI): domain Bacteria; kingdom Pseudomonadati; phylum Pseudomonadota; class Alphaproteobacteria; order Sphingomonadales; family Sphingomonadaceae; genus Novosphingobium; species Novosphingobium mangrovi. Next base: position 834 of record NZ_JALHAT010000011.1, on the reverse strand, counting down.
GGGGCCCTTGCTCAGCTGGAGCTGGCCCTACCAATCCCAGGTCCGTGCCCGGATCGACCAGGCGAACTCGCAGGTGCGCGGCGATATCGCCCGTTTCGATGCGACGGTGCTGGAAGCACTGCGCTCGGCCGAAACTTCGCTGGATGAATACGCCCGGGGCCGCGAACGCGCGGCTGCACTGGGCAAGGCTGCGGACAGTGCCGGGGTTTCGGCGGCGCAGGCGAACAAGCTGTTCCGCTTTGGCCGTGCGGATTTCCTCTCGCTGCTGACCGCGCAGCGCGAACTGGCGAGTGCGGAAGTTTCCCACGCCGCGGCTGAAGCGGCCCTGGTCGACAACCAGATCGCCGTGTTCCTGGCGCTGGGCGGTGGCTGGCAAAGGGACGCAGACGAAAAGGCCGCCGCCGCGCAGGCGGCTGCAGACGCGTCCCAAGCTCCGGGAACTTCCAAGGCAAACTGACCGCGCGAGGGGCGGTCAGGCCGGGATCAGAAGTCGACCGCGATACCCTTGAGCACCCAGTCGCCGTAGCGCGTGGGGGAGACGCCTTCGGGCTCTTCCCCTTCAGGTGCTGTGGTCTTGGTCTCGCCCGTGGGCTCGGGCGCAGGCTCGTTCGTCCAGTGTGCGGGCTTCACGAAGCCTTCGGGACGGGTTGTTGCGCGCTTGATCATGGAGCCCCTACTGCGACGACTGGCGGGAAAAGGCAATCGCCTGTAAGGCGCGGCGATGGATATTCCCGGTCTTCCCGCGCGCCGTGCCGCGCTTAATCTCATCGATGCCGTGCTGCGGCGGGGCGAAACGCTCGACCAGGCCGCCAGCTCGGCGCTTTCGCGCGTGCG
>NZ_JALHAT010000010.1:0-178359 GCF_022818885.1 Novosphingobium mangrovi | reverse complement strand
TGTTGCGCGCTTGATCATGGAGCCCCTACTGCGACGACTGGCGGGAAAAGGCAATCGCCTGTAAGGCGCGGCGATGGATATTCCCGGTCTTCCCGCGCGCCGTGCCGCGCTTAATCTCATCGATGCCGTGCTGCGGCGGGGCGAAACGCTCGACCAGGCCGCCAGCTCGGCGCTTTCGCGCGTGCGCGGCGAGCCCGACCGGGCGCTGGCCCGGGCCATCGCGGGCGAGGTGCTGCGCTGGCGCGCCGACCTCGACGAGTTGATCGACAGCGCCACGCGGCTGCCGCTCGCCGATGACGCCAAGGCCCGGGCCGTGCTGGAGATCATGCTGGCCCAGGTGCTGCGTCTCGAGACGCCCGCCCACGCCGTGATCGCGACCGGCCTGCCGCTTCTGGCTGGTGGTCCGCGCCGTCTGGCCCATGGGGTGTTTTCCACGCTCACCCGGCGCGGCATTTTCCTCCCGAACGTGCCCACTTTGCCCGACGCGCCGTATGAGCGTTGGGGTGACCGTGCCGAGGCCATTGCGAAGGGGCTCGCGCTGCCGCCGCCGCTGGACATTGCGCTGCGTGACGCCGCTCAAACGGAAAGCTGGGCCGAGAAACTGGGCGGGACCTCGCTCATGCCCGGCCACGTGCGCTTGGAACGCGGTACGCCGGTGACCGAACTTGCGGGTTTTGGGGAGGGCGCCTGGTGGGTCCAGGACCTGGCGGCCAGTCTACCTGCACGTCTTCTCGGGACTGGTGGCGAGGGGCTGAGTGCGCTCGACCTATGCGCCGCTCCCGGGGGCAAGACCATGCAGCTGGCTGCGGCTGGCTGGGACGTGACCGCGCTCGACATTGCCGGGCGCCGGCTTGAACGCCTGAGGGCAAATCTGGAGCGCACGAACCTTGCGGCCGAGGTCGTCCAGGCCGACGCGCTGAAGTGGGAGCCCGAGGCGCCGTTTGACGCGATCCTCCTCGATGCGCCGTGCACCGCGACCGGCACCTGCCGCCGTCACCCCGAAGTGCTGCACCGCATCGGTCCGCGCCAGATCGACGAGATGGCGGAGATCCAGACAAAGCTGCTTTCCCGCGCCGCCGAGTGGCTCGCGCCGGGCGGTGTGCTGGTCTACGCCGTCTGCTCGCTCGAGGAGGCCGAAGGCGAAGCGCAGGCGCGCGCGCTCGAAGGACTCCAGCCCGAAGCGATCACGCAGGCCGAACTTCCCGATGGTCTGGCGCCAACGGATGAAGGCTGGTTGCGCACTGATCCCGGCATGCTGGCCGGGCAGGGCGGTCTCGACGGCTTCTTCATCGCGCGCTGGCGCAAGGTGTAGAAGAGATCATTTATCAAGGGGCCATCGCTCCTTGACCCCAGAATTGGCGACCTCGCCTTTGTCCGCCCATTTCGTGGGCGGGCGGTGAGGGCATGCATCGGATCATTCCAGAGGGGCTTCGCCCCTCAATTTTCCGGATAGCAGCCTTTCCCACCTCCACCAGAGCCGCGCGAGCACACTGTGCCAGACAGTTTGGGGTGCCCGAGGGCGATGGCCCTCGGAATCTTCCTTTTGCTTTCTCTGCCTTTCAGCCCACGAGGGCGCGGCGGCGGCGCACCATCAGGGCAAGACCGCCCAGGCCAAGGCCGAAGAGCAGCAGCATGCCGGGTTCGGGCACGTCGGTTCCGCCCGAGGTGCTGCCACCCGAGGTCGATCCGCTATGGGGATCGCCGCTGGGATCCCATCCGCCCGCGAAGGTACCCACGTGCATCTCGCCGTCCTGGTCGAGGCTGCCGAAGACGGCCGAACCCTCGATGTAATTGCCCGTGCGCGCGTTCGCGTGGGGGGCCAGGACCGAGCCTTTCCATGCGGTCGAGAGGCTCAGTTCCTCGGCCTCGGGGAAGTTCCAGATCACGTTCTCGCCAAGGCCGCTCGCATCGCCGAGGAAGTTGTCGTTGAGCGTGATCGATTTGCCTGAAACATTGACGATCACGGTGTCCGCGCCGCCGGTGTCGAACGAAATCTCACCCACGCTGTCGAGCTGGGCTGCGGTGATGTTGAAGACCGCCGTCCCGTCGGCTCCGGGCGTCGCCGTGAAGGTCGCGCGGTTGCCGCTGATCGCGACCGTATCGGTCGCCGCCATCTGACCCAGCGTATAGGAGAGTTCCTGGGTGGAGGTGGAGATCAGGCTCTTTTGCTGGGTGAGGTTCTGCACGAAAGCGGGATCGCTGGCGCCAAGGCCCGACTGCACCACGTTGCTGTTCACGTTGGTGTTACTGATCGTTCCGCCGACCAGCACCGTCTGCGTGCCGCCATTGAGGTTGAACCCGCTCGCCACGTTGCCGCCGACAATAGCGCCTGAACCGTTGTTGAGGTTCTTGATGTTGCCGGTGACATCGCCAACCACAGTCAGCCCCGAAATGCCGTTCGAATTGTCGACGCTGCCCGAGATCTGGTAGTTCGAGGAGGATCCGGTGAGGTTTCCTCCGACCCAGGTCTTGCCTTCGACTTCCGAGGTGGAATCAAGGTTGCCCAGCACCACCAGGTTCCAGGTCCGCAGGATGTCGAGGCCCGATACCATCGGGATCGAGTCGGCAAGAACGGCGGAAGGGGCGAGGGCCGCGGCCAGAGTGGCCGCACCAAGGGCAATCTTGCGAATGTCGGTCATGGAATGAGGAGAACCTGGGTTAACGGCGGGTGCCTGACTTTCGGTTCACCTAGTAGGACTTGGCAGTTGTATAAAGGTTAATCGAAGGACTGTCCCGTCCAAGGACAGTCCTTCGTTCAAGGCATGTGTCAGGCCTTTTCGCTTTTCACGGCGTTCTGGAAACTCTTGCGCAGTTTCATGAGCTTGGGTGGGATGACGGCCATGCAGTAGGGATTGCGCTGACCTTCGCCTTCCCAGTACTCCTGATGGTAGTCCTCGGCCGGGTACCAGGTTGCGGGCCCTTCGATCGTGGTGACTACCGGAGCGGTATTGGCCTCGCCCGCGCGCACGATCGCGGCCTCGGCTTCGGCGCGCTGCGCATCGTCGAGGGGGAAGATCGCCGAGCGGTACTGCGTGCCCACGTCATTGCCCTGGCGGTTGAGCTGCGTCGGATCGTGCGTGCCCAAGAACACGTCGAGGATCTGGGCATAGGAGATGACGGCCGGATCGTACGTCAGGCGTACGCCTTCGGCATGGCCGGTCGCGCCCGTGCACACCTCCTTGTAGGTGGGGTTCTCGGTGGTGCCGCCGATATAGCCGCTCTCGACTTCGGTGACGCCGATGACGTCGCGGAATACCGCTTCGGTGCACCAGAAGCATCCGCCTGCCACGATGGCTGTTTCCATGATCTGTCCTGTCCTTGTGATCGGGGGGGGGGGACCTGTGCAGATAGGGATCGAAACCGTGCTTGTCATTGGCCGGGCGGACACTAGGTTCGCGCTTCAGGGAAATAGCGCGCGGACAATCTCTTCCGGACAGAACCCGCGCCCTGCCTAGGAGGATACCGATGCGCCGTTTCATGCTTGCTCTTTCCACCTGCCTCGGCCTGATCGCGGCCCCGGTCGCCGCCGATGCGGCCGAGGATGGCGCCGAAGTCGTCTCGTGTAACGGCTGTGAGGCGCTGCTCGAACTTGCCGCCGCGACCCCGGCGCGCAAGGATGACCGCGCCCGCGATGTCTATCGCCATCCCGTGGAAACCCTGAAGTTCATGGGCGTCGCGCCCGACATGAAGGTCGGCGAATACGCGCCAGGCGGCGGCTGGTATTCGCGCATGCTCGCGCCCTATCTCGCCGAGGAGGGGCACCTGACGGGCCTCTACTTCAACCCGGACGTGGTGCCCTTCGATGGCAGCAAGCTCGCCGAATCGGCCGCGGCCTTTCCGGGCAAGGTCGTTGAATGGACCGGTGTCGATCCCGATTCGGTTTCGGGCATGACGCTCAAGGACATTCCCGATGCCGAGAAGGGCTCGTACGACCGCATCGTCCTCTTCCGCATGCTGCACAACATGATGAACTGGAACATTGCCGACGCCGAGGTGAAGGCCATGCGCACGCTCCTCAAGGACGATGGTCTGCTGGGCGTGGTCCAGCACCGCGCCAAAGCCGATGCACCCTTCAGCTACTCCAATGGCAGCAAGGGCTACCTGCGCCAAGCCGACGTCGTGCGGCTTATGGAGCTTAACGGCTTCGAGCTCGTCGCCAGCTCGGAGATCAACGCCAACCCCAAGGACCCCGCCAACTGGGAAGGCGGCGTGTGGACGCTGCCGCCGCAGTTCGCACTCAAGGAACAGGACAAGGCCAAGTACGCGGCCATCGGTGAAAGCGACCGCATGACGCTTCTTTTCCGCAAGCGGGACTGATATCGGCCCGGTCCATGAGCACCATTACCGTCGCCGCACTCCAGCTTCCCCTCGGCTCGCAGATCGAGGCCGAGAACATCGCCGCCGTCTCTGCGCTTGTAGAGGAGGCGGCGGGCAAGGGCGCGCAGCTGATCCTGCCACCCGAACTGTTCTCGGGGCCCTACTTCTGCAAGACCGAGGAGGAGGAACTCTTCGAACTGGCCCGCCCGACCGAGGCACATCCCTCGGTCATCGCCATGCGTGAACTGGCCGCAAGGCTCAAGGTGACGATCCCGACCAGCTTCTTCGAGAAGGACGGGCACCACTACTACAACACGCTCGCGATGATCGGTCCGGACGGCGCGATCATGGGGACCTACCGCAAGAGCCATATTCCCGACGGACCGGGCTACGAGGAGAAGTACTACTTCCGCCCGGGCAACGACGGGTTCAAGGTCTGGGACGTTCCGGTGAACGGAGAGATCGTGCGCGTGGGTGTCGGGGTGTGCTGGGACCAGTGGTATCCCGAATGCGCGCGCGTCATGGCGCTGATGGGCGCCGAACTCTTGCTTTACCCCACCGCCATCGGTTCCGAGCCCTACGACGCCACGCTCGACACCAGCCGCATGTGGCGCCGCGCGATGATCGGCCATTCGGTCTCCAATTGCATGCCGGTGATCGCGGCCAACCGCATCGGCGTGGAAACCGAGTGCGGGACCGAGCAGACGTTCTACGGCCATTCCTTCATTTCCGACGAATGGGGTGATTACGTCACCGAATTCGGCAAGGAAGAGACGGGCGTGCTGGTGGCAACGCTTGATCTTGCACGTGCGGCAAAGCACCGTGCAGGGATGGGCTTCTTCCGAGATCGCCGCCCCCAGCTTTACGGCCGCATCGCGCAGGACGTCTGAGGGCGTGACCGGCACGGCGAGGCAGGGCGTGGCTCGCGATGAGGAGGGCGCCTATCTCATCGCCCTGGGTTCGAACATGCGCCACCCGCGCATCGGCGCGCCGTGCCGGGTTCTCACGCGCGCGTTGGATCTGATCGGGGAGGAAATCGGCGAGGTCACGGCGATCTCTCCCTTCCTCGAGACACCACCGGTCGGGCCCTCGCGCCGACGCTACCTCAACGCGGCCGCCATCGTCGAGACTGGGCAGGCGCCCTTGGCCATGATGCGCGCACTTCTCGCGATGGAGGCGCGGCTGGGACGAAAACGCCTCGGCCAGGACTGGCAATCGCGTGTTCTTGACCTTGATATCGTGCTGTGGAGCGGGGGCCCTTGGGCCGAGGATGATGGGAAAACCAGTCTCGTCCTGCCCCATCCTGCCTTCCGCCAACGCGACTTTGTCCTCGCCCCCGCCCGCGCCATAGCGGGCACCTGGCGCGATCCTCTGACAGGTTTGTCGATCAACCAGTTACACACCCGCTTGACCAAGCCCCGACATGCCCCTAGGTGAGCCTCCACCAGATCCGCAAAGCGGCATCGGGGGCCCTTAGCTCAGTCGGTAGAGCAACTGACTTTTAATCAGTAGGTCGCTGGTTCGAACCCAGCAGGGCTCACCACCTTTTCCAGACACCATTCTGAATTTGCCCCGTGGGCAAAGATCATGTGGCAAATTTGCGGTTGCTGAAAGACGCAGGCAGGCCAGCCTCGTGTGGAGCTGTGCGCGTCCGCGGCAGGTGCAGGTGCTTTCTGGCGTCAGGGGCGAGCGATGTTGTTGCCAGGAGTTGTTGAGCGCAGCGGGAAGGCCGTCGGCGTGCTGGGCATCTGGAAGGGTAGCGGGGAAAGCGCTTCGCAGCTGGCGCGCATCTCGTCCAGGTGCTCGTGGATGGAGCGTACCAGCAGGGCGATCTGCGCGTCATCGGCGTGACGTAAGGCTGTCTCGGCGCCCGCGGCAAGGGACTCCAGGTGCGTTGCGCCGAGCGTGTCGGCGCTCCCTTTCAGTTTGTAGAGCCGGCGGGCGAAGTGCAGAGTCGCCTCATCTTCCTCCATGCCCGCGTACTTGCGCGGTTCGACAAGGTCCTCGAACTGCTCAAGCAATTTGGCAACAAGGGTGATGAAAAGCTCGCGATTGCCGCACAGGCGGTGGTGCGACAGCTCGTTGTCGATGCCCTTGATTTCGGGCCAAAGAGCACCTTTTTCAGGGGATGCTTCTTCGGTAGGTGCCGGGCGGCGATGGCCCGAACGATAGACGAAGCGAGCCCGGCCTGAGTCTTTCGCTTCGGTAAGGGCTTGCGCAGCACGTTCTCCCAGGTTCCGGGCTATGGCCTCGACGGTGGTTTCCGTGTCGATGTCGCAGGATGGCTCCAGGCAGGCAAGGCCGAGGCTGACGGTGACATGGTCTGCAACCCGGGAGCGCAGGTGTGGGAGCGCGGCGTCCTCCAGAGCTGTCAGGATCGTCTGCGCAACCTCCATGCCCCCAGCTGCCGGCGTGTGGGGCAGGATCAGCGCCAGTTCCTCCCCGCCGATGCGCGCGACCGCGTCCGCGGGACGGCGCGCGCAGGTTTGCAACAGGTGCGCGACCTTGCACAGGCACTCGTCACCCGCAGCGTGGCCATACTGATCGTTGAAGAGCTTGAAATGATCGAGGTCGACGAGGATCAAGCTGAGTGGTTCGCGGCTTCGGCGAGCGCGGGCCAGCTCGTTGTGCAGCACCTCCTCATAGCGGCGTCGGTTGATGAGCCCGGTCAGCGGATCTGTCAGGTTGAGCTGCTCGAGTTCGCGGGTCAGGCGGGCCAGTTCCAACTGTGTTTTCACGCGGGCGCGCAAAACCGCTCCGCGGGGTGGCTTGGGGATGAAGTCCACGGCGCCGTTTTCCAGACCTTCGGTCTCGAAGCTTTCCGCGGTCTGTGCCGTGAGGAAGATGATGGGCACGTGCGCAAGGCGCGCGTCGCCGTGCAGCGCGCGGCACAGATCAATTCCGTGGGTGCCGGAGAGCTCGGTGTCCAGCAGGATCAGGTCAGGCACGCGCTGAGCGATCTGCTTCATCGCCTCGCCTGCGTTCGCGGCTACGCGAGGCCGCGCAAGTGGGGCGAGCTGTTCGCTGAGAATCTGGGTCATGATGGGATCGCCATCAATCGTGAGAATGTCGTGCTCCACCCCATACCCTTTTTGCCGTGCCGGGAAGGTCCTGAGGGTAAAGGCCAAATTAAAACGGCGGCCTAGGGTGAGGGTAGGTGTAAGCTCTCGTATTGGCGTCAACCGACTTTGCCTCGGCGCGAGGCGCCGCCGCTGTCAGGTCAGCGTCGCCATCGCGGGGCGATACGCAGCTAGGCCAGAATACTGACCGCTTCGCGAACCACGGAGGTGGTCTGGATATTCTCCAGTGCGCCTTTGATGCGTAGGGACTCGTTTGCGTGTTCCGCGCTCATGCGGTCGATCTGCTGGAAGATCCGGCTGGTGTCGGGCTCCCGGATGTCGACGACGTAGTCCTGCTGCGCGAAATGCTCGGCGAGGTCGGTGTACTTGCTGGCCCAGCCGAGGATCACGGCCGGAACCCCGCTCCTATAGGCAAACACCACCGAGTGGTAGCGCGATGCAACGACGTATTTGAAACGGCTGATGATCTCGATCAGGGTTGGGCTCGAGTGTTCTCCGCTTATGATCTGTATGCGCTCGGGCTTGCGGACCTTGCCGAGGACACCGTTTACAAGGTCCGTATCGGCGGTGGACGTGTTGATGATGTAGACATTCTCGCCGTTGTCGATCAGCCGGTCCAGGATCTTCGCATAGAGATCGAGGACGGCGTCCGGATCGCCAATCCGGAAGACGTTCTGGTTGATAATGAAGCCGACGGAATCTTCAGGGGGCAGGTCGAACGGTTTGGCTGCCAGGGATGTGTGGATGTCCTGGGCTGTCGGGAAGATCTTCTCGCGGATGACCATGTCCTGCGACAAGGCGACGTTCTTGAGGCCAAGCGATGTGAGGCAGTCGTAGCCCTCCTTTTCGCGGGCGTAGATCTTGAGGCAGTATTCCAGTTCGTCCTTGATCCGAGCAAGAAACTCGGAATTGTCCTCATCTGCCCAGTCGAAGGGCCCGAAGCTTTGCGGCATCAGGATGATCTTCTTGTTATAGGACCGCGCGATCCGGATCGTCTGGAGCAGCAGTTCTCCGGCCTCCTTGCTCCAGCCGGAGCCGAGCGTGTAGCCGCTGGCATCGAAAATGGCGTCGGCCTCGCGCAGCGCCTTCTCCATGGCAGGCACCTTGCCGTTCCACTTGTCGCTCTTTTTCCAGAGGCTGACCGAATAGGTCAGGAGCGATTCCAAGGGCAGGATCTTGTTGAGGTGATACTTGAATACACGGCGGGTGTAGTCGTCGTAAGGCAGCATGTCGAAGGTGTATTGTTCTGGGTGATCATACTTGTTGGCAAACCCCACGACCTCGCAATCGGGATAGAGGGAGCGCAGGGTGTAATACAGCGAGAGAAACATGGCCTGGGAGCCCTTGTTTCGCATCTGGATGCCGGTGATCACGAATTTCTTCATCGTTGTTACCCTCTCCCGCTGTGTCCGCATTCGGTGATCCCGCAGTGGGGGCGGCCTTGTGGGTTCTGCCATTCGCTTGCCTGGAAGATGCTTCGATCAGAGCGTGTCCAGCATATGCATCTGACCCTGTATCGCGCTGCCTTGGCGTTAGCCTTCGCAGGATCTGGGTTATCAGGGCGCGCGCTGGGGCACATCTGCATAAAGGGGATTAGCACGTTATCGACATCGCCCATGCCCATGGGAGCGAGGCCCAGGCGCGAAGGACCGAGCGACCCACTGGGGAAGGGGGAGGCCGTGCCCCTCAGCGCAGGCATTCGCATGCCCACCTCATGGCGTGGGGCCATACCAGTGGCGAAGGGACTGGCCGCTGATCCGCTCCAGGGCCTCGATCGAAGGGCTGTAGTAGTCGTTGAGACGCTTGCGCAGATCCTCCGTCAGCGGCGGGTACTGGACCTTTCGGGCAATCAGGCCCCGCATGGATTCGAAGGCGGGCGTGCCGCGCAAGGGGCGGGCGAGGGGCTTCATCCAGGCAAGGCGCTTTCGCAAGATGGGCGGGACGAGCGGGACCGTCTTGTCCTTGACCTTCCCCCCGCCATCGCTCGCGAGAGCGCGCGAAGGCAGGCCCAGGTGGGAGCGAACAAGAGCCATCTGCGCGTCGGGATCGCCCATGACGCCTTCGAAGAACAGCACAAGAAGCCGCTCCTCACCGAAGAGGTCGATATAGGGCTTCAGGTGCGCGGCGAAGTTCCCCGAGCCCAGGAGCTGCATGTTCTCGCTTGCCGCAGGATCGAGGTAGGACGTGATGTCCGAGCCGACCTCTCCGCGCCGGAACAGCATGCAGTAGCCCGAATAGGCGCGTTCGACCGGATTGCGCAGTTGGGCAACCAGCTTCACGTGCGGGAGGTGGCGATGCAGACGGGTCGCCGCCTCGGGTGAATAGAGGTACGAGTTGGACTTCTCGCCAACGGTCCGGCCCGCCGGATCCGTGCCAAACTGCGAGAGGTACCAGTCCGGACCGCGCGCGTACTCCCGCGAAAAGTAGTGAAGTTCCGGGTCTGGCATATAGACCCCCGGGTCGGACTGCAGTTGCTTCTGGAGCCAGGTTGTCGCCGATTTGGCGGCTCCAATGATGACGAAGTCGATGTCATTGAACTGCATGGGCGGACAAGGCCTTCCGGTTGATGCACTGTCACGGTCGACAACGTGAACGGCGAGTGGCTTGTGTCAGGGGACGCCACGGCTGCAAACGTTGTTGGTGCCTTTTTCGTACAAGTTGCGCGGGCAGCCTCGCAATTACCTCTTAGGTTGAGCGTTGCGCAAAAAGGGGCATTTGGCAGGCGGCCTTGTGGCTCTTCCGGTCAGTGCCAGGCCTCACTTGTGGAAGATGCGCTCGTGGAAGAAGCGCCGGTAGGGGTAGCGTTCCAGCGCGCGGTAGACACCTTCGGTCAGCAGCAACGTCAGCGGGATCGTGCAGGCGAGGAAGAGCGTGATCGAGACGAGCCAGTCCGATGTGAACAGGCCGGCTTTCACGAATACCGCGCGCAGCCCGTAGTAGGTGTAGGGATGACAGATGTAGAGGCTGTAGCTAACCGTGCCGAGATAGGATGAGAAGCGGTTTGCCAGCAGGCGCGAGGTGAGGCTGTTCGGGCTGATCGCCAGATAGAAGTAGGTGACCGTGGCAAGAAACACTGCGTAGGTACGCGGGTCCGAGAGGTCGCTGTGCCCGAAGGTATAGTGCCGCACCGAGGCGAGGATCAGGCACGCAGCGAAGGCCAGTATCTCGAGCCAGGGCCGTAGCCGTAGCGGTGGCCAGACCCGGCGCTCGTGGAGCAGGCGTACCGCGATCCCCCCAAGGAAGAACGCCATGGCGGGATAGCGCCACAGAAATACCAGTGAAATGGCCGCGAGGGCTAGCGTGAGGCCCTTGTTTCCCGTGCGAACGCCGGTGTGCACGATGAGGCAGCAAAGCGTGTAGAAGACGACTTCGTAGCTCAGGCTCCAGGCGTTGGGCGTCAATTGCTCGGTGTGGGTGAGCAGGTTGATCATCAGCAGCGCAGGCACGATCGAGCGCCAGTCGTTGAGCGCGGGATAGGCATTGGTGAGAGCGTTCGCCAAGATGAATACGAGCGAGAAGGCGAGGAACAGCGGGTAAAGGCGCAGCAGGCGGCGCAGGGCGAACTCGCGCGGGGAATAGCGCATGACGCTGGGCAGGATGACGAAGCCGCTGATCACGAAGAAGAGCCACACGCCCCAGCGCCCGAAGTTCCAGGGCGCGTACGTCAGGGCGAGGTAGGCCGGGACGTTGGCGTAGACGTGCTCACCCACGCCGCCGAGCATATGCGCAAGGAACACCATGAAGGCGGCCACCCCGCGAAGGGCGTGGACGGTGGTGTTGAAGGTTCGGTCCTGAGCGTGCGCGCGTTCGGGCGCGGCCGCGCTCTGGGCCGTCCGCGGGGCAAGTCGGTCGGGAGCCGTAGGGGCGAGGGTGTCGAGCCGGTCGAGCATGGGCGAAAGGGCCTGGTGATCCTGTACTGGGTCCCGAAGTGGTCGAGGGCAGACGGGAGGATCGGGGCCTGGCCGGTGCCGGATTCCGCGGGGACGCGAGGTTGAGCCTCGCGGGGAAGGCGGCCCGGGTCAATTGCCCTGAATTGCCGCGATGTGCCTCGAAAGATGGAGCGAACTGGCCAGGACGGGGCGACTTCGGGGAGCCCCCGAAAGGCCATGGCCCACCCCTTTGCGCCCTTGTTCCGGCGAGGGCGGGAGGGCAGCGTGGAGAGCGTGCGTCAGGCCTGGCGCGCATGTCCGCGAGCATGTCCCCCCGGCCCCTGAAAGGAGCGTCTTCGTGGCAACGCCTGTCCAGCTTTACTCTTCCGGAGCCCGTTCGAGCCCGAGCAGCCTCCGTTGCCAGGCGCGGCAGGTGCTCGGGTGACCCGCCTGCGCGCGGCGGCACTGCGCTCCGAACTCTTGCTGGCTCTGCGCTTCGGTCTTGTCGGGCTTGGCAATACGGCGATCGGTTATGGCCTGATCCTGGCCTGGCTTTTTGCGGGGGTCGGTGACTATGCTGCCAACGTCCTGGGTTTCGCGCTGGGCTTTCCGATCTCCTATGCGCTGCATCACAGGTTTACCTATCGCCGCCGGGAACCGATGAGCCGCCGGGCTCTGCGGGCCTATGCGCTCGCCTTCGCGGCATCCTATGCCGTCAATCTGGGGGTTGTGGCTGCCGGGCGGGCGCTGGGACATGCGGGCAGCCCGCTGGTGCAGGGGCTGGCCGTCCTTGCCTATGCCGCCTGCCTTTTCGTTCTCACTCGCTGCCTTGTTTTCCGTTCTTCACAAGCGAGACGACCTGCGGAAAGTTGAGCTGGCTCTCGACGATCGGCTTGATCTCGGTCTTGGCCTGCAGGAACAATCGGCCCACGTATTCGCCCAGGATTCCCATGAAGATCGCGTTGATCGCGATCGACATCAGGAGGAGGATCGTGGTCGTGGCAAAGCCGTCCGGCCAGGCCTGCCCGAAGATGAGCCGCCCCACCAGGTAGACGAAGGTCAAAAGGAGGCTGAGCAGGCCGATCACCAGCCCTGCAATTGAGGCGAGGCGCAGCGGCAGCAGCGAATGGTTGAGCACTCCATCGACTGCCAGCGAAAGCATCGATTTCAGAGGGAATTTGCTCTCTCCCTCGGTGCGGCCCATGCGGTCGTACTCGAGCCCGACCTGGGAAAAGCCCATCGCGCTGATGAGCCCGCGCAGGTAGGGCGAGGCATCGGTAACCTTCTGGAGCTCGACCAGGATGCGCCGGTCGACGAGGCGGAATTCGCCCACGTTGACGGGGAGCTCGTCCTCGCTGATGAACGAGACGAAGCGGTAGTAGAGGCGCCGCAGCGAGGCGATTACGAACCCGTCCTGCAAGGTGCGCCGGATACCGTAGACGACCTGGTGCCCGATGCGCCAGAGCTGCAGCATCTTGGGGATCAGTTCGGGCGGATCCTGCAGGTCGCAGTCGAGCTGGATTGCGCAGGCCCCGCTGGCCGCCTGGTAGGCCGTCAGCAGCGAGCGCTGGTAGCCGTAGTTGCGCGAGAAGCGGATCACCTTGAGTGCGGGATCCTTCGCCGCAAGTTCTTCCAGCAGCGGGAATGTCCGGTCGGTCGAGTGGTTGTCGGTGACGATGATCTCGTAGTCATAGTCCGGCAGCTGGCGGAAGACCTTGACGATGGTCTCGTAGCAGCGAACGACGTTGCCTTCCTCGTTGTAGGCCGGAACCAGGATCGAGACCAGCGTCCGGGGCGTGCCGGTGAACCCGGTGATGCCGGGGCCGGTCACGAGAAGGTCTCGGCAAGACGGGGCGCGGCAAGATGGGCCTCGGCACAGCGGGCGGCGCGTGCGCGGCGCTCGGATGCGATGGTTTGCACAAGTCCTTCCTCCAGCCCGATCTCACAGCGCCAGCCAAGACGATGCCAGGCAAGTTCCGGGCAGGTGCGAAGTTCCGTCGCAGGACGTCGCGAGGCTCCACTGGCGGGTTGTACGAAGTTCTCGGGGGCTCCGATCAGGGCGCGCAGCGTGTCGAGCACGTCGGCCATGCGCGGCGCATGGCCCGAGCCGATGTTGATGACGGGGCAGTTGGCGGGCACGATGTCGGCGATCCGCATCAAGCCCGCAACGGCATCGTCGACGTGCATCAGGTCGCGGCAATCGTCCGGCGCCAACAGGGCTATCGGGCGCTCGTCGAGGAAGGCGTCGATCGCCTCGGCAAGGAGAAAGGCATGCGATTGGCCGGGGCCGTAGCACAAGGCAAGCCTGGCCGTGACGACGGGAAAGGGCAGGCTGGCGGCCAGGACGTCGAGGGCGGCGGTCGCGGCAAGCATGCCCGCGCCGTAGGGCGTGGTCGGACGGACCGGGCCGTCCTCACGGCTGGGCACGTCGGTGGGACCATATTCGGCCAGTGTTCCCGCGCGGACCATGATCCGGGGCGGTACGGGGAGGCAGGCCAGGGCCTCCACAAGGGGCAGTGTGGACGTCAGGCTGGAGTGTATCGCGGCGTCGACCGCCGCGATGGGAGAGGCCGCCTGTGGCCGCGTATCCGCGGCAAGATGGTAGACGTGGGTGGGCGAAACCTCCTTGAGGCAGGCCTCCAGTGCCGTACGGTCGGCAAGATCGAGCCGGTGCAGGGTGATCCGGTCCAGCACGGGGGCCAGCCGTTCGAGCCGGGTCGAGGGCCGCACGAGAGCGTGGACCTGCCCCCCGCGTTCAAGGAGACGCCGCACCAGGTGCGCGCCGACGAAGCCGGCGGCACCTGTTACGAAAGAGACACTGGAAGGCACGCAATCCTCCTGAGGCGGGCGTCAGTCAGACGATCTGCGGCGAGGGCAGGGGGACCAGGAACTTGCCGCCGCGCGCGCGGAAGGCCTCCTGCTGCTCGTAGATCTCGTCGAAGAAATTCCAGGCAAGGACGAACAGGACGTCGGGTGCCTCCTCCTCGATCGCGCTCACCGGCTTGATCGGAATGCGCGTGTTGGGGGAGTAGAGCCCGTGCTTGAGCGGGTTGCGATCGACGAGGAAGTCGAGATAGCGCGTGTCGATGCCGAAGTGCGTGATCAGCGTGTTGCCGCGCGCCGAGGCCCCGTATCCCGCGATCTTGAGCCCTTGCGCCTTCAGGTCATCGAGCATTGCACGGGTTTCCCGGCCCATCTCCTCGACCCGCGAGGCGAGCTCGTCGTAGGTGCGTTGTTCGAGCATCCCCGAACCCATTTCCTCGGCCAGCATCGCGCCCACCCGGTCACTGGGCGCACGCGGTGCTTCCTTGCGGGTGAGAAAGACGCGCATCGAGCCGCCGTGGATGTCGGGAAGCGAAAGCGCGTCGGTGACTTCGAGGTCGAAGTTCGCCGCCAGCTTGGCAATCGAGAGCAGGCTGAACTCGGAGACGTGCTCGTGGTAGATGTTGTCGAATTCAGTGTGCTCGATGTACTCCTTGGCCCGCGGAACCTCGATCACGAAGGTGCCGTTGGGGGCCAGGAGAATGCAGATCGCTTCCATGAAGGTGTGCAGGTCACCGATGTGATTGAAAGTGTTGGTGGTGACGATCACCTTGGCCGGCCCGCGTTCGTCACGGACCTGCGCGGCCGTCTCGGGCGTGAAGTAGGCAAGGAAGGTCTCGACCCCGCGCTGGGCGGCGAGCTCGGCGATGTTCTCGGCCGGATCGAAACCCAGTGTCGTGCAGCCCAGCGTGTTGCAGGCGGCGAGCAGCAGCCCGTCGTTGCTGCCGATGTCGACGATCAGCTCCTCGCCCGCGATCCCGGCAAGGACCTCGGCGAAATCGTGGAAATGCGTGTGCATCCGCGCCGCGCCCGAGGGGACGTAGAGGTAATGGCGGAAGAAGTCGGCCGGGATCTGGTCGGCGATCTCGATCAGGCCGCATTCCAGGCACACCTGGGTGTTGAGTGGAAACGCGGGCTGGGGGCGATCAAGGTCTTCGGGACGGATCAGCATCTGCGCCGGGGCATGGTCGCCCAGCGGCAGGAACAGGTAGGGCGAAGGCGCCTTGCAGGCCCTGCAGGCGGTCAACGTGGAGTTGGTGGCGAGCGGCGGCATGGTCGTGTTCTCAGGCATTCGAAACCTCCCGGCTGCGCTGGTCGGCGAGCGCGTTGCTGAAATCCTCGAAACTGGCGTGCATGTAGTCGATATGCGCGTCCGTAAGACCGTGATGGCAAGCAAGCAGGATGCCGCCGCGCATCACATCGTCGGCGACTGGATAGCCCGCGGGATCGCGCGCCACGGTGACCGACTTCATGGCCGGCTGGCGCAGGATGTTGCCGGTAAAGACTGGCCGGGTCTGGATGTCACACCCCTCCAGCCAGGTCTGCAGCTCGCGCCGGGTGAAGGGCGCATCCTCGCGAATGGTGAGCGGGAAGGCCAGCCAGCCGGTGCGTGAGCCGGGCATCTGGCGGGGCAGTTCGAACCAGTCCTCGTAGGCCTTGAAGAAGTCGTACTGGCGCTGGAAGTTGTGCTCGCGCGCGGCGATGTTGCGTTCCAGCTTGCCCAGCTGGACAAGGCCGAAGGCCGCGCCGATCTCGGAAGGCTCGACGTTGAAACCCAGCTCCTCGAACAGGAACTTGGCATCGTAGCTGAACCCGTCGAGCTCGACGTTGAAGCGCTTGTCGACGCTTTCGGAATCGACGTAGAGCGAACTTGTCCGCCCCCATGAGCGCAGCAGCAGGCCGCGCCGCGCAAGGTCCGGATCCGAAACGCAGAGCATGCCCCCGTTCCCCGCCGCGTTGATGACGTGGCTGCCATAGAAGCTGGTCGTGGAGATGTGCGAGCGTGTGCCCGTGCTGGTGCCATGCAAGGTGGCGCCCAGCGTGTCGGCGCTGTCCTCGATCACCATGAGGCCATGGGCCTGAGCGATCTCCCAGATGCGGTCCCAGTCGGGAAGGTTGCCGATCAGCGAGGGGATCATCATCGCCTTGGTTCGCGGTGTGATCATCGCCTCGATCTTGTCGACATCGATGTTGTAGGTGCCAGGCGCGGCATCGACGAAGCTGGGCACGAGCCCTGCGCGCACGAGCGGGGCGACCGTCGTTGCGAAGGTGAGCACCGGGGTGATGACCTCGCTGCCCTTGGGCAGGTCGAGCAGCTCGACCGCGAGGTAGTTCGCCGAGGACCCGGAGTTGACCATGATCCCGTGCTCCTTCGCGAAGAGCGCGGCGACCTTTTCCTGCATCTCGCGGACCTTGGGGCCCATCTGGGTGGAGGTGCGCAGCACCTCGAGCACGGCGGCGATTTCTTCCTCGCCGTGGACTGTCTGGCCGTAGTTTACGCGCATGCTGCTGCCGCCCTTTCGATGGATGGTTGACGCGGGGTGAGGGAAGTGGGGTGTTCGCTGAAGCGGGCGATCTGCGCGGCGCTGAAGGCGCGCATGTCGGTGCCGTGTGCGCAGGCCTCGCGGTACCATTCCACGCTCATGCGCACGGCCTCTGCGGTCGAAAGGCGCGGTGTCCAGCCGAGCACGGCGCGCGCCTTGCTGCTGTCGAGCGTGAGCAGGCCCGCCTCGTGCGGGTCGTCGGGCCGCTTGCCGAAGACGATACGCGGGGCTCCTTCGCCCCAGGCCGCGACGACGTGCTGCGCGATGGCTTCGACGTCGAGGAAATCTTCGGCACTCGGCCCGAAGTTCCAGCCCTGCGCATAACGCTGGCCGTTCTCGCCCATGAGGCGTGCGCCGAGGAGGAGATAGCCCGCTAGTGGTTCGAGCACATGCTGCCAGGGGCGCACGCTGGCCGGATTGCGGATCGTGACCGGCTGGCCGGCAAGGGTCGCGCGCACGATGTCCGGAAGCAGCCGGTCGAGCGAGGCATCGCCTCCGCCAATGACGTTGCCCGCGCGCGCGGTGGCGATCTGGCAGCCCTTAGGATCGGTGAAGAACGAGCGGCGAAAGGCCTCTGCGACCAGCTCGGTGCAGCCCTTGGACGCGCTGTAGGGATCGGCTCCGCCCAAGGCGTCGGTCTCGCGGTAGGCCCAGTGCCACTCCCGGTTGTCGTAACACTTGTCACTCGTCACCACGACGACCGCGCGGGCGCTGGGCATGCGGCGCACCGCGTCGAGAACCACGGCCGTGCCGGTGACATTCGTGGCAAACGTCTCGACCGGCGCTGCGTAGGAGGGGCGCACCAGCGCCTGGGCTGCGAGGTGTAAGACGATGTCGGGAGCGAGCCCCGCGCAAGCCTCTGCAAAGGCGCGCTCGTCGCGGATGTCGGCGATGCGGTGGTCGATGAGCTCGGTAATTCCGACCTCGCGGCCGAAATCGGGGCCGTCGGGATCGGTGGGAAGGGCAATGCCCGTGACCTCGGCGCCGAGCGCTTTCAGCCACAGGCTGAGCCAGGCCCCCTTGAAGCCGGTGTGCCCGGTCACCAGCACCCGCTTGCCGCGATAGGTGTCAGCCAGCGTCTGCCCGAGAGAGGCGGCGCCTTCAGACATTGATGAGCTTCGTGGGGGCATCGGTGGTCAGGACGGCCTGCCCGTTCTCGAAGTCCATCCAGGGCGGAAGGGTCTGGTTGGCCAGCGCATCGAGCGTGTCTCGGTCGCGCACGGTGTCCATGGGATGCCAGAAGCCCTTGTGCTGGTAGGCCATGAGTTCGCCGTCGTGGGCGAGGCGGGTGAGCGGGGCCTGTTCGAGCGGTTCCTCGTCGCCCTCAAGGTAGTCGAGAACACCCGGTTCGAAGATGAAGAAACCGCCGTTGATCCAGGTTTCGTACTTGCGCACCTTCTCGGTGAATTCGACCACCTGGCCATCCTCGATCTCGAGGTTGCCGAAGCGGGCTGGCGGGCGCACCGCGGTCACCGTGGCAAGCTTGCCGTGCGAACGGTGGAAGTCGAGAAGTGCGCCGATATCGACGTTGCCTACGCCATCGGCATAAGTGACCATGAAGGTTTCATCGTCGAGCCAGGAGCGCAGGCGGCGCAAGCGTCCGCCGGTCATCGTGGCAAGCCCGGTGTCGACGACGGAGACGCGCCAGTCGATCTTGCTGGTCGGGCGCAGCGCCATCTCGCCATTGCCGATCCCCACCGTGAAGTCGTTCGACATCAGGTGCAGGTCCTGGAAGAAGCTCTTGATCGCCATGGCCTTGTAGCCGCACGCGACGATGAAGTCGTTGTGGCCCCAGTGGTCATAGATATCCATGACGTGCAGCATGATCGGCCGTCCGGCGACCTCCACCATGGGCTTGGGGACGCGAACCGTCTCTTCGGCAAGGCGGGAGCCCAGGCCCCCTGCGAGCAACACGACTTTCATGTTCCAAGGCTCCGATCAGTGATTGGGATCAGCGGTTGGGAAGCGCTCCTGAAGGTCTCGCTTCGGGACATGCAGGAAGGGTAAGGCTTGCGCGGTGTGCGGCGAAATGGGCATCGGGGTTAGGCGGGTTTAGCCAGGTGGACACTCAAAGGGTGGAGGGCCCGCCCGCCCGGGGCAGGACAGGCGTCGCATCCGGGCGGCGGTAGAGTTCGATGGTCCGTCCCTTGTGGCGGCGCCGATAGCCGGTGTAGCCGTGGGACAGGGCATAGGCCTTGAAGGGCTCTTCCAGCTTTTCCTCGCCACTGATCAGGATCGCTGGAGGCGGGGCCGCGTCGAGGAAGGCGGCCAGCCCGGCGGCGGAAGTCGTGGTGTAGTAGCGCCGGTCACCTGCCGGAATGTAGGGCGCAACGCGGTAGACGAACTGGCCCGCCGCGAATTCGGGGGGGACGGCGAAGTTCCCCGCGAGCGCTAGGGCCGGGGTGAGTGTTGCCACCCGTTCACCGCCGGAAAAGCCCGCTTCGCGCGCCAGAGCGCGCATGTCGCGGTGCAGGCTGATCGTCTCCCACTGCTGGGGCCGGGCCAGCTGGACAAGTCCGGGCCCGATCCGCGATGCGCATCCGACAAGGGCGAGGAGCGCCATGGCCCCGAGCACCGCCTGGGCTCCCGGAAGGTCGGGCGTTGCCGTGCGGGCGCGCAGCAGGACAACAGCCAGAATGAGAAACGGGATCGGGGGCACGAAATACTGCGGAAACGAGGGCGAGGGGACGAAAGCCACCACGAAGCCTGTCGCGGCAAGGCCAAGCGCCAGAACGACGCTCCAGCCCCGGACAAGGCGGAGGCTCTCACGCATGTTCGTGCGCATTGTGGGGATGAGCGCGAGCGCCACGATCCCCACGAGGGTGAGCAGCGTTGCATTCGCAAGCCAGATGCTCTCGGCGAGCAGCAGCTTGGCGGCGAGAGTGTCCACCTTGGGTTCGCTCGACGCGGCCCAGTAGGCAGGCTGCAACTCGGTGAAATAGCGCAGGGTGTGGGCAAAGAAGCTCTGCGTATCGAACACCACATACATCAGGACGGGCAGCCCTGCGAGCAGGCCGCCTGCCGCCAGCGGAAGGGTCCCGGCCAGAAGCCGTAGCGCGAACCCGCGTGGAGCTGGCGCGAACAGGGTCGCAAGCGCAAAGAGCGGGGCCAGGAAGATGTAGTTAGCCTTGAGGCCGATGGCGCAGGAAACCAGGACACCCGCCGCAAAGCAGGCGAGGGGCGAGGGACGTGTGGATCCGATACCGTGCAGCAGCGCGTAGAAGGCCAGCAACGCGGGGGCGAGCGGGAGCAGGTTGTTGGTGGCCAGCATCCCGGCGCCGCCCAGCAGCAGGACGTTGCCCATCAGCAGGCACGCGGCGGTGAAGAAGGCGAGGAACCCGGCTTCGGTCCGGCGGCAGATCAGCCCGATCGCGCCAAGCGCCGTGGCCCATCCGGCCAACACCAGCAGGCGCGCGACGAGGAGGAAATGTTCGGTTCCGACAAGGTCGTACAGGCCTCCCAGCAGCCAGGGCAGGATGGGCAGGTGATTGTAGCCAAGGTCACGATAGATGTCCTGCGTTCCGCCCAGCCGGGCGACCGTGAGGAACAGGTTTTCGTCTCGGCTGAGCGGGGTGGACATGAGCCGTCCCGCAAGCCCCAGGAACATGATCCCGAGCACTCCGAGCCCTGCAAGTTCGAGACGGGCAAGAGGCTTTGGCCGAGGACGAACATGCACGGCCTCGGCGTATTCGGGGCGAAGCTCCATCCAGTCCTCGGCGATCTCGACACGTTGCATCTGTGGCCCTGCATTTCTCGCTGTTGATCCTGTGAAATCTGAAGGATTGGCAGGCCGCGAGGCGAGCGCGATTCGGACGTACCCATTCCGGGTAGCGCCTCCTACGAAGGGGATCGCGAGAGCGCCGGGCGGGCGCGAAGCCGGGGCGTAGGTCTCCCAAGGGCTGCGGGTCGGGCCAAAAGGGGTAGACCGTATTCCCAGATTTCCGGAGGGCGCGATCTGATACGCTCGGGAGAACCGACAGAGCTCCGTGCGGGGGCTCCTTGCGTGAGACCGGAAGACGGATTTTGCCGCGTGCCTTCTAGCCAGACTCCACCCCAACACATTCTCATCGTGACCTCGGGCCTTGGTGCGGGGGGCGCGGAACAGGTCATCGCGCAGCTGGCGCACCACCTGGTCGAAGCTGGCCATGAGGTGGACGTCGCCGCTTTCGATACCGACGAGGCGCGTATCTACCACGAGCTTCCCGTCGTGAGCCGGGTCTTCCGGCTGGGCGGGCGCTCCGGATTTTCGGGCGTTGCAGGACGGGTCATGGCGCTTCGCGGCCTTGTTGCCCGGCGCCGTCCCGATGTCGTCCTCTCGTTCCTGACCAAGATCAACCTGGTGGCGGCCCTTGCGGTGCAGGGCCATCCTGCCCGCCTGATCTGCGCCGAGCGCAACAACCCCGAGCAGCAGCAACTGCATCCCTTGTGGAACCTGGCGCTGCGCTGGTTCTACCGCCGTGCCGACACCATCATCTGCCAGACCGAAGGGGTGCGCCGCTGCTTTGCGCACGACCTGCAGGGGCGGCTGGCGACCATTCCCAACCCCGTGCCCGAACCCGATGTCGTGCGCGGGGAGGGGGCCAGCTACACCGTCTGCGCGGTCGGGCGTCTCACCTATCAGAAGGGGTTTGACCGGCTCATCGAGGCTTTCGCCGGGATCGCAGCCGATCACCCGCAATGGCGTCTTGCCATCTGGGGGGAAGGCCCCGATCGCGAGGCGCTTGAGGCCGGTATCCGCGCGAGGGGCATGGAGGGGCGCATTGTCTTGCAGGGACTTGGTGAAAGGCCGCGGTCCTGGATCCGCGAGGCCGATGTCTTCGTGCTCTCGTCGCGCTACGAGGGGTTCCCCAATGCCCTGGCCGAGGCCATGGCGGCTGGACTTCCCGTGCTGGCGACCAGATGCGATTTCGGTCCCGAGGACATGATCTCGGACGGCAAGAACGGCCTCCTGGTCGAGGACGCGGACACAAGCCCAGCATTGGCCACGGCGCTTGCGCGACTGCTTGACGATGCGCCGCTGCGCGAACGGCTGGGTGAGGCGGCGGCGCGCTCGATGCTACGCTTTCGGCCAGCCTACGTGCTGCGCCGCTGGGACGAGGTCTTGCGGCAGTCTCCCGGCCATGGTCTGTCCTCAGGAGGTTCACGGCGAAGCGCGCGCCGGCGGGAGCCGGATAAGGCGCATGCCCTGGCGAGGAGCGAATGAGCGTGCCGATGCTGCGGGTCCTGTTCACGTCGGCGGGACGCCGGGTCGAGCTGACCCGATGCTTCCGGCGAGCGGGCAAGGTGCTGGATGTCGACATCGAAGTGCATGCCTGCGACCTCACGCCGCACCTCAGCGCGGCGTGTCTCGATGCCGATGTCAGCTTTGCCGTGCCGCGCTGCACCACCCCCGACTACGTGCCCCGCCTTCTTGAATATTGCCGTGCGAACGGGATCGACCTGCTGGTGCCGACCATCGACACCGAACTCGAGGCACTGGCCGCTTCACGTGAGGACTTCGCGGCGGCTGGAACGCTGGTTCACGTGAGCGCGCCCGAGACGATCGCCATTGTCCGTGACAAGGCCCGGACGACCGAGGTGCTTGAGCGCGCCGGTGTTCCGGTGCCGCGCACCGCGCCCATCGAGGCGGTGCGCGCAGCGCCGGACGAATGGAGCTGGCCGCTCTTCGCCAAGCCGGTCGGAGGGAGCGCCAGCCGCGGTATCGGCGTGCTGGAAGGTCCCGGCGACATTTGCGCCCTCTACGACGAGCCGATGCTGGTGCAGGACCTGCTCGAAGGTCCCGAATACACGATCAACATGTACCTTGATGGCGAGGGGCACATGCTGTGCGCCATTCCCCACGAGCGCCTTTCGGTGCGCGCGGGCGAAGTGGAGAAGGGGCGCACCTTGCGCGATTCCCGCATGATCGAGATTGCCGAGGCCATCGCGCGGACCCTTCCCGGGGCACAAGGGGCGCTGTGCTTCCAGCTGATCGATGACCCTTGCCATGGCCTGCGCGTGTTCGAGATCAACGCGCGTTTCGGTGGTGGGTACCCGCTTGCCGATCATGCAGGGGGACGCTTTGCCGAGAACCTCCTGCGCCGGGTTCTGGGCCGCGCACCGGTGGACCCTTCTGACTGGCGCGCCGGGGTGACCATGGTGCGCTACGACGCGGCCCATTTCCTTGGCTGATCCAAACCTGCCCGAGGACAGCGGACGCCTCGATCTGACGGGACGCGTCCTCGTCCTTGATCTCGACGACACCCTTTACCTCGAACGCGACTTCGCCTTCAGCGGGTTTGCCGCGCTGGAGCCGCTGGTCCTTCAGCGCACGGGCCGGAAAGGCTTTGCCCGGGCCTGCCGCACCCTGTTCGAGGCGGGCCTTCGCGGAACGATTTTCAACGAGGCACTGAAAGAACTGGGCGCCGGCGGTGAACAGGAACTGATTGGCGAACTGGTCGCGGCCTACCGTGCGCATGACCCTCAGATTGCGCTCGCCGCTGATGCGGCGCGCTTTCTTGCGCGGGCGATCTGCGCGAACTGCGCGCTGATCTCGGATGGGCCTGCTGGCATGCAGCGCTCCAAGGTGCGTGCGCTCGGCCTGGATGAGAGGCTGGGGCGGATCGTTCTGACCGGCGAACTGGGCCCGGGCTGCGGCAAGCCGCACCCTCTAGGCTATGCGCTTGTCGAGGAATGGTCGCAGCGTCCTCCTGAGGCGCATGTCTATATCGCGGATAACGCGGCCAAGGACTTCCTCGAGCCGCGCCGACGCGGGTGGACGACGATCCAGGTCCTACGGCCCGACAGGGTTCATCGCGGCGCAGCACCTACCCTTGCGCACCGCGCGCACCATGTCGTCGGTTCGCTGGATGGGCTTACGCTTCGGAGAGGTACGGCGAGCGTGCAGTAAGGTCCGGGGCGGCGCCTATTCGGCAGCGTCGGATGGGCAGGTCTCTACCCGGGGCGTCTCGATCTGCGGGGCCCGGCGTTCCCCGCCCAGCATCACCCAGAACGTGCGCAAAAGGATCTGCATGTCGAGGCGCGGGCTGGCGTTATCGATGTAGCACATATCGAGCGCGACCTTCTCGTCAAGTGAGAGCAGGGTGTTGCCGTTGACCTGCGACCAACCGGTGAGCCCGGGACGGACGCGCGCGCGCTGTCGGCCGCGTTCGCCGAGCTGTGCGATGGTTTCGGGAAGGAGCGGGCGCGGTCCCACGAAGGCCATGTCGCCGCGCACCACGTTCCACAGGCCAGGCAGTTCGTCGAGACGGCTTCGGCGCAGGAACTTGCCCAGGCCCGTGACGCGCGCCTCGTCGGGCAGGGGCGCTCCCGCGGCATCGAAAGCGCTGCGCATCGAGCGCAGCTTCAAGAGCGTGAAGCGTGCCTGATGAAGGCCGGAGCGTTCCTGCCGGAACAGGACCGGACGGCCCATGCTGAGCGCCACGCCCAGCCCCAGAACGCCGATGACGGGCGCGCAAGGGACAAGCAGCAGCGCGGCAAGTGTGCGCGGAAGCAGGCGCAGGCCGCCGGGGCGCGATGCCTGGAAGGCTTCCTGGGATGGGGGGGGCTGCAAGGGGGGCTCGGTGAGGTCGGCCATGGTCCCTCAGGCCGCACTTGGCTGGAAATCACCACGCGCGAACATGCGGCGGATACGCTCACCCCAGGTCGGGATCGGCGGGATGTCGGAGGTGTAGTAATCGGCCGAATAGCGGTAGAACTGCACCGAGTCCCCGTACCTGCGGCGGGCGTGTTCGGCGTAGTCGACCTGGTCGAAGATGACGCCGCGGATCCTGTCGGTGTCCATGACCTCGAAGGCGGCGCGCATCTGGTCGATGGTGGTCTTGCCCCAGCGCGCGACCAGGATCGTCTGGTCGGCAAAGTCGCACATGGTACGCGCATCGCGCACGGCCAGCGCGGCGGGGGCATTGATGACGATGAGATCGAAGCGTTCGCGAAGCTGTTCGAGCAGGCCGGTGAGCCGGTGGGAGGACAGGATCACGGCGGGCTCCGCGACGGGTGCCTTCGCGCTCAGGAGATAGATGCGCTTCTCGCTCGGCTCGCTGCCCAGGATCGCCTCGAGATCGCGCTCATCCCGGGCGATGTCATCCGGTCCTTCGACCCGGCGATGCGGCAGCATCAGCCCGTCAAGGTCCGCGCGGCCAGTCACGATGTCGACGAGGTCCGGGGCCAGCGACTGTTCCTGCAGGCGCTGGAGCACGCCGCGCTTGCGCAGGTCGAGGTCAAGGACGACCGTGCGATCCCCCATCGCGACGCCCGCTGCCGCGAGCGAGAGCGAGACGGTCGATTTGCCATCGCCGGGAACTGGCGAACTGATCAGGACGACCTGCGAGCCCTTTCGCCCCGGGCGCAAGGCGCGCAGGTCGCAGTAGGCCGAGCGGGCGACTTCGGAGAACAGCGACTGCGGTTCTGTGAGCACGACGCTGTCCTTGGGGTCCTGCGAAAGGCCGTGCGCGATCTGGGGCAGCATGCCCAGGGTCGGGCGAGCGAAGAGGCGGCGGATCTGGGCGACGGTGCGCAGCTTGTTGTCCAGGAATTCACGCGTCAGGGCCGCCATGAAGGCAAGGACGGTCGAGCCCAGGAACGCGGTGACCGTCATCTTGAGAGGGTTGGGCGCGATCGGTGCGTAGTCGGGAACCGCGGGCGAAACGATGGTCGAGGCCACGCCCTGCAGCTGCATCTGGGCACCCACCTGCTCCACGCGCTCGGCAAGGACCTTGTAGGCCGCTTCGGCAAGGTCGGACTGGCGCACCAGCTTGTCGAGCTCCACCGTGTTCTGGGCGTTGCGGTAGGCGCTGGACGACAGACTGCCGACGACGTTCTGCAGGCGCGCGGCCATGGCGGCGGCTCCGGCCGCTTCGCTGCGGGCAAGCTGGGCCATCTTCTCACCCTCGGCACGGGCGACGGCTTGGGTCGCGGCCTGAACCTGGTTGCGTTCGCGAGCGATGCTGGTGTCGATCGTGGCCAGCTGCGAGTTGACCCGGCGCACGTCGGGGTGATTGGGCCCCAGACTGGTGCTCAGCTTGGCCTTTTCCGCCACGAGTTCGCCGCGGCGCCTCTCCAGGGAATCGAGCGCAGTCGAGGTTGCGGTTGCCGTGCTCTGGATCTCGCTGGCGCGCGAAATTCCGGCGCTGCGGGCCGCCGAGGCATCGCGCGCGGCGTTGGCCGTTGCACTCTGGAGGGCAATGCGGTTGATCTGCTGGAGGTCCTCGGCCCCGCCAGCGCCCACAAGCATCCGGTTGCGCGTGCGGAACTCGGCGACCTTGGCGGCGGCGTCGAGGGCGGCCTGTTCGCGGGTCTGGAGCTCCTCCTGAAGCGAACCGAGAAGTTCCTGGCGCCGCTCGTTGGTCTTGGCGTTGCGCAGGATGCCGACCGAGACGGGCAGCTGGTTGGCGATATCGGCGGCAAGCTCGGGCGAACGCGAGGTCACCGAGATCTGGATGAGGTCGGAACCGCTTTCAGCATTGATCGCCAGCATCCCGAGCAGGTGGTTGATCGCAAGCTGCATCAAGGCCTTGCCGGTAAGGTTGTCGTTGCCCAGTTCGCGGCGGAACCTCTCGTCGTTCAGGAGGTCGAGGTCCTTGATGATCTGGCCGGCCACCGAGCGTGAGCGATGCAGGCGTACCGTGTTCGCGACACGCTCGGCGTTGCGCGAGTTGACGTCGGCCTGGTTGGTGCCAACCTCGTCGATCAGTTCGACCTGGACGTTGGAGCTGGACTGATAGAGCGGGGGCGAGGCCAGTTGCTGGGCGAGCACGAGCACGGTGATCACACTGACGATGGCGAGGATCATGCCACGATAGCGGTGGAACAGGCGCACCAGGTCCTGTGGCCCGATCTGCTCGGAGGCTGCGCCCATCGCGCTTCCTTCCGGCTGGGGGGATGTGCGGTGCAGCGCAACCGAAGCGTCAGGGTCGTGATGTGCGATCGACGTCGACATTTCCGCTCTCCTCGGGCTGGCCGCGGGGGCCATCCGATGTGTGTGGTGTCAGGAGGGGGCAGTATGGTTCACCGCCCAGCCGGAACAAATCGCGCATCCGGAAGGGGACCTGCTCCTTTTCTGGCTAGTCCTTATGGGCAGGACCGGAACGAAGGAGGGACTTGTAGAGGTCGAAATGGCGCTGCGCGGAGCCCTCCAGGCTGTAGCTCTGGCTCGTTGCGAGCGCGCCTTGCGAGTAGGAGTGGTAGTAGTAGGCGTTGTGGGCGAGGCGGGCGATCGCGTTGGCGAAGGAGGTCGGCTTGTCGAGCGCGCACAGCGCGCCATTACGGCCGGGCACGACCAGCCCGCGATTGCCGTTGACGTCGCTGGCAACCACGGGAAGTCCCATCGACATGGCTTCGTGGATCGCGATTGATGCGCCCTCGTAGCGCGAGGTGTTGAGGTAGATATCACTCGCGGCGAGGAGGTCGCGGATGTCGGCGCGTTCCCCCAGGAACTGCACCATGTCGGCAAGGCCAAGGGCATCGACCTTGCCGCGCAGCCGCTCCAGGTCCGTGCCGCCGCCCGCCACACGAAGGCAGAAGACGGGCTCGGTCCCGGGGCGGTACTGGCGAAGGACGCGCGCGACCTCGATCAGCAGGTCGTAGTTCTTCTGTTCCGAGATCGCCCCCACGGTCAGGATGCGGCAAGGGGTGCCCACGTTCTCGCGTGGGGCCTTGGCGCGGTAGCTGGCGGCCGGCGCATTGGGGATCAGCGAGAAGGGCCGACGCGAGAGGTCGCGATAAAGCGATGCGGTCTCGTTGCTGATCGCAACATAGTGCGCGACCACGTGGTCGAGGAAGCGGAATGCCGCTGGCGGAAACGAGAGCCGGCTGTTGTGGTGGGTGAAGACGATCGGCCCGCCAAATCCCGAAAAGGCGAGCATGAGGACGGCCCGCACCGTATGGGCATGGACGATGTGGGGGCGTGTCTCATGCAGGTGGCGCCGTAGCGCGCGGACCCCTTCGATCAGTCCGCGCCGCCGGGTCAGGGCCAGGCTGTCAAAGTGCGCGCCGGCTTTCGCGATGCGTTGCTGCAGTTCGGTTTCCATCGCTTGCGAATTGCCCAGGGTCTGGGCGTCGCACAGGGCCGTGATGCAGGCGCGCGCGCCAAGCCCGGCATAGGCCTCGTTGAGATTGGTGATCAGGATCTCGGCGCCGCCCGAGGTCAGGCTGGTGAGGATCGAGCAGATCCGCAGGGGCTCGGTCCCGGCCCTGGTCCGCGCGCCAGGCGATGACGCGGAGACGGGCGGCTGGGAACGGACGACGAATTTGCCCTGAGGGGACTGGAGGGTCATGGCAAGGGCTCCTTGGTCGAGGCGGCCACAGGTTCCGCGCGTCGGCTGATGGCGAGGCGGCCATGGAGCGCGATATCGAAGGCGAGGACCAGCATGAGGCCAAAAACGATGTGGGCGAAGTTGGCCCCGATCGCGCCGTAGCGCGGGACCATGAGGGTGGCCGTGATGAAGAAGGCGAGGGTGGCCAGAACGCTGCAGGCCAGGACGAAGCTCGGCCGGTTCATGGCCAGAAGCGCCGAGCGGGCCGGGGCGGCATGCAGCATCAGCATGATCGCGACGAGCTGGGCGAGGAGCAGCGCGAAGCTGCCCGAGAAGGCATTGCCGAAGACGAATTCGAGAAGCGGTCGGCCCATGAGCCAGCACAGCGCGAGGGCTACCAGTCCGATCCCTCCCAGGGCCAGTTGCAGCATCGTCACCAGGCGCCGCACGCCCTTGCGCGAGGACTGGTTCCACAGCCGCGCCAGGTCGGGATAGATGATCGTCTGAAGCAGGTCGCCCGCGGTCTGAACGACTTTCGCGATGCGCCGCGACAGATAGTAGAGGCCCGCCGCAGCGGGTCCGGCGAGAGTGCTGACAAGCAGCGTGTCCATCTCATGGGTCAGAGTGCGCAGACCCGAGGACAGGTTCGTCGAGATCGCAAAGCGCAGGAAGCCGGGGAACCGGCTGGGCAGATGCCGCTTGTCCGCGCGCCAGGGGCTGGGAATGCCGGTCTGTTTCAGGGTGCGCAGCCCCAGCGCATTGAAAAGGAGGGAATCGAAGAGCTGGGACACGGTCCAGGCCACTACGAATTCGGTGATCCCCCGGCCCAGGGCATAGAGCAGGCAGGCCAATGTCAGGCGCAGCATAACGGCGGCCAGCTGCACGTAGGCGAGCACGCGGAAGCGCCCGGCAAGGCGCAGGGCCGCGCTGGCCATGCCGCGCAGGTTCCCGGCAATCGCCAGGGCATAGATCGCCACCAGGAAGCGCGCCTCGCCTTCAAGGCCAAGCAGGGGTCCTGCGATCAGCGCGACCGCCACGGCGAGCAGCGCAGCGCCCAGCGCGCTGGCGATGTCGAGAAGGAGGCCATAGGCGTAGAGCGAGGCAAGGCGCTCGGGTGAGGCATTCTCTTCCTCGGCGGCGACGAAGCGGATCAGTGGCTGCCAGGATTCGAAGCGGACCAGGCGTTCGCAGGTGCGCGAGATGGTGAGGACGATCACGAAGGTCCCGAAGGCCTGGGTGCCCAGCGCCCGGGTGGCTATCGCCAGGGTCGCCATCATCAGGACAGCGGCGCCAAGGCTTCCGGACATGAGGTGGGCCAGGCTGACAAGACGAGGGCGGATGAGCGTGCTGCCCTGCCAGCGTACGCGCAGCGAGGCTCGCGGCGCGCCGGGTGTTATGGTGCGGGCATGGCGGCACGAGCCGCGCGGCGTCGGGCCGATGAGGTCCGTCATCTCAGGTCAGCTGCTGGTGGCGGGAGCCGGGCCCAGGCTCAGGCCCGTATGCCGTCCGGTGGCCGCCTGCGGGCAGTCCCGGTGCCGAGCGCGTGGAGATCCAGGCCAGCGCGAACATCAGCATGACGGGGCCATTCCAGAGCCGGGCAAACATGTGCGGCAAGGACATGGTGTAGATGAAGAACACGGCGAGGATCGCGAGGCAGGAAATGCCCTCCACCCGGTTCACTCCCGCAATCGCCTTGCCCTGGAGGAGAAGCGCCAGCGCCATCAGGCACAGGCCGAGGAAGGAGACGATCCCGCCTTCGTTCAGGACCAGCAGGTAAAGCTGGTGAACCGGCATCCCGTGGGGGCTCGCAACACGGTATCCATCGCTGCCAAGGCCGATGAGCAGATGGTCGTCGGCCAGCTGCCAGGCCTCGACGATCAGCGCCGAGCGGCCCACGAATGTCCCGGCCCGGGTCGGATCGCCGGTCATGAGGGCCTCGCCGACACGCTCTTCGAAGATACTGGGCACCGGACCGCCCAGGCTGGTGTAGGCCAGCACGATCAGGGCAAGGGGGACGGCGATGCGCACGAAGGTGCCCAGCCGCGAGAGGCCCAGCACGAAGCCGCAGGCAAGCAGGGCGGCGAACGTGCCGGTAAAGGTGGCGGAATAGACCAGCCCTGCGATCACGCAGAGCGCGAGGATCAGCGCGTAGATCGTGCGAAGCCGTCCGGTCATCACACCCCGGATGAGGAAGATCAGCGCGAAGGCGCAGACCGCGCCATTGGAATTGGGCTCTCCGGTCATCGCGCCCAGACGCCCATTCCCATAGACGACATGCTCATTCACCAGGGCGCTGACCTGTGCGCGATCGAACAGGGTTATGAGAGTGATGCCGATGACCTGCGAGACCGCTACGCCCAGGATGTAGGCCGTCGCGCAGCGTTCGAGAACGGGGCGGGAACACGAAGTCAGGAGCATTGGCACCAGCAGCATGGCAAAGGCATATTGCCCCGCCACGATCGGCCAGCGCATGAAATCGCCGTGGACGAGCGAGCCGACCAGCATTCCGCCCAGAAGCATCGTCAGCCCCGCCACCCACAGCGCTGTGTAGCGTGCGAACATGCGCGCGTTGAGGCCACCTGCGACGAGCGCAAGGGCAAGGGCCGTGAACAGTGCGACATCGGAGATCGAGATGTTCATTCCCGGCAGGCGTCCGGCCTGCCACCAGGACAGGAAGAAGGCCGCACCGGGCAAGAGTACGCCCAGCGCCCGTTCCTGGCGCGGGCGTGAGGCCGGGATGGGAGGTGCCCATTGCGGATGCTGGCGTGCACCTGCCGAGGGCGTGTCGCTGCCTCCGAGAGGAGCGTAAGGGGAAGGGCTGGTGGCCATGACGCAAGCATGAAACGCCCAGAGCCGGCAGGCAAAGGCGAGTGTGGAGAAAGCGCGGCGCATTGTCGGTAACGCCAAAGGGGCATCGCGAAGGGCGTAATATACCCAAAGGATAGCTTGTCCGGGCAGCAGGGCGCACCCACACTTGTCCGGACGCGTAAAGCCGCGTCGTGGACGAGGCGAATGGGCGTACACGCGGCGCGCAGGCGTCCGGGGCAAAGGCCCGAAGCCCAAGTGCGAAGGCGCTGACCTCATCCGCACAGGGCCTGATCTGGCATCCTGTTCCGATCGCGTGTGCGCCAGTCGGTCGGCAACCTTTCACCTGAAGCTGGCGCCAAGGGGAGAGCGCGGTGCGAACAGCAAGGCAGGAACGGGCGAGAACGGATCGCGCGGAAAGGTTCATGGCGGGGCGTTTCATGGCGAAGCGCGGGCTTGTGTTCGCAGGGCTCTTCGGTCTTGCGCTCGCCGATTGCGCGCCGCCAAGCGCGGCAGCTTCGGCCCCGGTCGTGAAGACGCCCTCGGGGCAGAAGGCCTTCCCCGGCGCCGTTGGCTATGGTGCGGTCAGCGCCGGCGGGCGCGGGGGGCGGATCATCTATGTCACGACACTTGCCGACGGCGGTCCGGGATCGCTGCGCTCGTGTATCGACTACAAGTTCCCGCGGGTCTGCGTCTTCCGCGTGAACGGGGTGATCCGCTTCACCCAGCGACCGCCGCGCATCCGCTATCCCTACATCACCATCGCCGGTCAGACCGCGCCGGGCGGCGGCATTACGCTCAGCCACAACGGCGGGGCCAACGGGCAGACGCCGCTCGTCATCAAGAACTCGCACGATGTGGTCGTGCGCCACATCCGCGTGCGCAATGACAAGGCGGGCAAGTACCGCGGCGCCGAGGACAACATCACGATCGAGAACAGCTCCAAGGTCATCATTGACCACGTCAGCACCTCGTGGTCGCGCGACGAGGGGATCAACGGCTATGCCGACAACGATCTTGTGACCATCAGCAACTCGATCTTTGCCTGGGGCATCCCCAAGCATGACAAGTGCGCGCTGCTTGCCAGCGACCCCAGGGACAAGCAGAATCTCAGCTTCATCAACAACATCTGCGCGCACAACGGTGACCGCAATCCCGACATCAATTTCCCCCGGGGCTCGTGCGTCGAGGTCGTCAACAACATCCTCTACAACGCCCAGTCGGAGTTCGCCGAGGTCTGGGAGACCTATGGCGGCTCGCCGGTCTCGATCGTGAGCAACACATTCCTCGCTGGCAACAACACCAACACCAACAGCCGGGGCATCGCGCGCGAGACGATCGGATCGACCGGCCGCGCCCAGATCTACCTTTGGGGCAACAAGTACGAAGGCAACTTCAAGCACATCAGCCCCGAGGTCGATGTCGCGCGGGTGCAAGATGGTCCGTGTCCGCTGACGATCACGCCGCAGACCGCCAATGCCTCGTTCTACACCGTGCTCGCCCGTTCGGGCGCGTTTCCGCGTGACAGCATCGATGACGAAATCCTGTCCGACGTGCGCAACCGCACTGGACAGATTGGTTCTCCGGCTCCCTCGCTTCCCTACCAGCCCGCCGCGAACCCCTATCCCGATGCGGACAAGGACGGCATGGATGATAGCTGGGAGGCCAGCCATGGCGCCAATCCCGCTAAGTCGGATGCCTGGGCCGATGCCAACGGCAACGGGGTCTCCAACTTCGAGGACTTCCTGACATCGCGCGAGCGGGGCTTCGGGCTGTGAGTGGCCTCGCCGGGACACAGCTCGCCTCCGCACCGCCGGTCGGCCGCGCCCGCGCGCAGGGCCGTCCGCTGACGATCTGTTTTCCCTTCAGCGGGGACGAGCTTGGCGGCAGCCACATGTCGGTGCGCGGGCTGCTCGAGCAACTCGATCCGAGCCGTTACCACGCCCTGATCGTGCCCGAGAGGCCGGGCGGGGATATCGCCGAGTTCTTTGCGTCCTGGCCGCAGGCCGCCGATCCCGCACCGCCGCGCCAGTCGCTCGTGCCCGGTGCCCGGATCGGTCCGGCCAAGGCGCTTGGCGCGCTTGCCGGGGTGCGGGCGCGAAGCCGCTTCCTGCAGGCGCGGGGCGTGGATATCGTTCACAGCAACGATGGGCGCAGCCATGCGGCCTGGGCGTTGGCCGCGCGCCTCGCGGGAAGCCGGTTACTATGGCACCACCGCGGAGATCCATCCGCGCGGGGGCTGCGCTACGTCGCGCCGTTGCTGGCCGACCGGATACTGACCGTGTCCCGCTTCTCCCTGCCCGCGCAAGGCTCGCGCGCCGCGCAGCGCGCGCAGGTCGTCCACAGCCCCTTCGACACGCAGGTTGAGGCCAGCCGGGAGACCATGCGGGCCCGGATCCTCGAACATATCGGAGCCCCGGCCAACGCGGTCCTGTGTGGCTATTTCGGGAACTTCATCGAACGAAAGCGTCCGCTGGGTTTTCTCGATACGGTCGAGGAACTGGGGCGTCTGGTCGATAGGCCGGTCCACGGGCTGCTCTTCGGTGATCCGCGCAACACCGAATACGGGGAGCTTCTGCCCGAGCGTGCGGCGCGGATCGGAGGCAACGCGCGGGGGCACATGATGGGGTTCCGATCGCCCGGCCACGCCTGGCTGGCGGGGTGCGATGTGCTGCTGGTGCCCGCCGCGCGCGAGCCGCTCGGACGCACACTGGTCGAGGCGATGCTGGTCAAGACGCCCGTCGTGGCGACCCGCTCGGGGGGCAATCCCGAGGCGCTCGAAGGTGACTGCGGGATCCTGTGCGATCTCGATGATCCTGTGGGCATGGCCCGCGCCGTCGCGCGCCTTCTTGCCGAGCCGGAACAGCGCCAGGCGATGTGCCTGCGGGCACAAGTCGTGGCCCGCGCGCGCTTCTCGCGCGAGCACCACGCCGAGCAGGTGGCGAGCGTCTACACCGAGCTTGCGATGTCCTGATGCGTGGCCGGGGGCAGGCGCCCCCGGTTGATGGCTGCGTGAGGGTGATCGAGGCTGGCCTCGTCAGAACCGGGCGCGCAGGCTGAAGCCGGCGCGAAAGCGTTCGAAACGCGCCGCGAACCGTTCGCTCGTGCGCTTGGAAAACTGCGCGTCGAGACTGAGCGAGAGGTTGCGCGCGATCACGTGCTCGATCTCGCCCGATACGGACGCTGTGTCCTCGCTTATACCGGTGCCCACGAACTTGCTGCGCCGGAAGCTGCCACTCAACCTGGCGAACAGGTCGTGGCGTATTTCCTGCTCGGCGGTGATCCGGAAGCGGGTGTCGGTACGTCCCTGCGCGCCGGTGCGGAAGGTCGCGACATCGCCATTGAAGGCATCGAGCAGGAGCGCGGTGCGCCGCGAAGGGCGGTAGATCAGGGCGCCCGAAACCGACAGGCCGGTGCGGCCCGGCGCGGTCGGCTCGTCGGGATCATAGCGAAAGACACCAACGCCCAGGCGCCCTTCGAAGAGCCCTCCAGGTTCGACGTTGAGCCCGAGCTGGCCGCCGTAGGTTGTCGTATCCCGCTCAAATCCGGCAGGGGTTCGCGATAGACGGAACTCGCGGCGATTGACGAAGGCACTGGCGGTGACGAACACGGTGCCACCCACGCGAAGGCCCATGGCCGCCTGGCCGTTGTAGGCGGAAAAATCGCGATCAGCATCGACGCTGGACAGGGCATCGAAGCGGGTCGCACTGGCCTGGACATCGAACAGGAGGCGCCCGGGCTGCGTGCGCAGGTGAAACTCGGTGGCCAGGATGTCGAACCGGCGCGGGCCGCGATCCGGGTTGGTACGGGCCTCGGAATCGCTGCGATCCTCGACCGCGCGTTGCAGGCTGGCGCCAAGCGAGTAGAGCGAGGTGCGGGATGGAGCCCATTTCACCGTTGTATCCAAACGCCAGCGCTCGGAATTCTCGGTGCTCCGGCTGCCATAGCGGCGCACGGTTCCCGTAATCCCGCCCGTCACCGTGACCGGCCCCGGGCTGCTGTCGGCGCGCACTTCGCCCGAGAAATCGGCGTAGACATCGTCGTACCGTTCGACGGGCGCGGCGTAGATGTTGCTGTCGTAGTTCAGCCGGACATTGGCGTTGGTGGTCAGGCTGAGGCCGCCCAGACGGATCGGTTGCGCACGGTACTCCGGATCGTCGGGATAGACCGTGGGCGCGGTACTGCCGAGGGTCTCGGTCTGCGCGCGGGCGGGGATGGCAAGGGCGCCCAGGGCACCCAGGTCGAAAACCAGCGCGGAGAGCGCGAGACGGGCCTTCATGGTCAGAACCAGCGTTCGAAGACCTGGATCCTGTCACCGGGTTGTATCGGTGTCATCTCGGTTGCCTTGGCGATGATGTCCCGTCCGTCGACCGAGCGCGTGATCGAGACCTTTCCGGTCGAGGCGCGGTAGGTGTACCCGCCGGCAGCCGAGAGGGCGGCAAGCACGGTCATGCCGTGGCGATAGGGGAACTCGCCCGGCCGATTGACTTCGCCCGTCACGTAGAAGGGGCGAAGTTCGATCGGGCGGACATTGACCACCGGCTGCCCGACGAGGATGCCTTCGGAAAGAAGCCGCCCCGCGATGCCCTGCTCGATCTCGCGGTAGCTGAGGCCGGCGACGGGCATCGTCTTGACGTAGGGCATCGAGATCGTGCCGGTCTCCTCGACGACGTAGTCACCGCTGGCGTCCTGCAGCTCCTGGATCGCGACGTGGATCTTGTCACCTGCGGCCACCTGGTAGGGAGCGGCCTCCATCTCGGCGAGCGCGGGCAGCGATCCGGTGGGCGAGGCGCAGCCGGCGAGCGCCATGGCGGTGGCCGTGCAGACAAGAACGGCGGTCTGTGCGAAGAGATGTCGGCGAGGCGCGGGGGCGGTCATGCTCGGCTCCTGAAACGGCTGGCCCGGCCAGGGCGTGCCATGCGGCGCGAGGGGCAGGACCAATGAACGGGTAGGATGCCCATAGGCTAACCTGTATCGGCCTGAATCGGAGATGCTATTCAGGGCTAGATCCCCCCTGAATTCGAACAGGGCGCTACCTATTCTGGAGCCGCGCCGCGGACACGAGGCATTACCTCGAAACCTGCGCGGGGATCGGTGTCCGGGCACTCTGCCAGCAGTCGAGGGAGCGTTCGATGAGCGCGCCCAGTCTTTGCGTGTCGGGCGCGTAGAACTCGCATAGCCGCGCGCGCAGGCTCGTACTCAAGGGTGGATAGCGCATTTCCTGGGCGAGGAGCGAGCGCGCGCCTTCGAAGATGGGCGTGCCCCGCAAGGGGCGCGCGGCATCCTTGAAAGGAGCCAGCATCCGGCGCAGCGGCAGGGGCAGGATCATCGTCCGGCTCGAATTCTCGTGCGTGGTGTCGATGGTGTCGGGAAGGGCCGGCTCCAGCCCGATATGGTGGGACACTTCGGCGAGAACCTCGCGCGGGCGCTCGTCGAGATCCTCGTGCAGGTAGACCCGGATCTGCTCGCGCGGGAAGACCTCCAGCCAGCGGTCGAGGTGGCGGGCATAGAGCCCGTCCTCGAGAAAGCGCGGGTGCGGATTGGCGAGATCGGTCAGATAGTCCTCGGGCGGTCCGGTGACGGTGCCGCGCCGGTAGAACATCTTGTAATCCGAATAGGCTCTCTCGACCGGATCGCGCAGCATCACGACCAGGCGGGCATGGGGGAGCATCCGGGCCAGCCGCGCGGGCGCTTCGGGATGGGCGAGGTAGTCGGCGGACTTTTCCCCGATGCAGGTGACGCCCTCGGGGATCTCGTTGAAGAAGCCGCGGTAATGGCCTTCGCCTTCGGCGTAGTCGGTGCTGAAGTAATGGGGTTCGGGATCGGGCATGTAGACAGCCGGATTTTCCTGGAGCCGGGCCTGGATCCAGGTCGTCGCCGCCTTGGCCGCGCCGATCACCACGAAGTCGGGCTGCCATCTGGCATCAGGGCGTGTGCGCGGCGCCGCCATCAGGTCACCACCTCGCCCAGAGCTTCGCCGATGCGCTGCATGTCGCGGGGCGAAAGGGTGTGGTCGCAGGGAAACATGAGGGTGCGTGCTCCAAGTGCGTTGGCAGCTTCCAGCGCGCCGTCGCACCTAAACGATTGCGCTTCGAGTGCGCGCTCGCGGCTCATGTCCGGGCACGATCCGCTGGCCGCCGGAATGCCTCTTTCGTGCAGGGCCGCGATGATATCGAGCCGGCGTTCGGCCAGATCGGGTGCGAGCTGGACATAGAACTTGTACCAGGCATGGCGCACGTGCTCGGGCGGCGCGGGCGGCGCGATGGCGGGAAGCGGAGCAAGGGCGGTACAGAGCGCCTGTGCATTGGCACGTCGCTGCGCGAGCCAGTCCTCCAGCTTGGTGAGTTGGCGACGGCCGATCGCGGCCTGCATCTCGGTCATCCGATGGTTCGATCCCGGCCGGGCGTGGACATAGCGGAATTCCCCGGGGCGCCCCTTGCCATCGCGCAGCATGGCCAGGTCCTTGCCGTGATCCTTGATCGACCAGCCCGTCTCCCAGGCATCCCGGTCACGCAGCAGGATCATGCCTCCTTCGCCGCCGGTCGACATGATCTTGTCGGTGCAGAACGAGAACGAGGCGACGGTGCCGAACGAGCCGACACGGCGCCCGTGCCACTGGGCCCCATGCGCCTGCGCGCAGTCTTCGAGGAGCGCAAGGCCATGGCGTGCGCACAGCGCCACGAGCCGGTCCATGTCGCAGGGCCATCCGGCATGATGGACGCAGATCACGGCGCGTGTGCGCGCCCCGACAAGGCGTTCGACCGAGACCGGATCGATGTTCTGGCTGTCGGGCTCGACATCGGCGAAGGCAAGGCTCCCCCCCACCGCGAGGACCGCGCTGGCGGTGGCAAAGAAGCTGCGGGCGGGTACGATGACTTCGTCGCCCGGCCCGATGCCCAGCGCCTTGAGCGCGATCTCGAGCGAGACGGTGCCATTGGCGACGCAAATGCCGTGCGGCATGCCGTTATAGGCGGCGAACTCCTGCGCGAAGCTGCGGGTCTCATCGCCGTGGACGAGTGCGTTTACCCGCCCGGATTGCAGGACCGCGCTCGCGGCCGCAATCTCGTCGGGCTCGTGGCATGGCCAGCCCGATTTCAGGGGCTGAGGGACCAAATGCGGGGGCTGTGCATCGGCAAGAACGTGGGATGCCATGCGTTCCGGGCTCCTTATGCGGGGGTGCGCGAGCGCGTGCGGGAGGTGTCCTGGGACATCGCCGGATTCTCGATGACCTGGAACGAGGCCGCACCGCTGGGCATCTTGACGAGGGTGTGGGTAATGCGCCGGGCCTCGGCCTGGTCGCCCGCCTCCACGGCGTGGGCGAGCTGGTCGATGCTGCGGGAAATGAGCGGGAGCGGGATGGGCCGCGACTGGGCCTCGAAGATGCCCTTGATCCGCGAACTGGTCTGTTCCTCGCAGATGTCGAAAAGCTCCTCGTAGAGCTTTTCGCCCGGGCGCAGGCCGACGAACTGGACGGGCACGTCGATCTCGGGCTGGAGGCCGTAGAGCCGGATCATGCGATAGGCGAGATCAACGATGCGTACGGGCTTGCCCATGTCGAGCACGAAGATCGTGCCGCGCTGCGACTGCTCGCTGAGCGCGGCGGCGCTGCTTTGCAGGATGAGCTGCACCGCCTCGCGCACGGTCATGAAGAAGCGTTCGATATCGGGGTGGGTGACAGTGAGCGGGCGGCCTTCGCGCAGCTGGCGCTGGAACAGCGGAACGATCGAGCCGCTCGAGCCGAGCACGTTGCCAAAACGCACGGTCATGAAGCGCGGCGCGTCGGGATCATCGATCCCGCACATGTCGAGGGCCTGGCTGTAGAGTTCGCCCACGCGCTTGGTCGCACCCATCATGCCGACCGGGTTCACGGCCTTGTCGGTCGAGACCTGGACCATAGCCCTCGCGCCGAATTCGCAGACCGCATCGGCGATGATGCGGGTGCCCAGGATATTGGTGTGGACCCCGGCACACGGGCTCGTCTCGACGATCGGCACGTGCTTGAGGGCCGCCGCATGGTAGACGATGGTCGGGCGGTGCTTGGCGAAGATGCGGCGCACCTCGGAGCGTTCGCGGATGTTGCACAGCTCGGCCTCGATGGGGACATCGGGGTAGCGCTCGCGCAGTTTCATCTCGGCGGCGTAAAGGTGGTATTCGCTGTGATCGAGCACGACCAGTTTGGAGGGGCGGAAGCTGGCCAGCTGCCAGCACAGTTCCGAACCGATGGTGCCGCCACCGCCTGTCACCAGCACGCACTTGCCCGATATCTGGCTGGTGATCTGCTCGCCTTCGAGCGTGAATTCGCTGCGGCCCAGCAGGTCCTTGACCGAGAGCTCCTCGTGGACCGCGCTCGGGCTGCGCTGGAGGATGTGGCTCCAGCAGTCGCGAATGCGCGAGAGCTCGAGGCCCAGGTGGCGCGCACGGCTGGTGAGCCGGGCCATCTCGCGGTTGGTGAGGTCATTGCCGTCGTCGCTCGCAATCACCAGCGAAGGGCGCTGGTCCTTGGCTTCCAGGCGTTCGACGGCATCCACGATATCGTCGTGGCTGCCCAGCACCGGCACCTTGCCGATCTGCATCAGCGTGTCGTTGAGGGTCGGCAGGAGAATGCCGGAAATGACGAAGGACGGGGTCGTTTCACGCCGGAGCATCTCGATGATGGAGAGCACCCAGTCGGGCGAGCCGACAAGCAGCGCGTGGGGCAGCTGCCGGCCTGCGACATGGCGCAGGTGCGCGCTGCTGGTGCGGGTCAGGTGTTCATGCACCAGGCGTCGCAGGGCCCGCAACGTCACCAGGCCCGAGGTCGCCAGAAGCCAGTGGATGGCGATGACCGCGGCCAGGTTGGACTGTTCGGCGCGCACCGCCGGAGAAAGCAGCGCGACCGCCCAGCCCAGACCGATGCAGGGTAGGATCAGTGCGACCAGATGGATCGAGTGGGCAAAGCTGAAGAAGCGCCAGCTGCGGCGGTAAAGGCCGCTCATGAACAGGCCCAGCACGGTCACGATGCCCATGCCCGCGGTCGTCCAGGAGATGCCCTCGCTCTGCAGGAAGGGACCGCGTCCCACCAGCAGGAAAGCCGCGATAAACGTGGCGCCGATAGTCAGGGTGTCGAAGCTGATCAGCAACTGGTTGCGAAAGGTTCGTCGCAGGCTGAAGCGTCCGATTGCGGCGTTTTCGCGCGCGCCGTCCAGCTTGCGAATACGCAGCAGCGGACGGGAGGATGCGCTCCTGGCGGATGACGCGGCGCGGTCTGCAATGTTCTTGCTCATGCGGGCAGCCTTCGCTGTTTTGGACGATCCGGGGATCCGGGCGAGGCAAGATGGCCGTGGCAAGTGCTCCGGCGGCCTCTGCAGTTTGCTAGGCTATGGTAGCGCTGCCGGGGGCGCACGTGATCTTAAAGCCATAAGCCGAAATCGCCGTTTTGGGAGTTCACCTCCCGAAAGAAATGCCAGCCCTGCCAAATATACGTATCGGAATTCCCCGTAGCTGTCGCAAAAGGGGATCAGCCACTTGCGTTCTTGCAGTTTCGCCGGCTGCGGGCATCGTTGGAGAGGACCTGGGGGGTCGTTCAGCCAGGAGAAGAAAGTCGCAGGAAGGATGCGTGGTGCCCTGCAGGTGGCCGCGCTCGACTTCGGCTTTTCCTATCCATGGCGGGCGAGGTCGCGGTGCCCAGGGCATCGTCGATCGCAGCCGCCCTCGGCCGTCTCGCAATCACGGGCCAAACCGCGCTATGAAAGTTCTTGTTCTCTCCAGTCTTGCCTATTCGCTGACCAATTTTCGCGGCGCCTTGTTGCGCGAACTTGTGGCCAACGGACACACGGTCGTGGCGGTGGCGCCCGACCGGAACGAGGATGTCGAACGTGAACTGGATGCATCCGGGATCGGGTTTCGCCAAGTCGCGATGGAG
Organism: Novosphingobium mangrovi; assembly: GCF_022818885.1. Taxonomy (NCBI): domain Bacteria; kingdom Pseudomonadati; phylum Pseudomonadota; class Alphaproteobacteria; order Sphingomonadales; family Sphingomonadaceae; genus Novosphingobium; species Novosphingobium mangrovi. The sequence goes on along the minus strand of NZ_JALHAT010000010.1, from coordinate 137,769 downwards.
CGCACGGGAACCAATTTCCTGCGCGATCTGGGCCTTCTGTTCGAGTACGTGCGGCTGATGCTGCGCGAGCGCCCGGATCTCGTGCTGGCCTATACCCAGAAACCGATCATTTACGGTGGGATCGCGGCGCGCTTGCTGTGTGTCCCGCGCTTCTACGCGCTGATGTCGGGGCTGGGACATGTCTTCAGCGAGGACAGCCACGCGCGTGTCGGACTGCGCAAGCTGGTAAGCAAGCTCTACCGCGAGGCGGTGCGCCGGGCACGGGCGATCTTCGTGTTCAACCGTGACGACCGGGCCGACATGATCCGCTTTGGCATCGTCACGCCCCGGCACAATGTCGTCCAGGTGCCGGGTTCGGGCGTCGATCTGGAGCGGTTCGTACAGGCCCCGCTGCCACGCCAGGGCCTGCGCTTTCTGCTCATCGGCCGGCTGATGCGCGACAAGGGCGTCTACGAGTTCCTCGAGGCCGCAGCCCGCATCAAGGCGGACCATGGCGACTGCGAATTCTGGGTGCTGGGCCATTATGAGCGCAACAATCCGACCGGTATCGACGAGGAGGAATGCGCCCGGCTCGCCCGGCAGTATCCGGTGACCTTCATTCCCGGCTGCTCGGACGTGCGGCCCTATCTCGAGGCCTCCTCGGTCTTTGTCCTGCCCTCCTTCTACCGTGAGGGCCTGCCGCGCACTATCCTGGAGGCGATGGCCACCGGACGCGCGGTGATCACGACCGACATGCCCGGGTGCCGCGAGCCGATCGTGGAGGGCGAGAACGGCTATCTCGTTGAGCCCCGCGATGCCGAGGCGCTGCGCGCGGCCATGATGCGCTTCGTTGAGGAGCCAGAGCGCGCCGCGACCATGGGCGCAAGGGCACGTGACCTGGCCGAGAAGGTCTACGACGTGCGCAAGGTCAACCACCAGCTGCTCGAGGAAATGGATCTGCTGCAGGCGCCCTGGCGGGCCGAGCCGGAGGCGCCGGAAGTACGGAGGGGCATTTGCGATGCTGCTGCGTCAGGGGGGGCGACAGGTCCCGTGCCGGTGCGGTCCGAGCCGGACACGGTGAGCGAGCCGCGCAAGGTGGCGCACTGATCTCCTGCGGTGATGCCGCGGCGAGAAGAGGGAAAGCGGGAGGAGGTGATGGGGGTGCGGGCAGTCGTGGTTGGTGCCGTAGGGAGCACGCAGGTGCTCCTGGAAGAATTGCTCGGGGCGCCCGGCTGGCAGGTGCCGCTGGTCCTAACCCTGCCGCCAGCTCTTCATGGGCGGCACTCCGATCTGGTGGACCTTGCTCCCCTTGCCGGGGATCTGGGAGCCCGGCTGGAGCATGCGGCGCAAACGAATTCTGCAGAAACCCTGACGATGGTTCGCGCTGCCGCACCCGACTACGTCTTCGTCGTGGGCTGGTCGCAGATCGTGGGAGAGGCGTTCCTGTCCATCGCGGCCTCGGGCACGATCGGGTATCATCCCGCGCCCCTGCCACGCCTGCGCGGCCGGGCTGCAATACCCTGGACCATCCTTCTGGGCGAACCGATCTCCGCGTCCAGTCTGTTCTGGATCGGGGAGGGCACCGATGATGGTGACATCCTGGCCCAGAAGTTCTTTCACGTCGCGCCCGACGTGACGGCGCAGCAGCTCTATGACCAGCACATGGACGCTCTGCGCGCGATGCTGCGGACATGCCTTGCGCAGTTGGCCTCGGGCACCGCGCCGCGCGAGCGTCAGGACGCGCGCCTTGCGACCTGGGCGGCGCGGCGGACCCCCGCCGATGGCCGTATCGACTGGCGCGCCGATGCCACCCGGATCGACCGGCTCGTGCGCGCGGTGGGACGCCCCTATCCCGGGGCGTTCGCCATGGACGGACCGCACCGGTTGACCGTCTGGAGCACCCGTCTGTGCCCGGACGTCTGGCGCTACCACGCCTTGCCCGGGCAGGTCCTCGGGATCGAGGACGGGGTCTTGCGGGTCATGACGGGCTCGGGTCCGATCGACCTCGTCGAATGGGAAAGCGCGAGGGGCGCGCCTCCCAAGTTGCACGGTATCCTGGAGGCCTAGATCATGTCGCTTGCGCATTTCGGGAAGGTTCTGGTCGTGGCACCGCACCCCGACGACGAGATACTGGGGTGTGGCGGGACCATGGCCCGTCTCGTTCAGGAGGGGCACGAGGTGGAGGTGTGCCTCGTCACGCGAGGCCGGCCTCCAGCCTTCGATGAGGAGGGGGTTGCCCGCGTCATGGCCGAAATGGAGCAGGCCCATGCGCACCTTGGTGTTTCGCGTGTGCACCGTCTCGATTTTCCCGCTGCACGGCTCGATACGGTTCCGGCCTGGCAGATCAACCGGGCGATCGGCGAAGTGGTGGAGGAGGTCGCCCCCGATACCCTGTTCCTGCCCTTCGTCGGCGACATCCATCTCGATCACCAGATCGCCTTCCTGGGAGCGATGGTCGCGGCGCGACCACGCAACGCGGGCGTCCCCAAGCGCATACTGTGTTACGAGACCCTGTCCGAGACGAACTGGCTGGCCGCGCCCGTGACGCCGGCCTTCGTGCCGAACTGCTACATCGATATCGGCGCGACGCTCCAGCGCAAGCTTGATGCCTTCGCCCTGTTCGAAAGCCAGCTCAAGCCGTTTCCGGACGAGCGTTCGCTCAAGACGATCGAGAGTCTGGCGGTGGTACGGGGCTCGACGGTCTTTGCACAGGCTGCGGAGGCGTTTGTTGTCGTGCGGCAGATTGAAGGACGTTTGTAGGTCAGGCGCGGGCAATCGGATGGGCACGCGAAGCCCAGACGAATCGCCGAGTCGTTTCCTTCGGGTGTCAAAACATTTCCAAAAGGGTATCCTATTCCCATCTGAATCTGAGGTATTTTACGTATTTATACGGCAGTTGTATAAATAGGTCGACTTGCTGTTAACTATGTGGTTTACTTATTCTCATGAAGTGCAGTCGCAAGATGACGTAGTGTAAAAAATAATATACAATATCTGTGCTGGCCGTGTGATGCGCCCAGATTGCCTCGACAAGGTCTCTGCGTTTGGACAGAGACATGTGGGGAGGGGCAGATATTATCTTCTTGTGCGTCAAATCTTGCTTGGTTTTGTAATTTTCATGTCTGTTCAAGATTTGAATGGATTATGAAGGCGCAAAATTTTCAAGTGCGGTCTTGGGTCGTCCGTATTTCCATCTTAGGGAGAGAAAGACGATGACATCTCTAGATTCCGTAGTGGATGTTTCCATAATTGGTTTTACTTCACTTATTCGTGAAGGTATTGGGAAGATACTTGAGGGAAGCGAGTTCGCTTGTGCGAAATGCTTTTCCTCATGCCAGGATGCGCTGTCCGACGAACAGGCGTCGAACCTCGATCTGGTCATTCTCGACCTCGCCGTTCTGGAAGGCGACATCGATAATCTTCACCCCTTGAAGGAGCGCTTTCCCGGTCTTCGCATCGCGGCGCTCGTGGACAGCTTCAACTTCGGTCAGATGGTCGATGCCTTCAATCGCGGTGTCGATGCTTACCTCCTCAAGGAGATCGCCTCGGACCCGCTGCTGGGGTCGCTGCGTCTCGTCCACCAGGGGGAGAAGGTCATGCCCACGGCGCTGCTTGAACATCTCGCGCACAAGCGGCCGCTGATCGAGGGGGAGGCCGAGATCAAGGTCGAGCTGGGCGAACTGTTGTCCGAACGCGAGATCGATACGCTGCACTGCCTGGTGATGGGCTATCCCAACAAGGTGATCGCCTATCGTCTCGATATCAGCGAGGCGACCGTGAAGGTTCACGTCAAGGCGATCCTGCGCAAGCTCATGGTCCAGAACCGCACCCAGGCCGCGATCTGGGCGGTCAACCAGGGGGTCGTCCTGGCCAATGGGCGCTTCGCCGATGCGGAGCCCGGCGAGGTCGTGCCGTCCGAGGATGCGACGCCGCCGCTGGTGGCCATGGCGCACTGAAGGGGCGCAAGGCCGTCAGGCCCTTGCGGGTTGCAGCGTGCGACCGGTGCCGTCGGCAGGACTGTCGGCACCGGCGCGCGTTGCGCTTTTCTGGAATAGGAGCGCCGTCGCTTCCGGGGCGGATGCGAAATAGAGGTGCATGTAGGTGGCGGTGAGACGGCTGCTGGCAAACACGCCTTCACCGGCGCGGCCGCGTGGTGAGCGCGATTGCGCGATTGGTGACAGCGGCGTTTCCATGGTGGAGTAATGGAAAGTGTGGCCGCGCAGGCTCCCGCCCTTGAGGGTGACCTCCTGAAGACCAAGGGCGGCGAGGCGCGGTTGCAGCGCTGCGTGGCCGGGCAGCAGTCCGGCCATCGCGACAGGTGCGCTTTCACGCGGGGCGAGGGTGTCCAGGCAGAAGAGCATGCCGCCGCATTCGGCAAGGATGGGCTTGCCTGCATGGTGGTGGCGGCGGAGGTCCGCGATCAGGGATGTGTTCGCGGACAGGCGCTTGGCGTGAAGTTCGGGGTATCCACCCGGCAACCAGACCGCATCACAGACGGGAAGCGCTGTGTCCTCCAGTGGCGAAAAATAGGAAACCCGTGCGCCGAGCGCTTCGAGGCAGGCAATGTTGGCGGGGTAGATGAAGCCGAACGCGGCATCGCGGGCGACGGCGACCGTGTGCCCCTCCAATGCGCGCGCGGAGACTGGTCGCGGGGCGGGCGGCGTGAAGGTCACGGCTTCGGGTAGCCAGTCGGCGCCGTCCGGGAGGCTGGTCGCGGCCCGGTCAAGGCGCGCGTCGAGATCGGCGATCTCGTCGGCCTGGAGAAGGCCGAGGTGACGCTCGGGAAAGGCCAGGTCGGGATCGCGCGCCAGCGCGCCCAGCCAGGCGATGCCTGCGGGCAGGCTCTCTTCGAGCATCTCACCGTGGCGCGCACTGCCGACCCGGTTGGCAAGGACGCCCAGTAGGCGCGTGTCGCTGCGATAGCTCGCTAGCCCCAGCACCAGTGCGCCGAAGGTTTGCGCCATCGCCGACCCGTCAAGCACGGCCAGCACCGGCAGGCCGAAGCGGGCGGCAAGGTCGGCGGCGCTCGGGTCTCCATCGTAGAGGCCCATGACCCCTTCGACGAGGATCACGTCGGCGTCTCTGGCGGCCTCGTGCAGCAGGCGTCGGCATTCCTCCTCTCCGACCATGAACAGGTCGAGCTGGTGGACCGGCGCCCCGCTCGCGCGTTCGAGGATCATCGGGTCGAGGAAATCCGGCCCGCACTTGAACACGCGCACGCGCCGCCCGGCACGCCGGTGGCGGCGGGCGAGGGCGGCCGTCACCAGTGTCTTGCCCTGGCCCGAGGCCGGGGCGGAGACGAGCAGGGCGGGGCACTGCGCGCTATCACAAGCGGGGCCGCAGGGGCTCACAGGTCGATCCCGACCTGCGCGCGCACGCCCGCGCGAAAGGCGTGCTTTTCGTCGCGGATGGCGCTGACCGTGTCGGCCAGTTCGAGCAGTTCCTCGTGCGCGGCGCGGCCGGTGATCACCACGTGCTGCATGGGGGGGCGGCCCCGGATCGCGGGCAGGATCTCGTCCAGTTCAAGGTAGCGATAGGTCACGAGATAGGTCAGTTCATCCAGCACGACCAAAGAGATGTCGGGATCGGCCAGCGCGGCCCTGGCCTTCTCCCAGCCCGCCCGCGCGGCGGCGATGTCGCGTGCGCGGTTCTGGGTTTCCCAGGTGAAGCCCTCGCCGCAGTTCTCCCAGGTGACGCCCTCCTGGCGCGAGAGGAAGGCGCGTTCGCCCACGTCTTCCTTGCCCTTGATGAACTGGAACACCGCGGCCTTGCGGCCATAGCCGAGCGTGCGTGCGACCATGCCGAAGGCGCTGGAGCTCTTGCCCTTGCCGTTGCCGGTCAGGACGAGCACCAGGCCCTTGTCGATTTTGGCCGCCGCGATCCGCGCGTCGACCACCTTCTTGTGCTTTGCGGTGCGTGCCTTGTGGCGGCGCTCCTCCTCGCTCAGCGTGGCGGTTTCGCTGGGACTGTCGCTCACCGTGCGGCCCCGCGGCGCAGGTCGGGGCGCGCGCTCAGCGTCAGCGCCCAGAGGGCTGCGGCAATACCGCTCCAGGTCAGCGAGGCGACCAGCGCGCGCGGGAAGTAGCGTGCGAAGCGGGGCGCGAATTCGGCCAGCGTCGGGTCGGGATAGCGCCCGCCCAGGAAGTAGAACCCGCCGCTTGAGCACAGATGCGCGACCACCGTTGCGCCGCCGACGAGGAGGGCCATGATGGGAAGCGAGGAGAGGCGCTCGGGCAGGTTGGCCGCAAAGCGTCCGGCCATCCACATCGCCGCGTAGGCGGGGATCAGCATGGCGTAAGCGGGCGTGTAGCAGAAGTCCGAGACCCCCAGCACCGACATCGAGACGACGTCAATCGCATAGGCAAGGCCGAACAGGCCCGCAAAGCCTGCCGCACGGCGCACGAAGTAGCCAAGGACGAAGAAGCTGGCGAGCGCGGTGCTGGGCACATGCTCCATGTGGGTGAGCGCGTGCGAGCGGGTCAGCAGCATGACAGGGGCGAGGATGGCGAAGATCGTCCACTGGAAGCGGGACGAGGAAAGGGCAGGCGAGCGGTGCATGCGAGGTATCTCCTTGCGGAAAAAGGGGAAAGGTGCGTCGGCGCGCGCCCGGACGAGGGCACGGCCACGGGAAGCCCACGGAACGGGCCCTGGCTGGAGACCAAAAAAGGAGGTTCAGCAGTACGGCATGGATCACAGGCTCCCTTCGACGCGACACACGAATGTCGTCCGCCAAGGGATCTCCCCGCAGTGTGCGAGGCCCTCGTCCGCCCGGTTCATCCCGCCCGCGCGAAGAACGACGGCATCGGGCCGGTTTCCTGACTTCCCGGTTCACAGCGCGTCTTCGCCGCCTTCTCGGGAGATCCCTCCCAATGGCACCTGGCGATGCGCTCCCCGGTCACAGTTGCGGGAGCAGTGCCGGCCCAGATCGCCCTCTGGCGACCTTTCCGGACTTCCCGATTAAGCCCTCTCGGGCACCCGTTGCGCCCCCACGATTAGGCGAGCATGGCCTTTCCCGCAAGCATATTGCACTTGCGCAGCGGGCAACGGAGCTATAGTTCGCGGGCCCAAGCGACAGGTTCCCCGCAAGGGGATCAAAAGGGAACCGGGTGCAAGACCCGGGCTGCCCCTGCAACTGTAAGCGGCGAGCCATCCGGCCAATCTGCCATTGGGACATGTGTCCTGAGAAGGCGGCCGGAGCGCCCTGACCCGCGAGCCAGGAGACCTGCCTGACGCCGTCGTTCTTCATCCGGGCAGGGTGCACCGGGTGTTCGAGGGCCGCGCCGTCACTGGTCAAGGTCATCCCTCGCGTAGCGACAGCCACCGCCTTGCCGGATGCGATCCGGGCAGGGGGCGTCGGGTCGTGCGCTCTTCTCGCAAGCAGAAGACCTGCGATACGGCGGTTCCTTGCCACAACGGAGCGCAAGCGGCGGGCAAACCGTTGTTTGCATGAAGGGAATTGTCCCGCCCGTGTTGAAGCTTCCTTATCTGGCCGGCGTTTCGGCCCTCGTTGTTCCGCTTTCCGTCCTCGCGCCTTCCTTCGCCCATGCGGACGAAGCCCCTCCAGGCACGATCTATGTCAGCGCGCTTCGGACGCCGGTCGCGGCCGAACGGGTTTCCTCCAGTGTCACCGTGCTTGATGAAGAGGCTATCGCGCAGGCTCAGACCTTCTCTGTCACCGATATCCTGCTGCGTACGCCCGGTGTCTCGATCTCGCGCAACGGGGGCTACGGCACCAGCACGAGCCTGCGCATTCGCGGCGCCGACGATGGCACCACGGTCATGGTGATCGACGGCATGCGCCTGTCCGATCCCTCCTCGACGGCGGGCGGCGTCAACGTCTCCAACCTGTTCCTCGACGATGCCGAGCGCATCGAGATCCTGCGCGGGCCGCAGTCGATCCTATGGGGCAGCAACGCGATCGGCGGTGTCGTCAATGTGACCACGCGGCAGGCGTCCGAACCGCTCGAAGGCAGCTTTGCCGCCGAGGCAGGTTCGAACCAGACCGTCTCGGCCCGCGCTGGCGTGGGCGGCACGAGCGACCTTGTCGACTGGCGCGTGGCGGGCTCCACCTTCCGCACCGACGGCATCTCGGCCCGTTCGAGCGGGACCGAGGACGATGGCTACCGCCGTACCTCGGCGAGCGGTTCGGCTCGCTTCAAGCTGGCCCCGGATGTCTCGCTGGACCTGCGCGGCTATTGGTCGGATGCGCGTTCGGAGTTCGACGGGTCATCGGGCGATACCTATGCCTTCGGCACGACGCAGGAATGGTCGGGATATGCCGGGCTCAACTTCGGCCTGTTCGATGGGCGCCTCGTCAACCGGCTCGCGGTGACGCAGACGACCTCGGATCGTGAGAACTTCGATCCCGAGCGTGACATTCGCCAGATCACCTTCGACGCGCATGGCCGCCTGCGCCGCTTTGAATACCAGGGCACCTTCACGCTGAACGAGGCCGTACAGGTCCTTTTCGGCGCCGAGCGCGAAGAGCAGCGCATGACTACCGCGTCGCCGGGCAACAACCTCGTGGCCTATGAGCTGACGCGCCACGCGGTCGATACCGACAGCCTCTACGGCCAGCTGCGCGTGACACCGCTCGAGGGGCTCACGCTCGATGGCGGCGTGCGCTACGATCACCAGTCGCGCTTTGGCGGCAACACGGTGGCAAGCGCGGGCGCGGCCTACTCGCCCAACGATGGCGTAACCGTGGTGCGCGCGAACTATTCTGAAGGCTACAAGGCGCCTTCGCTGTACCAGATGTTCTCGGCCTACGGCGTCGCCGATCTCGAGCCCGAGCAGGCCAAGGGCTGGGAAGTCGGGATCGAGCAGGGGCTGGGCGAAATCCTGCGCGCCTCGGCCACCTGGTTCGAGCGGCGCACGACCAACCTCATCAACTTTGCCTATTGCCCGAGCGGCGCCGACCAGCCCGAAGTCTGCTACATTCCGGGCACCGACACCACGCGCTTTGGCTACTACGCCAATGTCGACAAGGCACAGGCCAAGGGACTGGAGCTGGCCGCGACGGCGCGCCTGGGCGTCTTCTTCGCCGATGGCAACTACACCTGGACGAATGCCGAGGACCGCACGCCCGAGGCTTCGACGTATGGCCGCCAGCTCGCCCGCGTGCCGCGCCATACCGCCAATGTCGAGGGAGGTGTAGACATCGCAGGACTTCGGGCCAGTGTGGCTGCGCGCTATTCGGGCAAGACCTTCACCAGCGCCAGCAGTTCGACCGTGCTCGACGATTACTGGCTGGTCGATCTGCGCGCGCAGATGGAGGTCACGCCTGGCCTTACCTTCCAGGCCCGCGTCGAGAATGTCGGCAATGAGCGCTACGAAACCGCGAGCGGCTACGGGATGCTGGGCCGCACGGTCTACGCCGGTATCCGGAGCCGTTTCTGATGCTGCGCGCGCTGGAGGGAGATGGGGCGGGAAAGACGCAGGTGGTGGTCTGCTCGACCTGCCGTCATACGTCCGAGGCGCGCGAGGACGGCGAGGGGCTGCGCGGCGGCGCGCGCCTCGCTGCGGCCTTGCGCGAGGTGAAGGCCGCCGAGGAGGGCTTCGCCGGGGTCGAGGTCCAGGACATGCCCTGCCTCTTTGCCTGCAAGCGTTTCTGCACCATCCACATCCGCGCGCCCGGCAAGGTCGGCTACGTGCTGGGCGACTTCTCGGCCGACGCCGAGGCCGCCCGCGCGATCCTGACCTATGCAGCGGCGCACGCCGAAAGCGAGGAGGGCGTCGTGCGTTACGCCCATTGGCCGGACGGCGTGAAGGGCCACTTCATCACCCGCACCCCGCCCGAAGGATACCTGTGCACATGAGCCTGTTCGAGAACCGCGACGTTTTTCTGGCCGCGCTCGCGGAGATGCCCGGGCCCGATGCCGGGGCTGTCGCAGCCGCGCGCGCCCGACAGGCCCAGCTGACCAAGCCCACAGGATCGCTGGGACGGCTGGAGGACATCGCAGTCTTCATGGCCGGATGGCAAGGAGCCGAGCGCCCTCGGCTCGACACGGTACAGGCGGTGGTCTTCGCCGGAAACCATGGTGTCGCGGCGCGCGGGGTCAGCGCCTTCCCGGTCGAGGTGACCGCGCAGATGGTTGCCAATTTCGCGGGCGGCGGGGCGGCGATCAACGCACTTGCGGGTGCGTGCGGGGCGGACCTTTCGATCGTCGCGCTCGATCTCGACCGTCCGACCGGCGACATTGCCTGCGAACCGGCCATGGACGAGGCGGACTGCCTGGCCGCGCTGAACGCGGGCGCAAATGCCTTGAAGGAGGAGGCCCAGCTTCTTTTCGTGGGCGAAATGGGCATCGCCAACACGACCCCTGCCGCCGCGCTTGCGGCGATGGCGTTCGATGGGGAGGCGGCCGACTGGTGCGGGCGCGGCACTGGCCTCGATGCAGCAGGTGTTGCGCGTAAGGTCGCCGCGGTCGAGGCCGCTCTGGCGCTCCATGCCGGGGCCTGCACCGATCCCTTCGAGACCCTGCGCCGCCTTGGCGGGCGTGAAATCGCCGCGATGGCAGGTGCCATGCTGGCCGCGCGCATGCAGCGTATTCCCGTGCTGCTCGACGGCTTCATTGCCTCGGCATCAATCGCGCCGCTGGCTGCGGCTTTTTCGGACTTTCCCGACCACTGCCTGGCCGCGCACCGTTCGGCTGAAGCGGCGCATGGGCGCTTGCTGGACCACCTCGGACTGGAGCCGCTGCTCGCGCTGGAGATGCGGCTGGGTGAGGGCTCGGGCGCGGCGGTGGCGGTGCCGCTGGTGCGCGCCGCGCTTGCCGCGCACGGTGAGATGGCGACCTTCGCCGAGGCCGAGGTGGCCGCCGGGAGCGCATGAACGTGCGGCGGATCCACCTTGTCCGGCACGTCCCTCCGGTGAGCCCGGGACTGCTGTGGGGGCATGGCGACGTGGCGCCCGCCGTGGTTGATTGCGCCGCGCTCCAACAGCGCGTGCAGGAGCTTGCGCCGACGCGGCTGGTGAGCTCGGACCTTGCGCGCGCAATGCTTCCGGCACAGCGAGTGGCCAAGAGGCTGGGGCTGGAACTGGAGACCTGCCCGGGCTGGCGGGAGCTCGATTTCGGAGCATGGGACGGCCTTGCGCCCGAGGCCATCGATGTTGAGGCCCTGACCGCCTTCTGGGAAGATCCCGAGGCAAACCCTCCTTCCGGCGGCGAGCGCTGGTCGCAGCTTTGCGCCCGCGTTCGGACGGGGCTGGCTGCTCTGGAGGACGGCGCGCTGGTGGTGACACATGCAGGCGCAATGCGCGCCGCGCTCTCGGTTCTGACCGGGCTCGACCATCACGGCGTCTGGGCCATCGATCTGCCCTACCGGGCGCGCCTGACCTTGCGGATCTGGCCGGGCAGCACGCTTGCCGGGCAGATCGTGGGGCTCGAAACCGGGGATGCGGGCCCATGAAGGCAGCGATCCTTGCGCTCCAGTTGATGACGCGCCTGCCGCTGCCGGACGTGGGAGCCACCAGCGATGACATGGCCCGCGCGATCCGCTGGTTTCCGATTGCGGGCCTCGTGGTCGGCGCCTGCCTTGCAGGGGCGGTCTGGGCAGGGGGGCTCCATAGCGGAGCCCTTGCGGCCTTGAGCGGGCTCCTCGTCTGGGTCGGCATTACCGGCGCGCTCCATCTCGATGGTCTGGGGGACATTGCCGATGCGTCGGGTGCGGCCCATGGGGACCGTGAGCGCCTGTCCGCCGTCCTTGCCGACCCGCATATCGGCAGCTTCGGCGTGGTCGCCATCGTCCTGCAACTGCTGGCCAAGCTGGTCCTCCTTTTCCTCGCGTGCAGCATGGTGCCCCTCCCGGCGCTGGTGCTCGTGCCCGTGGCGGCGCGCATCGCACCGCTCGCCTGGACGTTGCTGCTGCCCCCGCTCCATTCCGGGATGGGCACGCGCTTTGGCAGCGGTGCGAGCTGGCAGGTGTGCCTTGCCTGGTGCGCCTTGCTCGCGGTGTGTGCGTCGGTATTCGCGCCAGCTCTCCTGGCCGCACTTCCGGCGAGCGCGCTCTGGGCGCTCTGGCTCAAGCGCTGTATCGGCGGGATTTCGGGCGATGGGCACGGTGCAGGGATCGAGCTCGTCGAGACGGCGACGCTGGCCGCACTGGTGGTGCTGGCATGAGCGCCTTCGTGGCCCACGGCGGACGCCTCTCGGCGGCCTGCGCGCGCTACGGTGGGGCGCCCGAAGACTGGCTCGACCTTTCCACCGGCATCAACCCTGTGCCCTGGCCGGGGGCGCAGACTTATGTGCCTGACTGGCGAGCCTTGCCCGACCCGGCCGCGCTCGCCCGGCTAGAGGCGGTGGCCGCGTCCCACTTCGGAGCCGATCCGGCATTGTGCGCGGCGGTGCCGGGAAGCGAAGCGGGCCTTCGCGCTCTGGGAGAGGTACTGCGGGAATTTCCGCTTGCGCCGGGCCCCCTCACGTACAGCACCTATACCAAGGCGTTCGGCTCCGCTGATAACGGTGCGCCGGGCCCGACCGTGCGTGTCCTCACCAATCCCAACAACCCCGACGGTACCTTGCAGACGCGCACCGAGGTGCTGGCGGCGCTGGATCGTCAGGAGGCGGACGGCGGCTGGCTGGTCGTCGATGAAGCCTTCGCCGACCCGCATAGGGACGTGAGTGTTGCGGGTGAGGTGCGCGAAGGGCGCCGTTTGATCGTGACCCGCTCGTTCGGCAAGTTCTTCGGGCTGGCGGGGCTGCGCCTTGGTTTCGTGCTTGGGCCGCTGGCCATCCTCGACGCCCTCCGCCGCCTGCACGGAGACTGGCCGCTGTCGAGTGCAGCCATTGATCTGGGCCTTACCGCCTACGCGGATACCGACTGGATCGGGCAGGCGCGTCAGAGCTTACAGCGCCGTGCGCAAGCGCTTGATATGTTGCTCGCGCGTCACGGCCTCGCGGCGCAGGGAGCTTCGCCACTGTTTCGCTTGGTGCGCACCAACAGAGCCGCTTCGCTCTTCGAAACACTCGCCAGAGCGCATATCCTGACCCGGCCTTTCGAGGGGTATCCCCAGCTCCTGCGCTTCGGGCTGCCGGGACATGATAGCGCACTGGCCCGGCTGGAGGCGGCTCTCACGCGCTGGTCCTGTGATGGTTGAGGGCCTGGCTGTCCTCGGCGCGCTGGTGCTCGATGCCGCGCTCGGCTGGCCCGATGGGCTCTACCGCCGGATCGGTCATCCGGTCGGGGCCTTCGCGCGGTTAATCGGCGGCCTGGAGCGTCGCTGGAACCGGCCAAACTTTTCGTTCTCCGCGCGGCGCCTGCGGGGCGTTGCTGCGATGATCGTGCTCCCGGTGATGGTGGGAGGGGCGGCCTGGGGTGTGGAAACCGTCGCAGGCCGCCTTGCTGGCTCCTGGAGTTGGTTCGTGGTCGCACTCGCGGCCTGGCCCGCGCTTGCCCAGCGCAGCCTGTACGAACATGTCGTGCCCGTGCGCCGCGCCTTGGCTGCGAGCGACCTTCCCGCCGCTCGCATGGCCGTGGGGCGCATCGTCGGGCGCGATACCCGGGACCTGGACGCGCCGGGCGTAGCCCGCGCAGGTATCGAAAGCCTCGCGGAAAGTTTCTGCGACGGGGTGATTGCGCCGCTGTTCTGGTTCGTCCTCGCGGGCCTTCCTGGCCTGTGGGTCTACAAGGCGATCAACACCGCCGACAGCCTGATCGGCCACCCTGAAGAGCCCTTGCGCGCCTACGGTTGGGCGGCGGCGCGGATTGATGATCTCGCCAATTTCCTGCCTGCGCGCCTTAGCGGCGTTCTCATCTGCCTTGCAGGCGGCGGAGGCTGGCGCATCCTGTGGCGCGACCATGCCCACCATGCCTCGCCCAATGCGGGCTGGAGCGAGGCGGCGATGGCCGGCGCGCTGGGCCTGAGGCTCGCAGGTCCCTTGCATTACGACGGCATCCGCACCGAGAAGCCCTGGATCGGGGACGAGGGGGGCATCGCCAATGCACCGGCGATGCGCAGGGCCGAGACCATCTATCTGCGCGCCTGCCTGCTGGCCTGGCTGGTCTGCGCGCTTGCTACAGGAGGCCGCGCATGGCTGGGGTGATGTTGCAGGGGACCGGCTCGGATGTCGGCAAGTCGGTGCTGGTCGCAGGGCTGTGCCGGGCGCTGTCGAACAGGGGTCTGTCGGTCCTCCCGTTCAAGCCGCAGAACATGTCGAACAACGCCGCGGTTACCGTCGATGGGGGGGAGATCGGCCGGGCGCAGGCGCTTCAGGCGCTGGGAGCCCGCGCGCCGCTCCTCACCGACATGAACCCGGTGCTGCTGAAGCCCCAGGCCGACCGCACTTCGCAACTGATCGTGCATGGCGAGGTGCGCGGCACGCTGGGATCGGGCAATTTTCGGGAAGGACGCCGCAATCTTCTGAGTGAAGTGCTGACCAGTTGGAAGCGTCTCTCCGAGCGCTGCGACGTGGTGCTGGTCGAGGGCGCGGGCTCACCCGCCGAGATCAACCTGCGCAGCGGGGACATTGCCAACATGGGCTTTGCCCGCGCGGCGCATGTGCCCGTCGTGCTGGTGGGCGATATCGACCGGGGCGGGGTGATCGCCTCGCTGGTGGGAACCCGCGCCGTACTGGAGGCCGAGGACGCGGCGATGATCCGGGGCTTCATCGTCAACAAGTTCCGGGGCGATCCGGCGCTCTTTGCCGATGGCTACACGGCCATCGCGGAGCGCACGGGCTGGCGCGGCTTTGGCCTCGTTCCCTGGCTCTCCGCCGTCGCCGACTTGCCGAGCGAAGACGCGGTGATACTGGAGAAACGTCAGGACCGCTCCGAAGGCAAGACGCTCATCGCCTGTCCGATGCTGCCACGCATTGCCAACTTCGATGATCTTGATCCGCTGCGCGCCGAAGAGGATGTCGAGTTGGCGATGATCCCGCCCGGCACGCCGATCCCGCCCGAGGCGGCCCTGATCGTCCTGCCCGGCTCCAAGGCGACGCGCGCCGACATGGATTTCGTACGCCAGCAGGGCTGGGACATCGATATCCTGGCCCACCATCGGCGCGGCGGGCGCGTACTGGGGATCTGCGCAGGGTTCCAGATGCTGGGGCGGACCATCGCCGATCCTGACGGGATTGAAGGTCCGCCGGGCGAGACGCCGGGGCTCGGGCTCCTGGACCATTCGACCGTGCTCGGTCCGCGCAAGGCCCTGCGGCAGGTGCGCGGAACGGCGTTGGGCGAAGGCTTTCGCGGCTACGAGATGCACATGGGCGAAACGCACGGGGCCTCGCTGGCCCATCCTTTCGCCATACTGGACGTCGATCGCCCGGACGGGGCGCTGTCGGGCGACGGGCGTGTCATGGGGACCTACTGCCATGGCCTGCTCGCTGCCGGGCCGTTGCGCCGCGCCCTGCTCGAGCGGATTGGCGTTACAAGTTCGGGGGCGGATCACGACGCGCGTGTCGACGTTGCGCTCGACGCCTTGGCGCAAGGGCTGGAGGCGCACCTCGATATCGACGCGCTTATTGCGCTTGCCCGCGAGAAGACGGCATGACGAGCCTGCTGGTTCTAGGTGGCGCGCGCTCGGGTAAGTCTCGCCACGCGCAGGCGCGGATCGATGCCGTGCCCGGACGCCTCGCCTTCATCGCCACCGCGCAGGCCTTCGATGCCGAGATGGACGAGCGCATCGCCCGCCATCAGGCCGACCGCGACGCGCGCTGGACGACTATCGAGGCGCCGCTGGATCTGGCCGAAGCGTTGGGGCGCGCAGGCCTGGAGGCCGAGGCGGTGCTGGTCGATTGCCTCACCTTGTGGCTTTCCAACCTGATCCTGGCCGACGAGGATGTCGCTGCGCGCACCGAAGAATTGCTGGCCGCGCTGGCAATCTGCCCGGTGCCGATTGCCTTCGTCGCCAACGAAGTCGGCATGGGCATCGTACCGGATAACGCGCTCTCGCGCCGCTTTCGTGACGAGGCGGGACGGCTCAACCAGCGCCTCGCGGAGGAGGTCGACGAGGTCGTCTTCGTGGCGGCGGGACTGCCCCTTGCGCTCAAGGGCGAGGGCAAGTTTGCAGGGGGCTGATCTCGCTGTTTGACGCTGCCCTTCGTCATGGGTACCCAGCCTCCCATGATTGCGCTCCTGTCCCCTGCCAAGACGCTCGACTTCGAGCGTGAACTCCCGCCGCTCGACCTCACCACCCCGCACTTCGCCGAGGAGGCGATGGGGCTGGCGAAATCGGCCTCGAACCTCAGCCAGAAGAAGCTGTCCGAGCTGATGCACATCTCGCCCAAGCTGGCGAAGCTCAACGCGGATCGTTTCCGCGATTTTCCCGAGCTTCCCGAGCGCCAGGCGCTGTTCGCCTTCGCGGGCGACGTCTATGCAGGCTTCGACGCCTTCTCGCTGCACGAGGAGGGCATTGCCTTCGCGCAGAACCACATCCGCCTTCTTTCTGGTCTCTATGGCCTGCTGCGTCCGCTTGATGCGATGCGCCCCTATCGCCTTGAAATGGGCACGCGCTGGGCGCCGCGAAAGAAGGCCCTGACCGACTGGTGGGACGACCGTATCGCCGCCTTCCTGCGCGCCGAAGTTGCCGAGGAGGGTTCGGGCGCGATCCTCAATCTGGCGAGCCAGGAATACTTCGCCTCGGTCAAGGGACGCCTCGAAGGCTTGCGCGTCGTGGATGTCGATTTCCGCGAACCGGGTCCCAACGGTCCCCGCTTCATCAGCTTCAACGCCAAGCGCGCGCGCGGCATGATGGCGCGCTGGATGTGCGAGCACCACATCACCGAGATCGAGGACATGAAGGGCTTTGATGCCGAAGGCTATCGCTTCGTGCCCGAACAGAGCGAAGAGAACCGCTGGATGTTCTCGCGCGCATGAGTTCGAGCGCGGTCGTCATCGGCGCCTCGGGCGGGATTGGTGCGGCCTTCGAGGCGGCGCTGATCGAGGAAGGAGCCTTCGAGGTCGTCCACGGGTTCGCCCGTTCGCGCAGGGGTGACGCGCATATCGACCTTACCGATGAGGCGAGCATCGAGGCGGCCGCGGCGCACGTGGCCAAGGGCTCGCCGCCATCGCTGGTGATCGTGGCGACAGGGCTCCTCCACGAAGGGGACAAGGGACCGGAAAAGGCGCTGCGCGATCTTGATCCCGAGTGGCTGGCGAAGACCTATGCCGTCAACGCGATCGGTCCGGTGCTGGTCGCCAAGCACTTCCTGCCGCTCATCCCCAAGGGCCACCGCGCGGTTTTTGCCGCGCTTTCGGCACGGGTCGCTTCGATCAGTGACAATGGTCTGGGCGGCTGGCACGGGTACCGTGCGTCCAAGGCCGCGCTCAACATGATGGTGCGCAATCTTGCCATCGAGGAGGCGCGGCGCAAGTCGCGTACGGTCGTTGTCGCGCTGCATCCGGGCACGGTCGATACGCCGCTCTCCAAGCCCTTTCAGGGTAATGTGCCCGAAGGGCGCCTGTTCGATCCCGAACGCGCCGCGCTGCAGCTCCTCGACGTGATCGAGGACCTGAAGGTGCCCGACAGCGGCAAGCTGTTCGATTACGAGGGTCGCGAGATCGCGTTCTAGGACAGCGCCGGAGCGGTCTCGAGCGCCGCGACGAGCGCGGCGTGCAGGGCCTCGGCTCGGTCACCTTCGTCATGCCTTTCACGGCCCTCCAGGGCGCACGCGGCAAAGCCGGTCACCTGCGCAACGGCGAAGCTGATGCCGTATAGGTTACGCCGGGGCGCAACGCCCGGAATCGCGCGCGGATAGCCCGAGGCGCATAGCGCGCCGGGGACGTGGGCGGGCACATAGTAGCGTTCCCGCGGACAGTCCCAGTCGAGCGTAACCCCGAGCACGCCAGGCAGGCTTCCGGGCAGACATGCAGTTCCGTCCACATCGTGCGCGGCGATTACCGCGATCCCCTTTGCAGCGGCCTCTGCAACCGCCTCGGCGAAGACCGCGGTGTGGGCCGTGTTGGTCGTGCCAAGGCTGAGGTTGATGACATCGACGTCCTGCGCCGTGGCCCAGCGGATTGCGGCAAGAAGCGCGCGGGCGTTGGTGGCGAGGCTGTCGGCAAAGACACGCACGGGGATACAGGTCGCGCCGGGGGCCTTCTCGAGGATCGCGGCCGTGACCGCCGTACCATGGCCAAGCCGGTCGAGCGTTTCGTCCGGTCCTTCGTGGCACTGGCCTTCGCGGTCGATCCGAACGCCTGGCGCGATGCGGGCGGCATCGATGTGGTCGTGCGCCGGGTGGACGCCGCTGTCGATCACCGCAATGCGCACGCCCTTCCCATCACGTCCGGGAAAGAGCGGGGGCAGGGGCCTATCGGGACCCATCAGGCGTCGACCAGCGGCGCGAGGGTGTCGGGCGTGCGGACGTACGCACGCCCCTCCTCGATGGTGATGATGCGGTCGGCGACCTCGGCAAGCGCGGGGCGGTGGGTGATGGCGATGATCGTTGCCTCGGGGAGGAACTCGCGCAAGGTCTGCGCGATGTGGCGCTCTGTCTCGGGATCAAGCGCGGAAGTGGGTTCATCGAGGATCAGGACCTCGGGGCGGCGCAGCAGCACGCGGGCCAGCGCAATGCGCTGACGCTCGCCGGCGGACAGGGCAAGGCCGCGCTCGCCCGCAGGCGTCGCCAAGCCCTGTGGCAGGCGCTCGAGCAGGGGATCGAGGCCAGCCTGGTGCGCGGCGGCGCGGATCGCCTCTTCGCTGGCTTCGGGGCGCGCGAAGGCGATGTTGGCGCCGATGGTGTCGTTGAAGAGATAGGGCGTCTGGTCCAGCAGGATCACCTTCTCGCGCAGGGACCCCAGCGTAAAGGCAGACAGCGGCGCCTGATCGAACAGGATGCGCCCCGCGTCCGGATCGAGGTAGCGTACGAGAAGATCGGCAAGCGTCGACTTGCCCACGCCGCTCGGCCCCAGCACCGCGCAGAAGCTGCCACGGGGGATCTCCAGCGTGAAGCCCTTGAGGACTGCGCGGCCGTCATGGGCAAGGACGACATCCTCGAAACGGATCGCCTCGGCAAGGCCGGGGAAGGCGCGGGCGTCGGCACTTTCGTGGACTTCGGCCTGCGTGTCGAAAAGCTCGAATATGCGCGCGAGCGAGACACGCGCGGAACTGAGCCCGGAGACGAGGCCCATCAGCACCTGGATGGGGGAAAACAGGCGCGACTGGTAGGCCATGAAGGCGACCAGCGTGCCGATCGACATGGTCCCCTCGATGATCTGGTAGCCGCCGTAGAGTATCACCCCGGAGGTGGTGACGGCGAGCAGCGTGCCGGGCACGGCTCCGGCCATGAACGAGGCGACCTGCATGCGCAGCATGGCCTCGACAAAGGCGGAATTGCGGGTGCGAAAGCGCTCGGTCTCATGCGCGGCGGCGTTGAGCGAGGAGACGACGCGCATGCCCATGATCGTGTCGACGAGCAGACTGCCGAGGTCCGCGCCGCGCTCGCGCATGGTGCGAGTGAGGCGGTCGAGCTTCCGCTGGAAAACTACGAAGAGACCGACACACGCGGGCAGCAGGACAATGGCGAGCAGGAACAGCTTCCAGTCGAGCCACAACATGATCGCCACCCCGCCTGCCAGCATCAGGAGGTTGCTGAGGACCGAGAGCATGGTGTCGGCGGTGACGCGCTGGATGTCGCTGACATCGCTGTTGATGCGCGACATGAGGTCGCCCAGCCGAAAGCGGCTGTAGAAGCGCGGCGAAAGCGTCTGGAGATGGCGCAGGAGCGCGACGCGGATATCGAAGAGCATGTCCGCCGAGGTCGAGATGTAGCGGTAGCTCGCCAGGATATTGAGCGCGTAGTTGCCGATGGTGACACCGATCATGGCGAGCCCGATGGCAACGAGCGCCCCCATGTCGCGCGGCAGCAGCGCGTTGTCGATCAGCATCTTGGAGAGATAGGGCTGGGCAAGGCCAAGTGCGGTCGAGACCAGGCTGACGAGGAGAACCAGCGTCAGGCGTCCGATATAGGGGCGCAGGTAGGGCAGGAGGCGCGCGTAGCTGCCCCAATCGGCAATCCGGTCCGGCTCGCGCGCAGGTCCGGGCGGGCCGATCGGGCGCTGGGGCATGGGGGCAGCTTTGAGGGACGGGCGGCTCATTGTGGGTTCCCGAGCGCTGTCAGGGTCAATCCGTCGAGACGGTAGCGCGGTTCGGGGAAAGTCGCCAGCTGCGCGCTGCACCAGTCGAAGCCCTCGCGCGTGGCGTCCAGTTGTGCGCGCCACCAGGGGCTGTCCGCGCCGGTTGCGTAGAATTGCCCGCATTGGCGCAAGTGGCGCCGCATGCCGGCCAGTAGCATCGAATGGTAGTGGTCAAGATAGGGGCGCACGGCCTCTTGGCTACCGTCCGTATCCGCAATGGCGTGGAGCGTGGCGGCGGCAAGGCTCGCCTCGCGCGCGGCCTGCGCGGTGCCATCACCGCACAGCGGATCGAAGGCGAGCGCGTCCGTCCCGCAGGCGAGCCAGTCGGGCCCGGAAAGGCGGGTCAACATGCGCGGGGCCGTCTCGAAGCGGGCGGAAGGCGCCGCTTCGCCGCGTTCCATGCGCGGGGCGATGTGGCGGCTGAGCGCGAGCAACTCGGGGATCTCGGCGCCGACGCCCAGCAGCCAGGCGGCCCTGTGGCCCGAGGGGATCATGAAGAGCCAGCCCTGTGCCACAGCTTCCACCCAGCAGGCCTCTTCGTCGTCGGCATGGAGGAGGGCAACGGCCTCGGCGCTGGCTGGACGCGCGCCGAAGTGACGTGTCTCCTCAGGTGGGAAGGGAGCTTCGGTGTGGATGCCAAAAACACGGGGAAGTAAGGCCCCGCCGGGCCGGGAAGTGCGCTCGTGCTCCATCGCCGCATGCAGGTCGCCGCCCGAAAGAACAACGGCATCGTGAGGCAGGACGGTCGGCTCGGAGCCGCCCCAGACGACGATGCGGCGCCGGATGTGACGGGCATTCGCCAGAAGGTCGGGGGCTTCCAGGCAGTCGCGCAGGAGCTTGACCGCAACCGCGCCCAGCAGGATCGCGGGCGTAGAGGAAGGGCGCGCAGGCGGATGCATGGCTGCAAGTCCCGCCTGGCGCAGAAGCCCTGCGCAGCAGTGCGCCGCCACGCCTCCCCCGCGGATCAAGATTGGAGCGATCTTCGAGGAAGGCGCCGTCTCCGCGTGCAGAGACGTGTCGCGGCGACCCGCGGCATAGCGGCGCAGAGTTTGGTTCACGGCAGGTGCAGCAGGCCCGCCATGGTGATGTCGTTGCGCACCTCCCAGTCGGCCTCGAGCTTGAGCGTGGCGGCATCGTAGACGGCGATGTCGTAGCCCGCGCCGTAGATGTAGAGCTTCTTGCCGTCGGCCGACATGGCGAAATAGAAGCGGCGACGGCATTCGAATTCGGCCTTGCCGACCGCGGTGTTGGTTTCGAGGTCGAAGTGCCAGAACTCGCAGCGCTGGTCGCCCAGGTCATCCATGACCGCGACGGTGTAGCCGTCCTTGCCATCGGGCGTGACCTGGAGGCCTTCGAGGCGATCGGGCGCGGGTCCGATGGGATCGAAGGTGAAGCTTCGCTGCGTCAGGTCGAAGCGGGCGATGCCGAAGACCTTGTTGTGGATGTAGGGATCCTCGCCGTTGAAGAGCGAGACATAGGTGCCCGGATCCTGGCGCGAATTGAGCGTGCCGCCAAAGCTCACGTCCTGGAGCGCGGAAGACTGGGGCTTGGCAAGGTCGATGCGCTCCAGCACCGAGAAGTCCTTGGTGTCGAGCACGCGGACCTTGTCGCCAAAGACGTAAAGCGTCTTGCCGTCGGGAGAGATCGCCATGCTGGCCGCCCAGCCCGGACCGTTGTCTTCCTCGGCGAAATCGACTGCGCGCACGACCTCGCCGCTCTTCAGGTCGATGGTGTAGTACTGGAACTTGCTGACCCGGAAGAGGTCCACTTCCTTGTCGAAGCGCTGGCCAATGGCGTAGAAATAGCGCCCTGTGGGATCGGGCACACCGCCCTTGAAGCGGTAGCGCGTGCTCGGCGTGTTGAGCTCGAAGTGGTTGAGGACCTTGCGGGTCTTCGTGTCGATCACCTCGATCCCTGTACGGGTGAGGGTGGTGACATAGAGCTTCGAGCGATCCTGCGAGAGCTGCAGGTTGTCGGGAAGGCCCGTCTCCAGCGTGACGAGGTCGGTGACCTTGCCGCTGGTGTCGTCGATGAACTGCACCTGGTCGGGATAGCCGCCGATGACGATGGTGTCGGCAGCGGCGGGCTGGGCGAAGGCCAGGGCGGCACCAAGGGCGGCGCTGGCGCTGCCGGCAAAGGCATGACGAAGCGATTTCATGAAGGCTGCCTCTTTCTCGAGGGGCGTGGGCGCGTGGCGGTCCAGGCGAACGGGGCGGACCGAACACGGCCCGCACGGCTCCCCTTCACACAGATCGGGCGAAGGGGAGGGGCGCGCATCACGGGAAGACCAGGTCGAGATTGCGCCAGTCCTTCGCCGCCGAGGCGCAGTTGCTGGCCCAGTCGGGCGAATAGTTGACGTGGTCGGGCACCTGCACGGGCCAGAAACAGCTGACGTAGCAGTCGTAGATGTCGCGCTCGACCGGCTGGCACAGGCCTGCCGTGCCGCCGCCTGCATCGACTTCCCAGCCCGGCGAGAAGGCCAGCGTGCAGCCCATCGGTACGTGGGGCTGCTGGGTCTTCTGCTGGAGCGCGACGACGTCGTCCTCGCCCAGCGGGTCGGACGTGGCATCCATCGTGGTTTCGGGGGCAGGAGAGGCCAGATCGTCGATCCTCTGGGCCTTCCGATTGATCGGCTTCAGGTGCTTCATGCGTTGGCCTTCCGCGTTGCGAAACGTTCGAGAAATCCGGGGTTTTGCGCTGCGACCGCGCCGTAGACACGCAGGCACGTGTCGGTCCATTCGCGGATCCAGTCGCAGTAGTGCAGATTGGCGTGGCCGGTGTCGCCGTAGCGTACGAAGGCCTCGTGATGGCAGCCGCCCGCGCACAGGGGCCGTGCCCAGCAGCTCTGGCATTCGTACTTGGCGCTGACGTGCCCGCGCGAGAGGAAGTCCTCGCGCTTGTCCGCATCGATGCCGCTTTCGATGTTGCCCAACGTGTGGGTGTCGGCGTCGGTGAAGCGGTGGCAGGGCGACAGATCGCCCGAGGGGCTGACACCCAGCAGGCCAAGTCCCGCGCCGCACGGGTGCGACTTGTTCACGCCCTGCATCAGTTCGGCGATGGTCTCCGAGACGTTGGAGAAGCCGTGCATGCGGTTCTCCAGCGCGTAGTCCAGCCATTCGTCGGCCAGCGCGTGGAAGTCCACCAGAACCTTGCTCATGCCATCGCCGTTGATCGCGTAATCCTGCTCGCCCGAATTGGTGACGGGGGCAAAGCCGACTTCGTGAAAGCCCAGCTCGTCCTTGAGGTGGCGGTAGATGCGAAGGACATCGGTGACGCCTTCGCTCAGCGTCACGCGCGCGGTGATGGCGCGGGTGCGGTGGCGGGCGATGAGCTTCTTCAGGCGCGGCTCGATGACCTCGTAGGAGCCCTTGCCACTGCGGTAGATGCGGCGATGGTCCTGGAGGTCCGCGGGGCCATCAATGCTGACCGTAACGCCCACGTCGTTGTCGGCGAGGAACTCGATGATCGGGTCCGAAAGCAGCGTCGCGTTGGTGGTGAGGCTGTAGGTGATCGCGCGCCCTTGCGCGGCGGCGGCGTCATTGGCGTAGAGGACGACTTCGCGCAGCAGCTTGAAGTTCATCAGCGTCTCGCCGCCGAAGAAGGTGACGTGGACCGTCTCCCGGCTGCCCGACTGGGACAGCAGGAAGTCGATCGAGGATTTTGCCGTCTCCAGCGTCATGAACTTGGGCTTGCCCTGGGGCGTCGCGATCTTGTCCGCGCCGAACTCGTAGCAATAGGTGCAGGCGAGGTTGCACTGGTTGGTGATGTTGAGCACCAGCGCTTGGAGCGGGAAGTCGGCCGGAGGGGCGCTCGGCTGCGGATCGAGCGCGGGCGCGATCCGGTCCGAGACGATGCCGCGCACGAACAGCAGTTCGCGGATCAGCTCTTCGGCGTCGGCATGCGCATAGCCATGGGAAACGAGCGCGGAGACGATCTCGCCGTGCGCCATCTCGCCTTCTCGCAGTTCGTCGAGCACCGCGCGGGCGCCGTCGTCGAGAGCGAAGATCGCGCCGGCGCCGACAAGGTAGACATAAGGCTGGTCTGCCGCTTCGAACTCGTGCAGCTCGCCCAGGCGATAGCGCGCGGTGCGAAAGTCGGCGGCAGGGGTGGTCATCGTGTTCATTCGGACACCTCCGGCTGGTCCCAGCGCTTGTAGGTGGGAACGGTGGTGACGAGGTAGGAACGGCCGACCAGCGGCTTGCCGTCCTTGCCTGCGAAGTTCTTCGCGGTCGCAACGACCCAGACCTCGCCATAGTTGTTGCGCCCGAAGCGGCGTTCGGGATTGGGGCCTTCGACATTGGGCGTGAAGAGACCCGAGGCCGCGTCGAGCGAGCCCACGAACTTCGTGTCGTTGTCGTAGGTCGTGGTGATGAACTCGCCCAGCGACCAGGTCGCCTCGATCGGCATGATCGCGAAGTCGTCCTTCGTGCCTTCCTTGCCGTCGGGACCATTGGAATAGCCCCAGGCGGCGAACTGCTCGAAGCCCTTGGCGTACTTGATGCCGCCCAGGTGGGCGAGGGCTGTGTCGGGGGTGACCTTCACGTAGTCGACTCGGGCATAGACCGGCAGGGCCTTTTGCAGCACCGCGCTGCCGACCGTGACGTCGCGCGGGCCGGGTACCGCATTTGCGGCGATGTCGAGCGTGACGACCGCTTCGCCCGGCGTGACCGAGACGAGCTTCGCCACCTTGGTCCCGCTGCCGAAGTCGATGTCGCCGGCCGCGAGATCGGCGGGAAGGTTCGCGCCATAGATGTGGACTTCGGCACCCTTGGTGCCGGTCTTGAGCGCGTCGAGCGAGATCGCGGCCAGTACCGGCGCTCCGCTCTCACGGCGCAGCGTCACGTCATAGCCAAACTCGTGGTATTCGCCCCAGTACCAGCGGCCCATGGCCATGGTCTGGTCAGGTGCGAACCACAGCGTCTCGCGCAGCTTGCTGTCGAGGTCGTCCGGGGCGGCCGAAGGCGCGGCGCCGAGTGACGAGCCGCGCCACGAGAAACCGCCGTAGATCAGCGATGCCCCCTTGCGGGTGTGGACCGAACCGTCCTTGAGCGAGCGCAGCACGGTCGAGGTGATGTACTCGTCCGATCCGGGTTCGCGCGGGGCAATGGTCATTTCGCCCACAAAACGGCCGTGGCCGCGCATTTCGGCCGAGACGAGCCACTTTCCGCCCAGCTTCGGAGCGCGAATGCGTGGGCGCCAGGCGGACCATTCGGGCGTGTGCAACGGGGCGTTCTCGGAAAGCCACTTGAGCGCGGCAATCGCCTGCTTCTCGGGCTTCGCGCCGTCGCTGTCGCCCGCGCCGCCGTTCTCGTCGTAGCCGCCGCCGACCGGCGTCTCGTAGATGAATTCCGCGGTCGAGTAGAGCGCACGGTGCATGTTTTCCAGCAGGCCCCATTCGCGCTTGGAGCGGCGCGAGGACATCGGCTGGGCAAAGGCGTGGCAGCTCGCGCAGGTCTGGCGCAGCGTGTCGTTGGGGATGATGGTCTCGTCCTGGATGCGCTTTTCGGCGAGGTACATCACCGGCTTTGCCTCTTCGGGCGCAAGGCCATGGTAGGTCGAGAGGTACTTCACCACTTCGCGCGCTTCGCCCGGCTCGATCTCGAGGCCGTTCAGCTTGACCATGCGCTTGATGGTCTGCGCCCAGCCCTCGGGCGTCGCGCGGATCCAGGAGATTCGCGAGAGATTGCCGTCCGCGTCGGGCGCGTGGCAGGTGCCGCACTTCTGCATGGTAAGGCTGTCGGTGACCGGAATGCCGGCTTCGGTCTCATCCCAGCCGGCCGGGTCGCTGGTGAAATCGTCCTCACCCCCGGCCTGCGCGACGACCACGCTGGTCGAAAGGGCGCCTGCGGCCAGCAGCGCGGCGACGGGCAGGCGGTGCCAGCTGCGGGTGGATGGGCCCGTGGCGGCAAGTACGCTGCCCGCTTCAACATCGGATGTGACTTGGGGCGTGCGCGCAAGGGCGTCGCCGCGATTCTTTCGCGAAAGGCGCATTATTTGAAAATACCCCCCTGATTACACGCGCAATTCGGTGATTCCGCGCTTGGGCAGTAGAAAACTGGACAATCATCAAGAGTTGGTCAAGGCGCTTTTTCGTGTCGCCGCATTTTTGTGTCGGAGTGGCGCTGGAAACGGGCGTCGTTGCCTTCGCAAAGGGCTGCAGAAGCGACAGATCTTGCGCAATGCCCGCTGCCTCCAAGCCATCACGCAGATGCAGCATCGGTGGGCTCAGGCGGCCTGGCGTTCCTCGTAATAGAGCTCCGCCGGGAGGACTTGCGGGACGGGACGGCGCTGCCAGGCGATGAAGGCGCCGCAGGCCAGGACCGTCGCGAGCGCGGCAGCCTCGAGCGGGCCGTTGCGGCTGTCGCCCATCGCGGCCAGCGATCCCAGCGCGGGGCCCGCGATCATGCCAAGGGTTTGCATCGAGGAGACGAAGCGCAGCGCGCGGGAGGAGGTGCATGAAGCTGCGGCAAGCCCGGAGCAGCGAATGACGCTGGCCGTCGCGCCGATGTTGAAGAGGACGATGGATGCAATGAACAGCTCCGATTGGCCCGCGCGCGCGCCTAGCATGGGGGCCAGCAGCGCCGCCCCGCACAGGAGCGCGGTCAGCGTCGGAGGGACCAGGATCCGCTCGCGAAGAACGGCGAGGGCGGTCACGGCACCGGCGAGCGAACCCAGGCTGACCGCGGTGCCAAGCGTGTCGTTGCCCAGTCCGGCGCCGAGCGCAAGCGCGCCGGTCAGCGACCATACGATCATGTTGGCGCAGACGAAGGCGAAGATGGCGCCTGCAATCAGCAGCGTACGGGGCGTGATCGCGCGGGCGGTGGCGTGCGTGTTCAGCGCCTCACGGCGGGGGGCGACGTCCCATTCGGAGCGCTGGCCCAGCGCATCGCGGCAGGTGGCAAGGATAAGCAGAATGGCGAAGGGGGCGAGGGCGAGCAGTTCGAGAGCCGCGGACGCGCCGCGCTGATCGGCCAGACTGGGCAGGCCGGCGGCCACCACCATCGACAGCAGCAGTTGGACAAGCAGGGCGGCAGCAAAGGCGCCGGTCGGGCGGTGGCGCGCGGCGTGGGCCATGGCTTGCGTGTAGATGAGGCCCATCGCCGCTCCGTGGGCGGCGCGCAGGGCCAGGAGCGCTGGGAAGTCGGCAATCGCGCCGGTTGCCAGGGCGGCCGCCATGGCGGCCAGCGCGGCGGCGGCAAAACTCCATGAGGGCAGGCGTGCGCCCGCAAAGAGGCTCAGCAGGGAGCCGAGGGCGAGCCCGGCCTGGGCGGCGGCCACGACCCAGCCGTGAAGGTCGGGCGAGAGAGCATGGGCCTCGCTCAGCAGGGCGAGGAAGACCGGGTCGATGCCCGGTTGCAGGATCGCGAGCGCGGCGACGCCGATGGCCGGTGCAATGATGCGAAATCCGGAACCGAAAACCTGCACGAGCCCTCCCTGATGTGCACGAGTGCTTGCACGCCCCCACGTGCACGTCCCATCAGGTCATCGCTCTCCCGGCCCGGCGAATTCGCGAAGTCCTCTTCGTCAGAAATCGATCGCCTTGGTCATCTCGGCAATGTCACCGGGTTTCAGGGTCTTTGCAAGATGAATAAAGGTCTCGACACTGAGCGCCATTATCTGGGGCATCTTGGCACGCCAGGGCTTCTCGTAGCCCAGGAACGGCGTGGTGCCTTCCATCGAGGCGCTGATGAAGAGCGCGAGGGTGTGCACATCTTCGTCCTCGAGCGCGGGGTTGAGCACGCGGATCTGCTCGCCGATCTGGACGTGGACGTCGCTGTAGAAGGCCTCGATGCGCTCGGCGATGAACGCGCTCTGGTTGGCGAGGGACCACAGTTCGGTGAAGAGGCGGGTGGTGCGCTTGGAGCAAATGTCCTCCAGGCACATCAGGATCACGCGGCGCAGGCGCTCCTCGGCCGAGATGTCGGCAAGGCGCACATCGTCGTCGAGCTTGGTCTGGTAGCTCTCCATCATGTCGTCGAGCATGACCTTCACCAGCAATTCCTTGCGGGGGAAGTGGTAGCTGACGTTGCCGACCTTGAGACCGCACTCGGCGCCGATCCGGCGGATCGAGAAGGCGGTTGCGCCCTCGTCGATGATCACACGCAGCGCGGCCTTGATGATGGTGTCGACCGTGTCCGCACCGCGCGCGTAGACGCCGGGGCGCTGGTGCTCGGTACCTGTGTCCTTGGGATTCTCGTTGGTTGCCGCTTTGCGGGGCATGGCGATTCTCCCTTGCCGTGTTGCCCGTCGATCCTCTTCCCTCGGTCCGCGTGTACCCGAGAAGGTGAAACGGGGCCGGAGGGGCGCCCTAGGCCCCTTTGCTGCGCACGTAAATACAGTGTCTTGCCCGTCCCGCGGGTGAGAGCGCTCTCAGTGTGCGGGTGGCTCGGGGTAGATCGCCTCGATCGGGCCGAGCGCCTCTTGAAGGGGGGCGAGCCAGGGGGCGTAGTGGGTCCAGGCATCGAGGCCTGTGGTGAAGATGGGTTGGCGCACCTGCTCGGAACTGGCCGTACGCACCGCGCGCGCGTTGGTGTGGAAGTGAAGGCAGGCCTCCTCGAAGGGTAGATCGAGATAGGCGAGCAGGCGGCGTATCTCGGCTTCGGTGGAGTGCACCATGTCCTCGTAGATCACGCGGTGAACGGCGCCCGGCGCGGCCGCATCGTAGGCAGCCATCAGCCCCACGTAATCCCGGTAGTAACGCGCGATCTCGGCGAGGTCGTAGGTGAAGGTCTGCCCGCGCGCGAAGTGCTGTTTCCAGCCCGAGAAGCAGCACGACATCGGGTGACGGCGCGCATCCACGATCTTCGCGTTCGGCAGGATCGTGCGGATAAGGCCTACGTGCTGCCAGTTGTTGGGCATCTTGTCGATGAACAGCGGCGCATCGCTCTTGCGGTGGACGCGCGTGCCTTCGAGATATTCCTCGCCCAGGCGCACCCGGTCGCGCGGCGTCAGGCTTGCGATCATGGTCTTGAAATCGGGAAACTCACCCTCGTCGACGCGCGCCTGCAGGCGGCTCGCGATGATCATCATGTCGGGCAGTTCGAGCGTGCCTTCGACCTGGCTGTGGCTGGAGAGGATCTGCTCGACCAGCGTCGAGCCTGAGCGTGGCAGTCCCACCACGAAGATCGGGTCCGGCGCCGGGCACCCGCCATCGCCCAGCGTGGCGAGGAAAGGGGCGGTAAAAGTCTGCGCCGTGGCGGCCACTTCGGCGGAAAAGCCTTGCGCATCGTGGGGCACGCGGGCGCGCCGCAGGCGGTTGCCTTCCTCGTAATGGCGAAACGAGGCGGCGTAGTCCTTCGCATCTTCCAGCGCCTTGCCAAGTGCGAAGTGCAGGTGGAAGCGGTCTTCGGCCTGCTCGTCGCCGTCCTCGGGCAAGGTCGCAAGAGCGGCCTCCATCGCGGCGATGTCCTCGGCCCCGAGCCGTGCGGTCTTGAGGTTGGCGAGGCTCCACCAGGCCTCCCCCATCGAGGGCTGGCGGGCGACAGCCTCGCGGTAGGCGGCGATCGCCTCGGCCTGTTCGCCCAGGGTCTTGAGGACATGGCCCAGGTTCTGCCAGAGCTGGGGCTGGTCGGCCTTGAGATCGAGCAGCGCGCGGTAAAGCTCGCAGGCGCGTTCGTGTTCGCCAAGGCGCACCAGCACAGAGGCGAGGAGCAGGCGGTGCGCCGGGTTCTCAAGCGGCGATTCGACCAGGATCTCGGCTTCGCGGCGCGCGTCGTCCAGGCGGTTGGTCTGGAGTAGCAGGCGGATGCGGAAATCGCGGGCAAGGTCGAAGCCCGGCGCGCGTTCGAGCGCGCGGCCGGAGTAGTCGAGCGCCTCGCTCATGTTGCCCTTGCGCCAGTGCATTTCGCCCAGCAAGCGCAGCGAGGGGGCATCCTCGCCGCCCCGCGCCGCGCGGGCTTCGAGCAGGGCAATGCACTCGTCCAGCCGTCCCTCGTTCATGGCAAGCGCGGCGTCGACCAGTTCGGGATCGCCCGCGGAGGCGTGGACGCCCGAGATGTCTGCGCGCCAGGCCTCCTCAGCGCGTCCGGCCTTGCGCAGTTCGCTGGCGAGGAGGAACCAGCCGTGGCTGATGCCGGGCTGCAGTGCGGTCAGGCGTTCGAGCGCGGAGATGGCCGTCGCGCTGGCTTTCCCGGCAATCGCGGTCTGGGCCAGTTCCCAGAGCACGGCAGGCACCTTGGTGTCACGGCGGGCGAGCGTTTCGAGCCGGGACAGCGCCTCTGGCGTGCGGCCAAGCTGGCGCAGCGCCTGGCAGGCAAGCAGTTCGGCAGGGCCTAGGCCGGGCGCGGTCTGCAGCAGGTTCTCGGCGTCGGCCAGAGCCCGGGCGGGCGCGCTGCTGATAAGCGCGGCGATGCGGGGCAGGGCGCGTGCGGGCGAAACGGGACGGGCGGCCTCAGTCGTCGATCCGGTCATGGTCTGGAGGTCTATGTCCTTTCTGCGAGAGGCAGGCCCGATTGCCAAAGGCGTCGCGGCGCGGGTGAAGTTGCGCGGCTGCGAACATTTTCAGGTGTGCACATGCACATCTTCAGGATCATCATTTCCCCGGCTTGGGCAAGCACGAAATAAAGCTCCAAAATTCGTACCGATAGGCGCTTGACAGGATCGGGCCGTGTCGGTTTACTCAATCTAGGACAGGCGTTCAAGTTTGTGCAAGAGCGAACGCGTCCGGACGAATTTTTCAATACGAGTTCTTTGCAGGTGCAAGTTGCGCCTGCGAACCCGAGGGCGACTTCGGGGCAGGAGGTGTGCGTCTGCAGGGGCCGGCAAAAGGTCGCGGGCGCACTATTCGTGAAAATGGGGGGACCCGCGCCAAGCGGGCAGTCTTCTTGGGGGAGGAGACGCACGAATTTCAGGGAAATAGGGGGACTCCAACAGTATGAGTATTCGTACCCGTGTGCGCCGGTGGAACGCCGTGTGCCTTCTTTCCACGACCGCGATCGTCGCGCCTCTGGCCGGAGCCGGAACGGCCTACGCCGAGGACGACGTGCCGGCGGCGGCTGCCGAAGCACCCGCACCGGCACCCGAGGCCGCGCCCCAGGCGCAGTCCTCGCTCGGCGATATCGTCGTGACCGCGACGCGCACTTCGGAGAGCGTCCAGAAGGTGCCGATCTCGATCCAGGCGCTGGGTGAAGCAAAGCTGGAGGCGCGCCAGATCAACGGCCTCTCGGATTTTGCCAACCTGCTCCCCTCGGTCACCATCGCCGGGCTCGGGCCGGGCCGTCAGACCCCGTATTTCCGCGGCATCGTGCCCGCAGGCGGCGCATATGCCTCGGTCGGCTACTATCTCGATGATATTCCCATCGCGGGCACCGACCTTCCCGACATTCACGTCTACGATATCGAGCGCATCGAGGCGCTCTCGGGGCCGCAGGGCACGCTCTATGGCGCGGGCTCGCTGGCAGGCACGATCCGTTTCATTTCGAAGAAGCCCGAAATCGGCGAGTTCGAGTGGGGCTACAACGCCGAGCTCAACAAGTACGGCTCGGGCGACTTCGGCCAGCAGATCGAGGGCTACGTCAACATTCCGGTGAGCGACACGCTCGCCGTGCGCGCGATGGGTTACTATCGTCACGATGGCGGCTTCATCGACAATGTCGCCAACAATGGCCTCAACAACGTGGGCGATTCGCTTGCGCTGGAGCTGGGCGATCTCAACCCCGCGACGACCTATACGCTCGACAACGGCGACATTGCCGAGAACGACTATAACCCGATCTACGAAGTGGGCGGGCGCCTGCAGCTTCTGTGGGAACCGGCCCCGGGCTGGGAAATCCGCCCCGAAGTCACCGCGCAGCGCCAGATCGCCTATGGCTACTTCGGCTACGATCCGCGCGTGGGCGACCTGGAAGTCCACGACTACGACCTCACCCGCCAGAACGACAAGTGGTACCAGGCGCAGCTCGCGATCCATGGCCACATCGGGGACTGGGACGTGGTCTCGGCGACCGGCTACTTCAACCGCAAGGTGAACCTGCGCAACGACTACACCTACTACACCGTCACCTACGACAGCTTCGGCCCGGGTTACGAAAGCTACCTGCAGTTCTGGGATCCGGCGAGCTGTTCGGGCGCGGGGGCGGACATGGCCTGTACCGGGCTTATCAACCCGCAGCAGTACTACAAGGGCCTGACGCGCGACAAGCAGTTCACCCAGGAACTGCGCGTGACCACCCCGTCGAGCTGGCCCTTCGATGTCACCTTCGGCGGCTTCTACCAGTCGCGCAAGGAGCAGACGAACGACCAGTACGCCACCCACGGCCTTGCCGACATGATGGGCTACACCCAGGCTGGTGGCGGCGATGTCGCAGGTGGCCTGCTGGGCGTTCCGGGCATGTACGGCATCGCCTGGGACGATGATGGCACGCCGTTTTTCGACACCAGCGACGTCATCAATCCCAACGGCAATCCGATGGGCACGATGATCCTGGGCTCGCGCGCGGTGAAGTACGATGCCTTCTACCTTTCGGAACGCAACAACGACTGGAAGGACAAGGCGCTCTTCGCCGAAGGGCACTACGACATCACGCCGACCCTGAAGGTCACGGGCGGGATCCGCTTCTTCTGGACCAGCTTCAAGTCGGAAGGCTTCAGCGGCGTGGCGGCCTCGGCGGCAGGCGCGGGCTGTTCGGTGCCGTTCCCGATGGAGCGCCTCTCGTGCATCAACGCCAACGGTTCGTACAAGGAATCGGGTGAGACCCACAAGATCGCGCTCGACTGGCAGATCGATACCGACAAGATGGTCTACGCGACCTACTCCACCGGCTTCCGTCCCGGCGGTTACAACCGAGCCCTGCGTGTGAACGGGGTGGGTTTGGTGACGGTGCAGCCCTACGATTCCGAAACGCTCTCCAACTACGAGATCGGCTTCAAGACGACCTGGGGCAACATCTTCCGCTTCAACATGGCCGCCTATTACGAGACCTGGGACAACATCCAGTACAGCGTCGTGGTCTCGGGCACGCAGGGGGCCGGCATGACCGGCAACGCCGGCAAGGCCGAGGTGAAGGGCATCGAATACGACGCAGACCTGAAGCTGGGCGATGTGACCATCTCGTCCTCGGGCGCGTTCAACGATGCCAAGTTGA
Source organism: Novosphingobium mangrovi (assembly GCF_022818885.1). Classification (NCBI taxonomy): domain Bacteria; kingdom Pseudomonadati; phylum Pseudomonadota; class Alphaproteobacteria; order Sphingomonadales; family Sphingomonadaceae; genus Novosphingobium; species Novosphingobium mangrovi. Next base: position 104,629 of record NZ_JALHAT010000010.1, on the reverse strand, counting down.
AGGGCAACTTCTGCAACTTCGCGCTTGATCCGGTGGCGATGTCGATCTCGCAGCTTTCAAGCTGTACCGCCGGGGCCTATGTGCCCGATTCCTATCCGCCCACGCCGCAGGTCGCGGCCGCGGACGGCACCCGCCTGCCGCGCCAGCCCCGCTTCAAGGGCACGACCTCGGTGCGCTACGACACGTTCCTGGGCGGGATGGACGCCTACCTGATGGGCTCGGCCAATTACCAGACCGGCGCCACGCAGGACCTCAACGTCGCGAACAACGCGCTGCTCGGCAACACGCCCGGCTTCGTCTCGTTCGACTTCTCGGCAGGCCTCAAGCGCGATGGCTGGACGCTCGACCTGTTCATCCAGAACGCCTTCGACAAGCGCGGGCAGCTGACCAAGAACACCTTCTGCTCGATCACTTTCTGCTCGGGCTCGTCACGCACGTTCGCGATCAAGCCGCAGTTCTTCGGCCTGCGCTGGGGGCAGAAGTTCTGAACCATCCGTCTCTGACGACCTGAACGGCTCCCTCTTGCGGTCTGGTACTGCGGGAGGGGGCCATTTTTTCAGAGGCTTGAAAGAAAATTGATCGGGGCTGGCGGAGGGGCTAGAGGACCGCCTGCCCCGCACGAGCGTTGGGGCGTTGTCTCACGCGAAACGATTGCGTATTCCTGTCCTTCGGGGTCGACGGCAGGTGTGCGCCGCACGTGGGCCGGACGGGCGGACAACCCGCAGGACTATCAGGGGAAAGACCATGAAGCTTGAGATCAACGGCGAGATGCGCGAGCTCGACGCCGAGCCCGAAATGCCGCTGCTGTGGGCACTTCGCGACGTGCTGGGCATGACCGGCACCAAGTACGGCTGCGGTATCGCGCAGTGCGGCGCCTGTTCGGTGCTGGTCGATGGTGTGGTCACCCGTTCGTGCGTGACGCCCGTTGGCAGCCTTGAAGGCAGCAAGGTCTCCACCATCGAGGCGATGGAACAGGACGCGGTGGGCCAGAAGGTCGTTGAAGCCTGGGTCAAGCACCAGGTCCCCCAGTGCGGCTACTGCCAGTCGGGCCAGGTCATGGCGGCGGTCTCGCTGCTCAAGGAGAACGCCGCGCCAAGCGAAGAGGACGTGCGCGCCTCGATGCAGAACCTGTGCCGCTGCGGCACCTACAATGCCATTCACGCCGCGCTGAGCGACCTTGCCGGACAGGAGAACGCATGATGGCCCGCATCTTTCTCGATGGTCCCGCAAACGGCAGCGGGGATGAGCGTTTCGCGGCGCCCGCGCAGCCTGTAAACCTTTCACGCCGCCGTTTCCTTATGGGTAGCGCGGGCGTCGCCACGGGCGCGCTCGTCCTGGGTTTCGGTATCCCCGTCGGTCCGGCCCGCGCCCAGGGCCCCGCAGCGCCTGCGCCCAAGGCGCTCGACGTGCCCGCATTCCTGGAAATCCGCCCGGACAACACCGTGCGCTTCCTCAGCCCCTTCATGGAAGGCGGGCAGGGGGCCTTCACCGCGATGGCGCAGATCGTGGGCGAGGAACTCGACATGGACCCGGCCGTCTTCGAGGTGGAAGCTGCCCCTGCGGGCAAGGTCTTCCAGGTCATGTTCGGCGGCACCATGCGCATCACCGGCGGCTCGATGTCGGTGCGCACCAGCTACGACACGATGCGCCGCCTGGGCGCCTCGGCCCGCGCGATGCTGGTCAGTGCGGCCGCACAGCGCCTTGGCGTCGGCGTTGACACGCTGACCACCGAGCCGGGCAAGGTGATCCACGCCGCCTCGGGCCGTTCGCTCAGCTACGGCGAACTGGCCGAAGGTGCGCTCGACATGGGCGTTCCCGAAGCGGGCCGGATCTCGCTGAAGGATCCCAAGGACTTTCGCTGGATCGGCAAGCCGGTCGCGCGCATCGACATGCACGCCAAGTCGACGGGCCAGGCGATGTACGCCATCGACAGCCAGGTCGAGAACATGCTCCAGGCCGCCGTGCAGCACGCGCCGCGTCTGGGCCTCCAGCCCGGCGCCATCCGCAACGAGGCAGCAGTAAAGGCGATGCCCGGCGTCCACTCGGTGCACACGCTCGATGGCGCGGTGGCCGTGGTGGCCCCGTACTGGTGGCACGCACGCCAGGCCGCCGATGCGCTCGATGTCGACTGGCAGGATCCGGGTGAGAGCGAGGAGGTGCGCTACATGCCCGCCGACTTCGCGACCGATGCCTTCACGCAGCATCTCTCCAGCCAGACCGGGCGCGGCGAGGAAGCCGAGACAGCGGGCGACAGCGCGGCGGCCTTTGCCTCGGCGGCCAAGGTCGTGGAAGGCGAATTTACCAGCCAGTACCTCCACCACGCCCAGCTGGAGCCGCCCTCGACGCTGGCGCGCTTCAACGAGGATGGCAGCCTGGACCTGTGGATGCCCAACCAGGGGCCCGAGATCTTCCAGGCGGCAATTGCCGCCAAGACCGGCCTCGCGCCCGAGAAGATCAACATTCACAGTCCCTTGCTCGGCGGTTTCTTCGGCCGTCACTTCCAGTACACTTGGGGCAATCCCTATCCCCACGCCATCGCGCTCGCCAAGGCGACGGGGCGTCCGGTCAAGGTGATCTGGAGCCGCGAGGAGGAGTTCCTGCGCGACCCGATGCGCCCGATGGCGGTCGTCAAGTTCAAGGGCGCGCTCGATGCCGATGGCTGGCCGGTCGGTCTGGACGTTGTCAGCGTGTGCGAGGGCCCGGGTGAGGGCATTGCCAACAAGCGCGGCGAGAAGCTCGACGAATCTGCGCTCGAGGGCATCACCGCCAAGTCCTATGCGATCCCCAACCGCCGCATCGCGCAGCTTTTCGTCAAGAACCCGACCACGCTGGCCTACTGGCGCTCGGTCGGCAACTCGATGAACGACTTCTTCTACGAGAGCTTCTTTGACGAAATGGCGGACGCTGGCGGCAAGGATCCCTACGCGCTGCGCCTGAAGCTGCTGGAAGGCAACGAACGCCTGACGACGCTCCTCAACGCGGCGGTCGAGCTTTCGGGTGGCTGGAAGCGCGGGCCTTTCACGGCAGCCGATGGTACGCGCCGCGCGCGCGGTATCGCCATGGCCTCGCCCTTCGGATCGGAAGCCGCCGCGGTTGCCGAAGTTTCCATCCAGGACGGGCAGGTCGTGGTTCACGACGTGTGGGAAGCCATCGATCCGGGCAGCATCGTCAACCCGGCGATTGTCGAGGCGCAGGTCAATTCGGCCGTGGCGCTGGGCCTCTCGCAGGTGCTCGTCGAAGGAGCCGAATACGAGGCCGGGATGCCGGTCGCGCGCAACTTCGATGTCTACCAGATCCTGCGCCCCGAACAGATGGCCAAGGTCCACGTGAAGATCGTGGAAAGCGGCGCGGAGATGGGTGGTATCGGCGAGCCGCCGCTGCCCGCGATCCCGCCCGCCGTCGCCAACGCGGTTTCGGTCCTGACGGGTAAGCGCGTGCGCGTGATGCCGCTCTCGAAGGAAAGCTTCGAGGCCTAAGGCAGGAAGACAGGAATGGGTCCGAGGGCCATAGCCCTCGGGCTCCCCATACCATCGACTTCACTTTGTGCCGGTTGCCTTGGCTGAGCGGGGTGAGGTTGGCAGTTCCGGGGCGTTCCCAACTTTTTGAACATCGCGCGACAAGTCTTGGCTCCGGCGCGCGGCTAGTCTGCCCGAAACACAGACCGCAGTTTCAAGGAGCAAGGATCAGCGCATGGCCACCAATCCGTCCGCGTCGATGGAGGCAATTCCTCCGGTTACCACCGCGGCTGCCTGGCGCGGCGATGAACTGGTGAAGTCGGGGGAGTGGATCTACCTTCTCTCCGATGCGCAGGTCCTCGAGCTGGAGCAGCTGGGCAAGCGATTCCTGGATGAGAACCCGGACCTTCGCACCGTGCAGGCCTCGGACTATCCGCTCGTCGCCTGTGCGGATGCGGTGAAGGAATGGGGCGCCGACGTCGACTACGGGCGCGGTTTCGTGCTCGTGCGCGGACTTCGCACCTATCTCTATTCCGACGCGTTCTCCGCGGCGATCTACTACATCCTCGGCCTGCACATGGGCGATCCGATCCGCCAGAACGAGATGGGCGATCTCATCGACCACGTCTACGCGACCTCGGACAAGACGATGGACGATCCGACGGCCCTTTCGGCCAAGGTGCGTGACAAGCTGGTCTACCACTCGGATAGCTCGGACATCGTTTCGCTGATGTGCCTGCGCCCGGCCAAGGAAGGGGGCGCCTCGTGCCTCGTCTCGGGCGCGCAGATCTACAACGAGATCCTGAAGCGCCGTCCCGATCTGGCCCCGCTGCTGCTCGAGCCGTTCCACTGGGACTGGCGCAAGCAGGACCACAGCGCACCCGCCGATACCTACACCTCGCCCATCGTCAGCCTGGTCGATGGCGTGTTCTCGATGTACGCGGGCTCGCTCTACATCCTGACCGCGCAGGAGTACGAGGGCGTGCCCAAGCTGACGCCGGAGCAGATCGAGGTGCTCGAACTCTTCGACACGATCACCTACGAAGAGGGCATGGCCATCGAGATGGATTTCCGTCCCGGCGACATCCAGTGGCTCTCGAACTACGCCGCACTTCACGCGCGCACGACGTTCTGGGACTATCCCGAACCGCAGCGCCGCCGCCACCTGCTGCGCCTGTGGCTGAGCCGCGATGCCGGGCGTCCGGTCGTCGATGGGTTCGGCAAGAACGGTGTCGTTCAGGTCCGCTCGGCTCCCCGCGACGGCGCGCCCGAGCATCCCGAAGCCCATTTCGACATCTACGGCATGTCCGTCCCGCGCGTCATCGAGTGAACGCCGGATAGAGAGGTCCCAACCGGAAGGGCGCCGTTCCTCAAGGAGCGGCGCCCTTCGTCATTTCCAGGACCTGTGCGCAGCTCTTCACGTCGGCGAAGTTGAGCCGCAGGTTGAGGAGCGTGGCGTCCTGCTCGGCATCTGTCACGGCCGAGCAGGCATCGGCGACGACGAGCACCTTGTAACCGCGCATGTTGGCTTCGCGCGCGCTCGATTCCACGCAGACATTGGTGAGCGTGCCGACCAGCACCACCATCTCGATCCCCCGCCGCGCCAGAGCCCGGGCAAGCTGGCCATCCGGGCACGAGAAGGCCCCGTAGCGATACTTGTCGAGACGGACGTCGCCCTCGTGAAAGTCCATCGCGGGATGCAGCGCGTGGGAGGAACTTCCGGGGCGCAAGGCCTCGACCGCACGGGCGACCTCGGGATCGGTGAGATCGTACTGCCAACTGGGCATGGCCAGTGGCGCGCGGTCGCTGACGGTCTGGCGCGTCCAGATCACCGGCGCACCAAGGGTTCTAAAGGCGGAGCACAGCGCGTTGATCGCGGGGATCGTGGCGCGCGAACTGGCTTTCCCGAAAACCTCGCCTTCGCCCACGAACGCGCTCTGCATGTCGATCACGACAAGCGCGGTCGCACCCGGTTCGAGCGCGTCGAAGCGGTTGAGGCCCTGGCCGCGCGCGACGGCCCAGTCGGGCAGGGAGAACGGGTGCATCAGGCCTCGGCGAAGGCGATGGAGCGGGCGAGCGTTTCCCAGGTCTGCATGTCCTGCGCGACGCGGGCGTGCTGGTCGCTGGCGTAATGCAGCGCATCCTCGCCCAGCAGCAGATGCAACGGCGGCTCGGGGGCATCGAGCGCTTCCAGGATCGCTTGCGCGGCGCGCGCGGGATCGCCAGCCTCCGAGCCCGCATTCTCGGTCAGGGAGCGGCGGGCGAAGTGGGCGACCTCGTCGTATTCGGCAATGTCGCGCGCGGCGATGGTGAGGTTGCCGCCTGCAAACTCGGTGCGCATGCCGCCCGGCGCGACGTTGGTGACGCCGATGTTCATGGGCGCGACTTCCTGGGCAAGCGTCTGGCCGATGCATTCCAGGGCGTACTTGCTGGCCCCGTAGATGCCGGTTCCGGCCCAGGGCGCGTGGCCACTGACCGAAGTCACGTTGACGATATGGCCGCGCTTTTGCGCGCGCATCGCAGGCAGCACGGCGCGGATCATGCGCAGGGCGCCGAAGACGTTGATTTCGAAGAGCGCGCGGGCCTCTTCGATGGAGACTTCCTCGATCGCCCCGACAAGGCCATAGCCGGCGTTGTTGACGAGCCGGTCGATGCCGCCGGTCAGGATCTGCGCGCGTGCGACCGCCGCTTCGACCGAGGCTTCGTCGGCGAGATTGACCTGAACGATGTGCATGCGCTCGGGCGCGAGGGCGGTCAGCTCTGCATCCTCGCGCTTGCGGGTGAGGCCCACGACCGTGTCCCCGCGCGCGAGGGCGGCTTTCGCCAGTTCGCGGCCAAGTCCGCCGCCAATGCCCGTGATAAGCCAGTTCGTCATGTCTGAGGTCTCCTTGTTGGCGCCGAGACTAGGTAGTGGCCCTGTGCATCCTCTTTGCGCTGGCGCCCGCAAATCTTGTGCGAGGGCGCACCGCCCGTGCCCACGCTTGACCAGCGCGCGCAACCCATGCTGCACCACTGGGGCTGCAATGCCATTCGAGGCATTTTCGGCAAGGTTTTTTGGGTAACGGGACGGGGCGCGCACTTGGCTGTTCACATCGTCGGTTCGATCAACATTGATATCATCACCTCGCTCCAGCGCCTGCCGCTGCCGGGCGAGACGGTTCTGGCCGAAGCCACCGCCCGCCTGCCGGGGGGGAAGGGGGCCAACCAGGGCGTGGCCGCGGCCCGCATGGGGGCGCAGGTCCACTTCGTGGGCGCGGTCGGCGAGGACGACTCGGGCAAATGGATGGTCCAGCGTCTGGCCATGGAAGGCATCGACGTTGCGGGTATTCGCACGCTTCCCGGCGAGGCGACCGGCACCGCCTATATCGCGGTCGATGCGCTGGGCGAGAACCAGATCATCGTCGTCTCGGGTGCCAATGCGCGGCTGGAAGGCTGCGCACCGGTGGAGAGCGGGGTGCTGCTCTCGCAGCTCGAGGTGCCGATCCCGGCGCTGTCCTCGCTTCTGGCCGAGAGCGGGGCGTTGCGGATCCTCAACACTGCACCCGCCCTGGTCGAGGCCAAGGCGTTGTTTGCGCACGTCGACATTCTTGTCCTCAATCGACCAGAGCTCGACGTCTACGCGCCCGCCGCACAGGTCAGCGCGCCGTTGCCGGGCGAGGACGCCGAGATGGCGGCGCTGGCGGCACGCACGCGCACGCTGTTCTGTCGAGAGGACCAGGCCGCGATCGTGACGCTGGGCGCGGCTGGCGCGCTGATCGTGCGCCAGGGGAGTCTGGTCCACGTGCCCTCGATCCCGGTCCAGCCGGTCGATACGGTGGGCGCGGGCGACTGTTTCTGCGGGGCATTGGCCGCGCTGCTTGACGAGGGGCGCACGCTCGAACAGGCGGTTCCCTTCGCCTGCGCGGCGGCGGCGCTCTCCACGCTTTCGCATGGGGCCGCACCTTCGATGCCCTCGCGCGCGGTGGTTTCCGATCTGCTTTCCGAACCGGCAACAGAACATGCGCTGCCAATCAAGAACCGGTCGGCCGCCATCCTACCTTGATGGGGCGAGACACGAGAGAGACGATGGGACAAAGTGATGGCTGAACTGCAACCGACCCAATTCGGCGTGCCTTCCGACACGGGCGGCAAGGATCTCGGGATTTTCCTGCCGATCGCCAACGGCGGCTGGATCATCTCGAAGAACAAGCCCGAGATCGACGGCTCCTACGATTACTGCCGCCAATGCGGCGTACTGGCCGAGGAGGCCGGGTTCGACTTCATCATGGCGATGGCCAAGTACCGCGGCTACGGCGGCGAAACGCACCACTGGGACAGCTCGCTCGATTCGGTCATGACCATCGCCGGTCTGGCCGAGGCGACCAGCCGGGTGAAGACCTGGGGCACGGTCCATACGCTTCTCCAGAACCCGGGCGTGGTTGCCAAGATGATCGCCACGCTCGACCAGATCTCGGGCGGACGTGCCGGGCTCAACGTCGTGACCGGCTCCTACAAGGGCGAGTTCTCGCAGATGGGCGCCTGGCCCGAAGGCGTGGACCACGACGCGCGGTACGATCTCGCCAAGGAGTGGGTCACCGCGATCAAGCGTCTGTGGGCCGAGGATTCGGTCACGATGGACGGCAACTACGTCCAGCTTGAGGACTGCCAGTCCTGGCCCAAGCCCCAGAAGCGCCCCTTCCTCGTGTGCGCGGGCTCGTCCAAGAAGGGCATGCGTTTCACCTCGGAGGAAATGGACGCGATCTTCCTGTCGGGCGGCGATGCCGAGCAATTGGCGCAGGCCAGCAAGGACGCCAAGGAGGACGCCGCCAGCATCGGGCGCTTCGTGCGCACCTATTCGATGATGACCATCGTGCTGGGCGAAACCGACGAGGAGGCACAGGCCAAGGCAAAGCACTACGCCGACGGGTTCGACGAAGGCGCGCTGGAAGGCATGATGCGCGCCTACGGGTTCCTCGATAATGAGATCGGCAAGGAAAACGACTTCACCCGCAAGGCGCGCTCCAGCTTCATGTCGGCGCACATCGCGGGTTCTTCGGAAACGGTCGCGGCGCAGCTGACCGAGCTGTTCGAGGTGGCCGGGACCGATGGCCTGATGCTGATCTTTGACGACTACGTCACCGGGATCCCCAAGTTCGGCAAGGAAGTCCTGCCTCTCCTGCGAGAGCGCTTCCCAGGCAAGATCGCGGTCGGCCAGAATGCCTGAAGTGGCCGATCTGCCCCACGTTGCGGGCGCTGATCTTGCAGGCATGATCGATCCGGCAAAGACGGCGCTCGTCGTTGTCGACATCCAGGTCGATTTTGCCTCGCCCGAAGGCGTAGCAGGCACGTTCTGCAACGACTTCGCGCCGATCGAGACGACCATCGATCGGATCGAGGATCTGATCGCGGACCTACGCCATGCAGGCGGCACGGTTGCCTTCATGCGCGTGGTGACGCGGCCTGAAACCGACAGCGGTGCGCTCAAGACCCTGATGGTCCGGCGCGGCATGCCGGGCGGTGAGGCGATCTGCCGGGGCGAGGGCGGCGGTGCGGACTATTACCGCGTGGCTCCGCAAGAGGGCGACATCGAGATCGAGAAGCTGCTCTTCGACAGCTTCCACGGAACCGATCTCGATGCACAGCTGCGCGCCCGCGGCATCGACACGCTGCTGATGAGCGGCATGACCACCGAGTGCTGCGTCGACAGCAGCGCGCGCACGGCCTTTCACAAGGGCTACAACGTGTTCCTCGTGAGCGATGCCTGCGTGGCTTACGAAGAGCATTTGCACGCCAGCACGCTCGACGTCCTGGCGCAGAATATCGGTCTTCTGACAACGAGCGCGGCCGTGCACGAGGCGCTGGCCTGATGCGCGGCGGGCCGGGCCTTGCACAGATGCACGCCCGGTCGGCCTCCCGAGACATTTTCAGGAAAGGTGCTTGCCGATGACCCCGCGAGATCCCTCCGCCGTAGCGGGACGCACACCTGTCCTGTTCGCCTGCACGCTGGGCAATGCGGTCAGCGTGACGCCTGCGGTTCACGCCGTCTTCGGCCTGTTTCTGGTGCCCTTGTCCGAGACCTTTGGATGGTCGCGCGCGAGCATTTCGGGCGTGCTTGGCATTCTCGCGGTCGTGGGCGCGGTCAGTTACCCGATCATCGGGCGCCATGTCGACGCGCACGGCGCGCGCCGTACCCTGCTGACGGGTGTGGTCGGACTGGCTCTCTCCATCGCCGCGCTGGCGCTGACGAGCGGCAGCCTGATCCAGTTCTACGCGACCTTTGCCGTACTCTCGATCTTCAGCGCGATGGCGGGAACGCCGATCTACCAGAAGGTCGTGGCGGACTGGTTCGAGAGCAACCGGGGCACCGCGCTGGGCATTAGTGCGGGCGGGGGCTGCGGGATCGGATCGGTCATCATGCCGGTGCTGGCCGCTGTTCTCGTCGGCGCCTGGGGCTGGCGCGCGGGGTATCTGGGCATCGCCGCCTTCGTGCTGCTGCTGGCCTTCCCGCTCCTCGTGCTGTTCCTGCGGGACCGGGCTGCAAGCGCGAGCGCGGCGCAGGAAGAGGCCCCGCGCGACGGTCTGACGCTGGCCGAGGCTGCCAGGCTTCCCGCATTCTGGCTGGTTCTCCTGGCCGTTGCGGCCGGGGCTGGCGGGACCACCGCAATCTTTAGCCACGTTGTGCCGATTCTGGGGGACCGGGGTGTTTCTGTCGCGACGGGCACTGCGGTGGTCAGCGTCTTTGCGCTCGCGACATCGGGCTGGCAGGTCGTGACCGGGCGGATCATGGACAAGATCCAGACGCCGCGCGTGGCTGTGCCGATGTACGGCCTTGCCATCGGCGGCCTCGCGCTCCTGGAATTCGGCGTGGGAACACCGGTGCTGCTCTTCGCCGGACTGCTGCTGGGCGTGGGCATGGGCGCACAGTACGGCGCTCTGCCCTATTACATTGCGCGCTATTTCGGGGTGCGCCACTTCGGCTCGATCATCGGGGCCATGTACTCGGCCGTGATCGCGGCACAAGGCATCACCCCGATCCTGCTCGACCTTGTCTTCGACAACGTCCATTCCTACCGCCCGGCGCTTCTGGGCGTGGGCGCGGCGCTTGCGGGCGGCGCGGTGCTGCTCCTGCTGCTGCCGCGCTATGGCGAGGTAGAGGGCACTTCCCCGGACGCCATGCCCGTGCCATCCCACTGACGCCTGCCTTTCCGGTAACATTCGACAAACGAGGACCCTTTCGTGGCCGATATTCCTGCCTGTGCCCCCGCTTTCGCCGATCCTGCCGCCGCGCCTTACGCGGTGAGCGAGGAGGAGCGCGAGGCGATTGCCGCCGCGATCGACACCGACGAACTGGTCGCGCTGGCGCTGGAACTGGGCAACATCCCCAGCCGCTCACGCGAGGAACTGGCCGCGGCCGAGTTCGTCCACGACTGGATGGGCCGTGAGGGCTTCAAGCCGCGCAAGGTCGGCGCCGTGCCCGAACGACCCAACGTGATCGGCGAATACGGCGGCACCGCGCCGGGCGCGAACCTGCTCTTCACCGCGCACCTCGACACCGAGAGCCCGAGCGGCATCGCCGAGCAGGACCGCTTCCGCTACCGCGAGAGCACGATGGCCGACCCTGAGTGGACGAAGTGCTGGCTCGACGAGGAGGGGCGCCTGCGCGGCTTTCCCATCTCCAACGACCGGGGCCCGATGTCCTGCTTCCTGATCGCGGCGAAGGCGCTCAAGAAAGCGGGCATTGGCCTCGCTGGAAAGACCTGGCTGACCGCGTGCCCGGGCGAGATCGGACCAGAACCGATCGAGGAATTTTCCGGCATCGACTACATGGGCAAGGACATCGGCGCCCATTACCTGTTCCACCACGGCGGCGTTGCGCCCGATTACGCCATTGCGGCGGAAGGCACCGACTTCGGCCTCACCTGGCAGGGCTCGGGCTATGCGGTCTTTCGCGTGCGCATCTACGGGCAGGGCATGTTCACCCCGATCCTGGAGGCGCCGCGCCTGGCCACGGCCCACCCCAACCCGATCTATCGGCTTGGCCCGGTGATCGAGGCGCTTCACGCCTGGGGCCTGACATGGGAGGCGAACTCGGTCCTGCGCACGGCGAGCGGCGAGGTCGCGCCCAAGGTGCAGATCGCCTCGGTGCGCGGCGGCATGCCCACCGACTTCGGTGCGGGCACCGAGATCTGCGCGCTCTACATCGAGGTCGGCCTCAACCCGCGTCAGAAGGCGGCCGAGGCCATGCACGGGATCACGGCGGCCATGCGCAGCGTCGATGTCGAGAGTTTCGATGTCGAGCCGGTCGTCGTGCGCCACGGTTTCGAGGCCGCCGAGCGCGAAGTCGCTGCTCTCACTGGTGCCGTCGATGCCGCGACCCGGCTGGCGCGCGGCGCGCCGCTGGAGGTGGCCCATCCGGTCTATTCGAGCATGTGGCGCGACCATAACGTCTTCAACATGCACCGTATTCCGGCGGTGACGACCGGTATGCCGCGCTGGCGCCCGACCCCTGCGGACATGGCCTCGAGCGCGCTCGTCTACGCGCTCACCATGCTCGCTGTCTGCGGGCGGGGCGAGGCGCCGGGCGACGATGGTCCCACCAGCGTCTATGGCAGCGCCGAGACCCCGTTCGAGAGCTGAACCCAGCGCTTTTGTCTGGGTACTTGCCGTAATGGGAAGGGCGCGCTAGCGCATGCGAGCGCGGTGGCGGATGAGGGCGGAGCCAAGGCTTCGGCCGCCCCCGTTGAGAGAGCAGGATAACGGGTGGAAATTCCTTGCGTATAACGACAAATGTCTATCCCAAGGAACAGCGCCGCGATGCCTGGCGCTTTGCCTTGAAACGGCTTTCGCTGACGCTCGACGAGGCTGACGAGGCGACGCTCTATGGGGAACTGATCCAGTTCAAGTCGAGCACGGGCATCAGTTTCATTCGTGTCACCGGGACCCAGCAGACCTGGACCATCGACTTTCGCGATCAGCCCCAGACCTACTGGGTGGCGCTGCTGCTCGATGGCAGCGCGACGATGCGCGATGCCAAGCAGGAATTGCGCCTCTCCGATGGCGAACTGATCTGCGGGCAGGGCGATGTGCCCGTCCAGCTCTCCTTTGCAGGCGACAACCGCACGCTCATCGTGCAGGTGCCCCACAGCGAACTGACCGCGCGCCTCAAGACCCCGGTCGGTGCCGCGCCGCGCCAGATCGCGACCGACACGGGCACTGCGCGCGTCTTTGCCGGTATGCTGCGCTCGCTGGCCGATACCATCAACGAGATCACCACCGATCAGGCCCGGCCGGTGGAACTTGCGTTCCCCGAGTTCCTCGTTACCAGCCTGCTCGACAATGCGCCGCCCAAGGCGCTGGGCGGCGCTGCGGGCATGCGCGCGGCGCTCCTGGAGCGGATCTTCCAGACCATCGAGATCCGCCTGTCCGACCCGGACCTCAACTACCAGCAGGTCGCGGCCGAGCATGGCATCTCGCCGCGCTACCTTCAGAAGCTGTTCGAATCGATCAACGACAGTTTTGGCCATTACGTGAAGGTGCGAAGGCTGGAGCGCTGCCGCCTCGACTTGCGCAGCCCGCTGCACGTTCAGAAATCTATCTCGGACATCCTGTTCGAATGGGGCTTCAACGATTCCGCCTCGTTCAGCCGGGCCTTTCGCGAGCAGTACGGCATCTCGCCGCGCGAGTACCGCAAGGGCCAGCCCCAGGAAAACGAGGCGGTCGAACTCTTGCGCCGCGGCAAACCTGCACGCGGCGAGACGCCCGCCGCCAAGGCCGAGAACGAACCTGTCGAGAGCGAAGATGCCACCGATGCGGAAGCGCCGGACACGGCGGAGGCCGTGCAAGGCGGCCCGAAGGTTGGCGCGCCCTACAGTCCGCATCTCGAGGGGGAGCAGGTGCGCCATCACCACCTGCCTGCCTCGCCCGAGACGGTGCACTGGGGCTTTCTCAGCAGGGATTTGAAACCGGCGCTCTCCATCCGCTCGGGCGATTTCGTGACCATCGAGACGCTGACCCACCACGCCAACGACGATGCCGAGCGCATGGTTGAAGGCGATGGCGGTGCGGAAAGCGTGTTCCACTGGGACGCGCAGGGCAAGTCGGTCAACCGGCGCGGGGCCGGTCCGATGGACGCCTCGGCGCTCGGGCGTGGTCCTGGCGAGGGTTTCGGCGTCCATATCTGCACGGGTCCCATCGCCATCGAAGGCGCGATGCCGGGAGATCTCATCGAGGTGCGCATCCTCGATCTGAAGCCCCGGCCCAGCGGGAATCCGCGCTTTGCGGGCAAGTCCTTCGGCTCGAATGCGGCGACCTACTGGGGCTTTCACTATCATGACCTCCTGACCGAGCCCAAGCAGCGCGAGGTCATCACCATCTACGAGGTGGAGGCAGGCGGCATGCGTCCGCCCACGGCCCACGCGGTCTATTCCTACCGCTGGACCGAGCAGACCGACCCGGCCGGTGTCGTGCACCCGCGCTACGATTATCCGGGCGTGCCGGTCGATCCGGCGACGATCGAAAAGAACTTCGATGTGCTGCGCAATGTCGAGATCCCGATCCGGCCACACTTCGGCGTGATCGCAGTGGCGCCCAACCACAACGGCCTTGTCGATTCCGTGCCGCCGTCCAGCTTCGGCGGCAATCTCGACAACTGGCGAACGGGGCCGGGCGCGCGCGTGTTCCTGCCGGTCCAGGTCGAGGGCGGGCTTCTTTCGCTGGGCGATCCGCACGCCTCGCAAGGCGACAGCGAGCTATGTGGCACGGCCATTGAATGCTCGATGACCGCGCTGATCCAGGTCGTGCACCACAAGGCGCAAGGCGTCATGGAGCAGCTGCGCGATGTCGATTACCCGCTGATCGAGACCGAGACCGAGTGGGTTATCATGGGCTTTTCGCACCCGGATTACCTCAAGGAACTGGGCGCGGACGCGCAGAGCGAGGTCTACAAGAAGTCCTCGCTCGACGAGGCGATGCGCGATGCCTTTCGCAAGGCGCGCCGCTTCCTGATGACGGCCAAGCAGCTTTCCGAGGACGAAGCAATCTCGCTGCTCTCGGTCGGCGTCGATTTCGGGGTGAGCCAGGTCGTGAACGGCAACTATGGCGTTCACGCGGTGATCCGAAAGGCGCTCTTCACGAGTTGAGCAGGAAGATATTTTTCAAGGGGTTATTACCCCTTGACCCCAAGAATGGGCGACGTTGCCTTTTGCAGCCAGGGGAGCGCGAGCAACGTGAGGTCGACAATTTTGGGAGCCCGAGGGCGATGGCCCTCGGACATGTTCTTCCTGCTCTGGGGCAATTCGCCCGCTGGCAGCTCTCAAAACCCTGTGCTAGCGGCCGCCCATGCCTTCCAAACTTGCTGCCGGGGCGTTCGTTCTCCTCGCCCTTCTCTTCACGTTCGTCATTCTCTTTGCGATCCTCGTCATCGTAGGCTTCGCCGGGTTCGATGCGCTGTTTCGACGTCCGCTCGAATTTCTGATCGTGCTGCTTCTGGCAGGCTCGCCTGTCCCGGTGTGGAGCTGGAGCGCGCGCCGTGCGCGGCGCGCCTGGGCAAAGGGCTAAGGCAAGCTCAGGCCTGCGACTTACGGCCGACGAAACTGTCGCCCGCATCGCGCGGCAGGCGTAGCGCTTCGATCAGCGTGGCAAGACACAGCAGGCTGAGTGGCAGGAAGGCGAGGCGGTAGGGCATGTCGGGCGCGCCGGTGCCGAGCGCATCCCCTAGCTTCACCGCGAGGGCGGAGAGCGCGATGCCGCTGGCCATCATCAGCTGGATCGAGGTGTTGAACAGGCTCGTCGCATCGCTCATCTGCGGCTTGGGAATGTCCGAGAAGGCCATCGTTCCCAGCGTCGTGAAGTGCATCGAGCGGGTCATGCCTGAGAAGAACAGAAAGGCGCAGATCAGCGTGACGGGGGTTCCCGGTGCGAGCAGCGCGCCGCCGGCGATCCCGGCAAAGCTGGCGAGCGAGGAGCCGATGAGCACGCGGCGATAGCCGAAGGTGCGCAGGACCGGCGTCGTTACCGACTTCATGGCGAGGTTGCCCGCAAAGAGCGCGATCAGGATCAGGCCCGCCTCGGACGGGCTGTAGCCCAGGCCAACCTGCAGCAGCAACGGCACGAGGAAGGGCGCGGCGGCGACCCCGATGCGCGAGAGCGAGCCGCCCCGGATGGTGGCGCGGAAGGTCGGGATCGCGAAATTGTCGAGCCGGACCATGGGTGTGGGCACGCGGGCCATGTGCCGGAGCGCGAGGACCAGGAAGGCCAGCCCGAGCGCGACGAGCGCCAGCGCCGCCAGGCTTCCGGTCGCCCCCATGAGTTCGAGTCCGGCCAGGAGGCCGAAGGTGCCGAGTGCGGTGATCGCAAATCCGGCCCAGTCGAAGCGGCGGCTTTCTGCCGGGCGGGCGCTCTCGGGCACGAGTGCCCAGGCACCCACAAGGCCGATGAGGCCGAGCGGCACGTTGAGATAGAAGATCCAGCTCCAGCCCAGGTGCTCGGTGATGAAACCACCCACAGGCGGTCCGACCACCGGCGCGATGAGTGCGGGCCAGATCAGGTTGGACATCGCCACCATCAGCTTGTCGCGCGGCGTGCAGGTCAGGACGATGACCTGGCCGACCGGCACCATCATCGCGCCCGCTGCCCCCTGGAACACGCGCAG
Organism: Novosphingobium mangrovi; assembly: GCF_022818885.1. Taxonomy (NCBI): domain Bacteria; kingdom Pseudomonadati; phylum Pseudomonadota; class Alphaproteobacteria; order Sphingomonadales; family Sphingomonadaceae; genus Novosphingobium; species Novosphingobium mangrovi. The sequence continues at coordinate 88,546 of NZ_JALHAT010000010.1, read as the reverse complement.
GGCGACGAACTCGGTCAGGGAGGATGCCTGTCCGCACAGCGCCGAGGCGAGGGTGAAGAGACCGATGGCGATGGCGAAGATACGCCGCGCCCCGAAGCGTTCAGCCACCCAGCCACTTGCCGGAATGAGGATGCCAAGGGTCAGGATATAGGCGGTTACGCCGATGTTGAGCCCCACCGCGCTCGTCCCGAAATTGCGCGCCATGCGCGGCAGTGCGGTGATGATGATGGAGGCGTCGAGGATCTCCATGAACAGGGCGCCGGTGACCAGCGCCATGATGAGACGCAGCCGCAGCGGTGAGAGGGAAGGTGTCTCGGGTGAGGCGGGGGCGGTCGTGCTCATCGTGAACCTGTCGTGGCGTGGCTGTGCATCAGGGGCCTTTAGTGGTTTTCCAGCCTGGCGTCGTTGCGCTCGCGCAAAGCATTCGCGTTGGACGCGGTCACGCTAGCGCTCGGCCACAGCCAGTGCGGCGCGGTTGATCGCTTCGCGCAAGCGCCAGGTGCGCGCTTCGAAGGGGCCCGGCGTCAGTTCGTTGGTCATCAGTATCGCGACGATATCGTGGAGAGGATCGACGAAGAAGTAGGTGTTGGCCGATCCCGACCAACTGCCTGCACCGATCGGAAGCCCCCCGCGCGCCTCGGTTCCGGCATCGCCGATGGCAAGGCCGAGGCCGAAGGGGCTGTCCAGATGTTCGCCGCCTCCGGTGCGCAGTCGGGGCGAAAAGATGAGGTTCACGCTGGCCTCGGAAAGTACGCGTTTCCCCTGCCAAACGCCCTTGTGCGCCAGCATTTCGGCGAAGTGGCGGTAGTCCTCGAGTGTTCCGGCGAGGGCGCCGCCGCCATCGCGCAAGCGCTTGGGATCGCGGTATTCCGAGGTCGCAGGGGCGTCGACGGCGACGAGACCGCCAGGGCTCGCTCGGTATCCGGTGACAAGGCGCCGGGCCTGCGCGTCGCTGACGACGAACGTCGTGTCGGTCATCTGGAGCGGGGCAAAGATATGCGCCTTCAGATAGGCATCGAGGCTCTGGCCCGAGACCTTCTCGATGACTGCGCCCAGAACCGTGGTGGAAAAGCCGTAGCTGAATGGCTCTCCGGGCTGATGCAGCAGAGGTGCCGTTCCCAGGCGCGCGACCAGTTCCCCAAGATCATGCGCTGGCTCGGCCTGTGCCTTGCCACTGGTCGCCTGCGTTGTCCGGCCTACGCCATGTTCCCGGTAGAAGCGGTGAACGGGCGATGCGCCCATGAATTCGTAGGTGATGCCCGAGGTGTGGGTCAGGAGGTCGAGAATCGTGACGGGACGCGTCGTGTCCAGTGTGCGTGGAGGATAGGCCGCGCTGCCATCCCAGACCTTGAGGTCGGCAAGTTCGGGAAGGAAATCGCCCACCGGCGTGTCGAGGGCAAACCGGCCCTGCTCGACCAGCTGGAGGGTGGCGAGGGTCGTGATCGGCTTCGACATCGAGTAGAGCCGGAACAGCGCATCGCGCCGGATCGGGGTTTTCGTCGCGATATCGCTGTAGCCGGCGGCGATTTCGATCAGCGGGGTATCGTCCTGGCTGATGAGGACCAGCGCCTGGGGCAGGCTGCCGTCTGCGACCAGAGCCTTGAGTTCGGCTTCGAGGGCCTCCCGCACGGCGCTGGGATCGGCCTTCGCCTCGAGTGCGGCGGGCAGCATGGCCAGGGCACAGGCTGCCAGCGCCAGCAGGGCATGTCTCAGAATGGGCGATCACCCGCGATGGTCACGCGGTAGCCCGAGCGCGTTTCGGGGAAGTAGTCCCACACCGCGAAGTGCTGGGTGCAGCGGTTGTCCCAGAAGGCGATGGAGTGCGGGCGCCAGCGGAAGCGGACCTGGAAATTGGGGTCCTTCACGTGCTCGTAGAGGCACTTGAGGACCGCATCGCTTTCGGTCTTGGACAACTCGTTGATCTTCGTGGTGTAGGAGGAGTTCACGAAGAGCAGCTTGCGGCCCGTTTCCGGATGAGTGCGGATGACCGGGTGCGTGTTGCACTCGTACTGCTTGTCGATGTCCGGGAAGATCGCCTTGTAGACTGGGTTCGCATCGTGAACCGCGGTCAGCGGTTCGAGGAAGCGCTTCATCGGCTCGGACAGAGCCTCGTAGGCCGCGGTCATGCTGGAAAACAGCGTGTCGCCGCCGTCCTCGGGCATGGTGTGCATGTAGAGGATCGAGCCCATCGGCGGTTCGGGATCGCACGAGAGATCGGAATGCCAGTTGTCGCCCGCGATGTACTTGCTGTCGGCATCGGCGTGGATCTGCACGATGTGCGGGTGGTCGGGCAGGCCCTTTACCGCCGAGTGCGTGTGGAACTTCCCGAAGGCCTGGCCGAAGGCGAGGTGCGCCTCGTGGTCGATCTCCTGCTCGCGGAAGAACACGACCTGGTGCTTCAGAAGGGCTTCGCGGATCTCGGCGTAGGTCTGGTTGCCGAGCGGCTTCGTCAGGTCGACCCCGAAGATCTCCGCGCCGATCCGCTTGGTTACCGGCCGCACGTCGATCGTTTCATAGCTCATGGTCATTCTCCGTCGGGGCCTGGCCCGTCTCTCTAGCGCGGTCGGTGAAGAGGCGCGAGGCCGGACCGGAAAGAGGAGGTTTTCCGGTCCGGCCTCGCCTTGCGGTCGCCCGCAAGCGGTATGTCATTCAGGATCGGTGAAGGTGCCCTTTTCGGGGAAGATCCGCCGTTCGATGCGGCAGTGGATGCCCTGCGTGCCGTCCACCACCTGCGTCACGCCGAAGTCGGAGGCGACGCTCATCAGCGAGTAGCTGTCGTGGCGCGAGAGGCCCTGATGCTCGGTCAGAAGGTGCATCATGTCGAGCGAGGCGCCCTTCATGGCCGCGTCGAGATCCTCGCCAAAGCCGTGGACGATCCAGTAGTCGGGCGTTTCCAGAAGGGGCGAGGGGAACGAGAAGTCCTTGCGCAGGATGATCTGGAAGAGGACGTCGAGCGAGCTTTCGATCGCCGTGCCGCTGATCTCGCCGTCGCCCTGACTGACATGGGGATCGCCGATCGAGAAGAGGCCGCCCTTGACCTGCACCGGGTAGTACATCTTGGCACCTGCGCCAATGCGCCAGTTGTCGATGTTGCCGCCGTGAAGGCCGGGCGGGATCGTGCTGACCGGTTCGTTGACGGCGGGCGCGACGCCCGCGGTGCCCAGATGCGGACGGGCCGGAATGGTGATGCCGGGAAGGGCTTCGGAGCGGTCGCAGGTCGGGCAATGCGTGATGCGTCCGGGCGTCGTGTAGACGCCCTCGACATCGTAGGCGTAGAGCGCCGAGGCCGTCATCGCGTTGGGATCGAGCTTGTAGATCGTCACGCGCTCGGTCTCGTCGAACTCCTTGTAGAGGTGGCCCCAGTTGGCCTGAAGGTTCGAGCCGTAGTTGTGGCGCGGCTTCATCTCGAAGTAGCGCACTTCCAGCATGTCGCCCGGTTCTGCGTCCTCGATGTAGATCGGGCCGGTCATGATGTGGCAGCCGGGCGCGCGGGTGGAGGGATCGATCTCGGTGAAGATGCGCTTGATGTTCTCGTCGAACATCAGGTCGGGATCATCGCCAGCGTGGTGGGTGATGGCCTCGCCGTGGATGAGGTCCCCGCTCTTCACGCGCAGCACCGGCTTGATCTCGGGCGAGAAATAGCCCCAGTGCACGGTCTCGGGCGTGGCCTTGAGGTGGTGCAGGGCGCCGGGCATCGCGGTCGCGCGCGCGGCTTGGGACTTGGGGTTGATGAGGGCCATCGAAACTCCTGTGGGCGTAGAAAGGGGGAGTGCGCGAGGTGCAGGATGCGGCGGGACGGATCAGTCCGCGCCGATCAGCACGCTCGTCATGGAAAGCGATTTGTGCTGGATGAAGTGGGGCGCGAAAGTGGCGTCTTCCCCTTCATGCCGGGCACCCAGGAAATAGAGCAGCGGCAGGAAGTGGTCCGAGGAGGGCACCGAATAGCGCGCCGCATCGCCCAGTTGCTGGTAGTCGATCACGACCTGCGGATCGTCGTTTTCGACTGCCTGGCACATCGTGTCGTTGAAGAGGGTGGCCCAGGGGTAGGGCTCGGCCATCGGATTGGCCCAGTCCATCGCGGGCAGGTTGTGGACGATGTTGCCGGTGGCCATGATGAGCACGCCCTCGTCGCGCAAGGGGCGCAGCGCACGGCCGATCTCCCAGTGCTGCTGCGGCGTCTTGGCCAGGTCCATCGAGAGCTGGATCACCGGCACGTCGGCTTCGGGGTAAGCATGGACGAGGACGGTCCAGGTGCCGTGGTCGAGTCCCCAGTTGGCGTCCATCTTCACATCCATGGGCGCGAGCAGTTCGCGCACGCGCTGGGCAAGTGCGGGATCGCCGGGCGCGGGGTACTGCACGTCGAAGAGCGCCTGCGGAAAGGCACCGAAGTCATGGATGGTGCGCGGCTGGGCCATGGCCGTGACGGCGGTACCGCGCGTCTGCCAGTGGGCCGAGATGCACAGGATTGCGCGGGGCTTGCCAATGCGCTCGCCCATGGCCTTCCACTGGCGGGTCACGTCGCTCTTTTCCAGCGCGACCATCGGGCTGCCGTGCCCGAAGAAGACGATGGGAAGTCGGCTCATTGCTCTTGGCTCTCCTTGGACCTGGCGGCCCCCTTGTCGTGTCGTCGTGGGTCTGGGGGCGTGCTTGGACGCTATGGCGCAGGCTGCCTCCCGGTCTTGGATCGCGGCGCACAAGAACTTGTCGCGCAGCTTTCGGGCCGGAAGGCAGGTCCTCCTGCGTCCCGCTTATTCGCGGGTATAGTCCTCGGGCACCTTGGGCGGATTGCCGGCCTTGCCCCAGAGCATGATGTGGTTGCCCCAGGGGTCCACGAAGCAGTGGTTGAGGCCGTTGAACTCGGCCCAGTAGTGGTTGCGCCACAGGACCGTCGCGCCCAGCTTCTCGGCGGTGGCGAGGATGCGCTCGGGCGTGTCGTCGTCGTCGATCAGGATCCAGATGCGCGGGCCGCGGCCACCGCTGCTCATCGTGCGCGGCTCGATGCCCTCGGGATCGGGATGGGGGCGCATGTTGGAGACCTTGCCGATGCCCATGTGCAGGTGCCCGATCTCGCTGTCCGAACCGTCCTTGTTGGCGAAGAAACCGCCCGGAACCATGCGGTGGTACGCACCGCCCAGGCGCGGATCGTCCTCCCACCCGAAGACCTCGGCGTAGAACTTGCCCGCCGCATCGGGATCGTCGCTGGGAATGTCGAAGAAGATGAGGCTGTTGGTCATGTGCCGGTATGCTCCCCTTGGCTGGCATGTCTTGGCCTTGTGGGTAGCCAGAGGGGGTGCATGAAGGCTGGAGCGGGCACGCACGAAAGCTTGATCGGCAGCGACCGGAGCCTGTTTGGGTCCGCAAAGAAAACGGCGCCCGGACAGGCCGGACGCCGCAAAGTTGGGAGGGTATCCAGTGAAGGATCAGGTTCAGCCGGACGAACCGGCACGAAGGCGGGTGACGGGTGCGGAAGGGCCGCGGCGGCGGTCCCATTCGGCCCAGTAGCGATCGACCAGCCAGACGTTGAGGAGCCGCTGGGCGCCTTCCTGCCAGGAATAGCGGCCGCGCGGTGCATGGCGTGAGCGCAGCCCCTGCTGGACGAGCTCGTCGACGTGGAAGTCCTGCGCGACGATGCGCTCCACCGCCTCGTCGGTCATCTTGACCTTGAGGTCGTAAAGCGGGTCCTCCATCGCCTCGGGCGCCATCAGCGTGCCGATGGTGAGTGCGTGCGAGTTCGCGGACTTGGGGTCCATGATGAGGTAGATGACGCTGTCGTTCAGCACGACCAGGCTGAGGCTGGGCGGCAGGTTCACGAAGAGCAGGCGGTTCTGCTCCTCCTCGGTCAGCTTGGGGAAGACCGGGAAGATCGACTTCTGCGTCGCGTTGAACCCGGCGTTCTTGTGGAGCGTGCCGTTGAGGCGATAGTAGCCTGCGCTGTCGGCTGGCACTTCGGGGAAGGTCGCAAGGCCGCTCGGGATGAAGTCGTGGAGGGGCCCGGCATGGAGACGGCTGGCGTGGTAGCCGTCGTTGTTGTTCTCCAGCATGACCTTCCAGTTCCAGGGGAACACGGTCGGCTCTTCGGGCCGGGGGCCGCGCAGCGAGGCGAAGTCGTAGTTGGCCACGACATCCTCCAGCCCAGCCAGGCGCGGGGTGAGCGGCTCGGCTTCGGGATCGAGGTTCACGAAGATGAAGCCGTGCCAGATCTCCATGCGGATTTCGGGCAGCGAGGCGGCCTTCTTGTCGAAGTTGCAGGTCCGGCTCATCGCGGGCGCGCCGACCAGCGTGCCGTCGAGGTCATAGGTCCAGTGGTGGTAGGGGCACACGAAGGCGCGGGTGTTGCCATGGCCTTCGGCGACCAGCATGGCGCGGTGCTGGCAGACCGAGGAGAGCGCCTTGATCGTGCCGTCGCGGGTCTTGCACACGATCATCGGTTCGTCGGCGCGGCTGACGGTGAAGAAGTCGCCCGGCTCCTCCAGCCATTCCGCGCGCCCGACGCAGAGCCATTCGTGGGCGAAGACGGCTTCCATCTCGAAGTCGTGGAATTCCTCGCTCGCGTAGCATTCGCGCGGCAGGGTCTCGGCCTCCAGCGTATCCAGCTTCGAGCTGGCGAGGCTGTCGAAGAACTGGTCGGTGAGGAGTGTCATGCGTGCCTGTTCCCGTCGTTGTGGTCTGGTGCGGCCTTCGTCTGGCGCACGAGGGCGCCGGGCCGATACGAGGGAGACTAGAAAGGCAAGGGCGCGCAGGCTTTGCCCAGCGCGCCCTCATTCTTGGCAAATGTGATCCTGGACGCCGGTGCGCGTCGGGGAAGCGCCTTATTCGGCGGGTTCCAGCTTGAGTGCGGGCGCATCCGGGGTGTCTTCGCTTTGGGCTGAGCCCAGTGGGCGCGGGGCCTTGAGGAAGAGCAACGCGATGATCGCCGCTGCGAGCAGGAGCCCGGAAAAGACCACGATGGCAGGCGCGTAGGTGCCAGTAACGTCAGCCACGCGGCCTGCGCCGATGGGGCCGAAGACGGCGAATGTGGAGGCGGTCGTCACCATCGCGGTCATCGTGCCCGCAAGGCGCGCGCCGAAGTAGCGCAGAAGCAGGATATGCCCCGAAAGCCAGGCCATGCCCCAGCCCGCGCCGAACACGATGGCCGCGGCAATGGCGATGGCTACGCCCGGCGCATAGGAGAGGAGCGCCATGGCAAGCGCCTGGAGGACAAGGCCGCCGATCAGGATCAGGCGCGGCGAGACCCGCTCGCAGATGGCGCCGGTCACGCCCTTGGTGCCCGTTCCAGCAAAGGCCAGGAGGCTCATCGCGATGGCGCCCGGCGCAGCGCCATGGCCCAGATTGGCAATGTGCGCGACCAGCAGCGAGTGGGTCGCGGTGACGACCGTCTGCACGACGGTGAGGATCACCGCGAGGATGAGGAAGGTGCGCGTCAGGAGCGCCTGGCGCACGGTGTACCCGCTGTCCGCGATGGTGCCGCTGGCCTCGGTGTCTTCCTGCGTTTCGGTTGTGGTGGCGGCCTCGGTGTCGCGGATGCAGACAAAGCAGATGAGGCCAAGGACGGCGGCGGCGACCGCCATGACCATCCAGTGCAGGCGCCAGTCTCCGGTCGCCCCGGCAATGGCGCTGACGATGAGGGGGCCCGCGATCCCGCCCGAGGAGCCCACCATGAAGTAGAACCCGATCATTCGGCTGGAGGTGCGCGGAAACCAGTTGGCGAGGAGATAGACCGCAGGCGACGGCGCGAGCAGAGTGAAGCCGGCCCCCATCAGCGAGGTCGCGACGAAGAAGAAATTGAGGTCGTTGATGACCGAGGCCATCGCGAAGCCACCCGCCAGCACGAGCGCGCCCAGGACCATCGTCAGACGCGTCCCAATGGTCTTCATCAGGTATGGGGGCAGCGGGCTGGCGAGCCCGCAGGCAAGGCCCAGCAGGGCAAAGCTGAAGCCCGCAGCCGCAGCCGACCAGTCGAGCTGGTCGACCATGATGTAGAGGACATAGCCCAGCGAGGTGAAGGTCGTGGCCGTCACGAAGAAGAACGCCAGCGAGGCGGCAATCATGACCTGTGCGTTGCGGGGCATCGTATCTCCTGCTTACAGCTTCGTCCCGGCTTCGTGGCCGGGATTCGTGTGGCAGCATGTTCCCGAACTGGCGGGACGCACTCTTGATGGTGTGCGCCTCAACACTTGATCCGGCAGCGGTTTCAGCTCTGGTGTCCTTGCGTGCGACAGGGGCATGGCGGCGGGGCAGCGCATGGGGCTGTTCTCACCTCCATGATGCGCTGCAGCGTCTTATGCCGCACTTGCGCACAAAAGGGAACGGGCGCGAGGAGTCTTGCTCCCCGCGCCCGCAGATCGGCCATTGCTGGCAGATGGGATCAGAAGGTGTAGCCGAACGACAGGATGAACTGGCGCGGGGGAATGTAGGTCTCCATCACCTGCGCGCTGCCGTAGGGATCGGAGAAGCGCGAGTTCACCCCGTCCGTGTCGAACAGGTTGATGACGCGGAACATCATCGAGAAGTTCGTGTCCTCGGGCTCGTACTTCACCATGGTGTTGACCTGGGTGTAGGAGGAGGCGAGGTCGACGTCGGCGTCGTTGAACACGCGGTACTGGTACTTGCCGCGGTAGATCGCCTGGGCGCGGGCGGTCAGATTACCCGGGCCGACCTTGTTGGTGTAGGTCGCCGCCAGCGTGCCCTGCCAGCGCGGCAGCTTGGGGATGCGGTTGCCCTTGATGTTGGCGCGTGCGGTGTCGCGCGCCGCCGCGGCCCCGGCCGGATCGAGCCAGAACAGCCAGTCGCCGTAGCCCGCCGCGTTCTGCGCCGCCGCCGCCGCCGCCGGATCGAGCGCGAAGTAGTCCTCGGTGAACTCACCCTCCAGCCAGGAGCCCGAAGCATCGACGCGGAAGTGCTCGGTCGGCGCCCACTGGGCTTCGAGCTCGATGCCGTAGACGCGCGCCTTGGGCGCGTTGGAGATGCCCTCGCCGTAGAGCACGGGATCTTCCTCCAGGAACTGCATGTCCTTGTAGAGATAGAGGAAGCCTGAGGCGTTCAGCTGGAGCGTGTCGTTTGCAAAGCGGTTCTTGGTGCCGATCTCGAAGCTGTCGACGGTCTCCTTGGTGTAGGTGGGCTGGACCGAGTCCATGAGGCCCAGCGCGAGGCCCCCGTTGCCCGCCGAGGCCGCCGAATTGATACCGCCCGGCTTGAAGCCGCGCGTCCAACTGGCGTAGACCATGTTTTCCGGCGTGATCTGGTAGTCGAGCGCGACCTTGCCGGTCCAGGCCTTGGTCTTGCGGCTGCCGGTGTAGGCGGGCTGGAGATAGGCACCTGAGGTCTGGCTGGAAGAGCCGCCCGACACGCTGTCCGACATGCCCTGTGCCTTGTCGTGGTTGTAGCGAACGCCTGCGGTAAGCGCGAGCTTGTCGGTCAGATCGTAGGTGGCTTGCGCGTAGACGGCCCAGAGGTCACGCTCGATCGAGGAAAGCTCCGCATAGGCCAGGTTGTCCACCAGCGGGTCGTCCCAGGGCGTGGTCAAGGGCAGCGCGGGCTGGATGATGTTGTCGTCGGCCGCGCGGTACTCGTTGATGTACTGCTCGTTGTCGGAATGCAGGTAGACACCGCCCGCGACCCAGCTCAGCGGGCCGGAACCGTTGGAGGTGATGTTGAATTCCTGGCTCCAGCTTTCCGTGTCCGACTGCCACAGGGGCACGTGGTCGTAGTTGGAGAAAGTCCAGCTGTCCGGGTTGTAGGTGATCGCCGAGAAGGTGGCGGCATCAAGCCCGTCGGCGTCCCAGGCCTGGATCGAGTGCAGCTTCTGGTAGCCGCTGATCGACTTGAACGTCGCAAACGGCGCCTCGTAGCGGATCGTGCCGGTGTAGAGCTCGGTCTCGACCAGCGAGCGGCCCGGGTAGTCCTGGGTCAGGATGCGCGGATCGTCCTCGGGATCGAGAATGTTCTTCTGCGCCGGGCCGTTGGTGTCGGAGTGGAAGTTGATCGCGTTGAGAGTGATCGAGAAGTTGGCCGTGGGCGCCCACTTTGCGCCAAGGCGCCAGCCGTACTCGTCCTGATCGTCGAGATCATAGCTGTCCGTGCCGGGGACCTCGGTGGCCTTGGCATAGCCATCGTGCTTGGTCATCTGGAAGGCACCGCGCACGGCCAGCGTGTCGGTGAGCGGCACGTTGAGCGCCGCGCTCGCTTCCTTGTAGGCGTAGTTGCCGAAGCCGCCGTTGGCATAGCCGGTGACCGCGTCCATCGTCGGGTCGACCGAGACGACGTTGATCGTGCCGCCGGTCGAGCCCTGGCCGAACAGCGTGCCCTGGGGGCCGCGCAGGACCTCGACCTGGGCGACGTCGATGAAGGCGGCCGAGGCGGCGATCGAGTTGAAGATGTAGACGCCGTCGATGTGGTAGGAGACGCCGGGCTGGGTGTTGGTGTTCTCGGGGGTTTCCGAGCCGATGCCGCGGATCGAGATGATGCGCTCACCACCGCCCGAACGCGCGACGACAAGGCCCGGGACCGAGCCGTTGAGGCCCGTGATGTCGGTGATATTGGCGGCCTTCAGGTCCTCGGCGCTGATTGCCGAGACCGAGAGCGGAGCATCCTGGAGGCTGACCTCGCGACGCTCGGCGGTCACGATAATGTCGTTGAGGCCGGTGGCGGCCGGAGCCGGGGCGGGTGCAGGCGCTGGTGCCGGCGCGGCGTCTTCGGCCTGTGCGGTCCCGGCCGTGAAGGCCATCAGCGAAACACTGCAGGCCAAGGCCCTGGCGAAATGCATCTTCGTCAACATGAAAGCTCCCCAAACCATGAATCTAATGGCAGTCCCGTGGTGGCGGCCGCTGGTTTTGTGGTTTGGCCGCTTGCCGGGGAAGCTGGCGAGAATTGGCCCGCGCGGTCTTGTGCGCGTGCGAATAAGTAGTTGACTGTAGACCCTCGCAGCGATGCCGTTTCGGGCAATCGTCGGGCCGATTTCAGGCGCGTGGGCAAGGATTACTGTTCCGTAAGGGCTGTGGGACGCGGGCCGCGACAGGGCGCGCTGCAGTGCAGGGTGGCTCCTCTACTGCGCGTGCGCGACGGGTCAATGGGGCGGGGCGATGCGCGACAAGACGCGCTATGTCCCGCACCCGTGCCGGCAGGCGTGGGTCAGTCGGTGTCGCCCGGGACCGGTATTTCCACGCGCGCTTCGAGGCCGCTCGGGGCATCGCCGCGCGTGGAAAGGGCAAGTTTCAGGCCATAGGCCCCGGCAATGTCGCGGGCGATGGCAAGGCCGAGCCCTGAGCCCGCCATGGCCGGATTGAAGCGCGAGCCGATTTCGAAGGCCTGCGCGATCTGTTCGGGCGTAAGGCCCGGGCCATCGTCGAGAATTCGCACCACGAGCAGGCTTCCCGTCGCCGTGCCCCGTTGCTCGACGGCGACGAAGACCTTGCGGGTTGCCCACTTGCCCGCGTTGTCGAGAAGGATCGCGAGCAGTTCGGAGAGGTCCACCGGGTCGACCGGAAGGGCAAGGTCGGTCTGTTCGGACATGGCGACCGAGAAGGTGGTGTCGCGGTGGAGGCGCTGCATCGCGCTGACCAGCGGTGGGAGGACCTTGGCGATGCGGCTTACCGTTCCGGGACGCCGCGCGCTGGCCGTCGCGCGGGCGCGGGCGAGCTGGTACTCGATCTGCTGGACCATGATCCGGCTCTGCTCCAGCAGGGTGGCGCCTGCCGCCTGCGTTGCCGGATCCTGGCTGAGGCGCTCGGCCTCGTCGGTCATGACCGCAAGCGGGGTACGCAGCGAATGGGCGAGGTTGCCCGCCTCCAGCCGCGCGCGCTCGACCGCGCCCTGGCTGTGCTCGATAAAGACGTTGAGGTCCGAGACAAGCGGGGCGATCTCGGTCGGGTAGGTCCCTTCCAAGCGTTCGGCCGTGCCCTCGCGCAGCCGCGCGCTGGCCGCGCCCAGCCGGTCGAGCGGACGCAGGCCGAAGGCGACATAGACCACGCCAGTCGTGCCCAGCAGCGCGGCGAGCAGCCCCAGCCAGAGCCGCAACTCGTGGTCAAAACGGGCGATGATGTCGTCGAGGATGCGCTCATCGGTGGCGATCACGTAGTGAACATCGCCCAGCCCCTTGGCCTTGCGCACGAAGCCGTAGGTGATGGTAGGGCCCGTGGGGCCGCTCTCGACGTGGTGGTGGATCGAACTGTCATGCGCGATCGAGGTGTCGAGTTCGCCGTGAGTGAGCGAGGCCGAGCGCAGCGGCGGATAGCCATCGATGCTGACCTGCCAGTAGAAGCCGCCATCGGGCACTGCGAAGCGCGGATCGGACAGAGGACGGTCGAGCCGGATCGTGCCGTCGGGCTCGACGCGCACGAGGCGGCCCAGCTCCCGGACGTGGACCTGAAGCTCGTCATGGTAGTTCTGCTCGACGTGCTTGGCAAAGAGGCGGGTTGCCGAATACCAGATCCCGGCGATGCCAAGCGCGATCCAGGCCAGCGAGGCGAGGAGCAGGCGCACTCTCAGCGAGCGCCAGTTCCAGCGCCCGCGCTTCGGGGTGTGCGCGGTGTTGCAGGCGGCGGAATGGCTCATGCGCCGAACCTGTAGCCAAGCCCGCGCACGGTGTGAATGCGGCTCTTGCCGATCTTGCGGCGCAGGCGCGAGACCAGGACCTCGACCGAGTTGAGGTCGTAGTGGCTGGACAGTTCGTAGAGGTGCTCGCCGATATCGGCCTGCGAGAGGATCTGGCCTGAACGCCGCACGAACAGGCTGAGCAGGCGGAATTCCTGTTTGCTGAGTGCGAGCGGCTCCCCGTCGCATTCGACCACACGGCCGACCGGATCGATGCGGATGCCGCTGTCCTCCAGCCAGGTTTCGCGCGCGCCGTTCTCGCGCCGCAGGAGAGCGTGAAGGCGGGCGAGCAGTTCCTCGAAGCGCACCGGTTTGACCACGAAGTCGTCCGCGCCCGCGTTGAGCCCGGCGACCTTGTCCTGCCAGCTGCCGCGCGCGGTCAGGATCAGGATCGGGCATGTCACCTTGCGGCGTCGCCAGTAGTCGAGAAGCTCCATGCCCGACCCGTCGGGAAGGCCAAGGTCGAGGATGATGACCGCGATCTTGTCCATGTCCGGCCAGTCCTCGCCTTCGCTGCGCGAGCGCGCGACATCCACGGCAAAGCCTGCCGAGCGCAGGCGCCCGGAAAGGCGCTCGCTCAGTTGGTCATCATCTTCCACCAGAAGTGCGCGCATGGCCGCTGTTCTCCCTCGGCTGGGCTAGGGCCTCATCGGCCTGTCCTCGTGAACCTGTCAATACGCTGCGAAACTGACAGGGTCCTGTCAGGTTGAAGGCGCATTTCAGGAGACCATGAACAGGACCACTCTTGCCGGCCTTGCCGCCGCCGCGCTTGCCCTTGCGGGCGGTGTCTATTTCGCCTTGCGCCCGGACGCCCGGGTCGAGGAAAGTAGCGAGGCGGCGCAGGATGGCCCTGCGGGTGCCCTGAGCGCAGAGCAGGTCAAGGCGCTGGGGATCCGGACCGAGGCGGCCGTACGCGCCGAGGGTGTGCCGCTGGGGACCGTCCCGGCGCAGGTGACGCTCCCGCCTCAGGCGAAGGTTGCGGTGACGACGCCGTTCACCGGCACGGTCGCGCAGCTCTTCGTGCTCGAAGGCGAGAATGTCGCGCGCGGGGCTCCGCTCGCGGTGGTGCGCGCGGCCGATGCGGTGCAGTTCAGCGCGGCGTTGCAGCGCGCCCGCGCCGATCTCGCGCTGGAGCGGGCGCGGGCGCAGCGGCTGGAAACACTCGCAAAGGAAGGCGTCGTGGCCGGAGCCCGCGCGGACGAGGCGCGCGCCAGCCTGCGCCAGGCACAGGCGAGTGTATCGGAAAACCAGCGCCTCCTCGCGCTCGCCGGGGCCGGGGCGGATGGCACCGTGACCCTGCGCGCGCCGATTACCGGGCGTGTCGCCCATGTCGGCGTGGAAACGGGCGGCGGTGTCGGCGGCGACGAAGCCCCTTTCGTTATCGAGAATACGGCGGCCTTGACCCTCGATCTCCAGTTGCCCGAGCGGCTAGCGGGCAAGGTGCGTCCAGGCATGGACGTCGAAGTGGCTGCGCGCGGTGGGGACGCCACGCCGGTCGCGGGGCGCATCGTGTCCGTTGGCGCCTCGCTCGATCCGCAGACGCGCTCGATCCTTGCCAAGGCGCGGCTGCACGAAACGGCGGGCCTCGTACCCGGGCGCGGCGTCATGGCGGTGATCCGCGATCCCGGCGGGGCCGGAGAGGGAGTTTCCATCCCCGCCACCGCAATTACCCGGATCGGCGAGGCGGACGTCGTCTTCGTCGCGCAGAAGGGCCGTTTCGCGCGCCGCGATGTGCAACTGGTCGCCGAGGCCGGTGGGCGTGCCATCGTGGCCGAGGGCCTGAAGGCCGGAGAACAGGTGGCGACGCACGGCGTGGCCGAACTCAAGTCCCTTCTGGCGGAGCAGTAAGGCCATGTTGCGCACCCTCGTCGAACGGGCGCTGGCCTGGCGTCTCGCCATGCTTGCGCTCGCGATTGCGCTGGCCGGGCTCGGCACCTGGTCGTTCCTGCGCCTGCCCATCGATGCCTTTCCGGACATCTCCAGTACGCAGGTCAAGATCATCCTGAAAGCGCCGGGCATGACGCCCGAGGAGGTCGAAAGCCGCGTCATCACCCCCATCGAGATGGAGATGCTGGGCATCCCCAGCCAGGCCACGCTGCGCTCGGTTGCCAAGTACGCCATCGCCGACATCACCATCGACTTCGACGACAGCGCCGACATCTACTGGGCGCGCACGCAGGTGGCCGAGCGGCTGAACGGGATCATGGGCGACCTGCCCGAGAACGTGTCGGGCGGCATGGCACCGATCTCGACACCGCTCTCGGACATGTACATGTTCACGCTGGAGGGGCCACAGAGCCTTGCCGAGAAGCGCCGCACGCTCGACTGGGTGATCCGCCCGGCGCTGCGCACGGTGCCCGGCGTTGCCGACGTCAACGCGCTGGGCGGCCGGGTCGAGACCTTCGAGGTCGCTCCTGACATGAGCGCGCTGGCCGCAGCGGGGCTCACCATTTCGGACCTTGCCGAGGCGGTCGAGGCCTCCAACCGCAACGATGGTGCGGGCCGTCTCGATACAGGTGAGGAGGCGCTCATCGTGCGTTCCACCGCGCGGGTGGAAACGCTGGAGGATCTGGCCGCCGTGGTCGTGCGCAGTGACGAGCAGCGCGTGGTGCGCGTGAGCGATGTCGCCGATGTGCGCACCGGCAGCCTGACCCGCTACGGCGCGGTCAGCAAGAACGGCACGGGCGAGGCGGTGGAAGGCCTTGTCATCGGACTTCGCGGGGCGGACGCAGCGCAGGTCGTCGATGGCGTGAAGGCACGCCTTGAGGAGCTCCAGCCGAGCCTTCCCGAGGGGATGAAGGTGGCGGTCTTCTACGACCGTTCGGACCTCATCGAACGGGCCGTGGGCACGGTGGAAAAGGCGCTGCTGGAGGCGACCATCCTGGTCGTTGTCCTGCTCCTCCTGTTCCTGGGCGATGTGCGCGCCTCGCTGATCGTGGCGCTGGCGCTGCCCATGGCGGTGCTCCTCACCTTCATCTTCATGCGCGCGATCGGCCTCACCGCCAACCTCATGAGCCTTGGCGGTATCGCGATCGCGGTGGGTATGCTCGTCGATGGCGCGGTCGTCGTGGTCGAGAACGTGGTCGAGCGGCTTTCCGACCCGAAACATGCCAAGAACGGCAAGCTTCCCAACGTGCTCGTCGCGTCTGCCGAAGTGGCCAAGCCGGTCGCCTCGGGTATGGCGATCATCGCGCTGGTCTTCCTGCCGCTCCTCACGCTGCAGGGGCTGGAGGGCAAGCTCTTCGCGCCCGTCGCCATGACCATCGTGCTCGCGCTGCTGTCCGCGCTGGTGCTCTCGCTGACGCTGGTGCCGGTGCTCGCCTATTTCGTCCTCAAGGTGAAGGCCGAAGAGCACGGGCACGCGCACGAACCCTGGCTGATGCGCCAGCTCAGCCCGCGCTATCATGGCCTGCTGGCAGGGGCCTTCGCGCGGCGGCGGCTGGTCTACGCGGTGGCGGGGCTCTCGCTGGTGGTCACCGTCTTTGCCTATAGCCTGACCGGCAAGACCTTCCTGCCGACGATGGACGAGGGTTCGGTCATCGTGCAGCTGACCAAGCTGCCCTCGATCTCGCTCGAACACAGTGTCGAGGGCGACATGAAGGCGCAGCGGGTGATCCTCGACAAGGTGCCCGAAGTGCGCGCGGCGATTGCCCGGGTGGGCTCGGACGAACTGGGCCTTGACCCGATGAGCCCCAACGAGACCGACACCTTCCTGGAACTTGCCCCGCGCGAGGAATGGCGCGTGGCCGACAAGGAGTGGCTCATCGGCGAGATCCGCACGGCGCTTGCCGCGCTGCCCGGCATCGAGCCCAGCTTCACCCAGCCCATCGACATGCGCATTTCCGAGATGCTCACCGGTTCGCGCGGGGACCTTGCGATCAAGGTCTTCGGGCCGGACCTGGCCGAGCTCTCGCGCATCGCGGGCGCCATCCAGGGCCGCCTCGAAGTCATTCGCGGAACCAGCGAGGCGATGACCGTCGCGAACGACAGCGTCGATTATCTCCAGCTTGCGGTTGACCGCGTCGAGGCGGGCCGCGTCGGCATGCCGGTCAGCGACCTGCAGGACGCCATGCGCGCCCAGATCGAGGGCGTGCACGCGGGCGTGGTCGCGCAAGGCATCCGGCGTGTCCCCATTGTCATTCGCGGCGAAGGCGAGGGGCTGACCGCGCAGACCTTTGCCGATACGCTCTACCGTTCGCCCAGTGGCCAGCTCGTGCGTGCGAGCGACGTCGCGCACGTTGCACGGGTTGAGGGGCCCGTGAAGCTGGAGCACGAGAACGGTTCGCGCTTCGCGCTTGTCCAGGCCTTTGTCTCGGGCCGCGACCTTGTCGGCTATGTCGAGGAGGCCAAGGCCGATATCGCGCAGAACGTAGCGCTGCCGCAGGGCTACCGCATCGTCTGGGGCGGCCAGTTCGAGAACCAGCAGCGCGCCTCGGCCCGGCTGATGGTGGTGCTGCCGATCTCTCTGGTGATGATCTTCGTGGTCCTCTACGCGACGCTCCACTCGCTGCGCGCCTCGCTGCTGATTCTGGCGATGATCCCCTTCGCGGTGGTGGGCGGCATGGTCTCGCTCGCGCTCTCGGGCGAGTACCTCTCGGTGCCTGCCTCGGTCGGCTTCATCGCGCTGCTCGGTATCGCGGTGCTGAACGGGCTCGTCATGGTCAGCTACTTCCGGCAACTGCGCGAGGAGGGCGTGCCCCTTGCCGAGGCCGTCCGGCGCGGCGCGGAGCGGCGGCTGCGCCCCGTTCTGATGACCGCAACGATCGCGGCTTTCGGCCTTGTTCCGCTGCTCTTTGCCAGTGGTCCGGGCTCGGAAATTCAGAAGCCGCTCGCCATCGTTGTCATCGGGGGGCTCGTCTCCTCCACGCTGCTGACGCTGATCCTCCTGCCCATGCTTTACGAACGCTTCGGGGAGAGCCGTGCCGAGACCCGCGCCGAAGAGGAGGAGAACGCCCATGCGTAAGCGTCTTCCCATCACCGCTGCGCTGGTCCTGACCCTGGCCGCCCCATGGGCCCATGCCCAGGAGGCCGGACTGCCCGACCTCGCCCAGGTCCAGGCCGCGCTCGATGCGCATCCGTCGGTCCAGGCCGCGCAGGCGCGCACCGGAGCCGCGCAGGCCCAGGCCCGCGCGCTTGCGCGCGGCAGCCACGAGGTGACCTTCCAGGGTAGTTACATGAACCGCTCGGTCACCCGCGAGGGAACCTACGACGAGTTCGACGCTCAGCTCATGCGGCCTTTCCGTCTGCCCGGCAAGGCACGGCTCGACAAGGAGATCGGCAGCTACGGCGTCGTCGCAGCCCAGAACCGGGCCGAGGATGCGCGCCATCAGGCCGCGACACTCCTCAACGACAGCTGGTGGGACTGGCTGGGCGCGGTCGAGGACGTGCGCATTAACCGGCAGGCCGTGGCGAACTATGAGACGCTGCTCAAAGCCGTGTCCCGGCGGGTGGAGCTGCGCGATGCGGCCCAACTCGAAGCCGATCAGGCCGAAGCGAGCCTGGGCGCGGCGCGGCTCGCGCTTCAGCAGTCGGAAGGGCGCGCGGCGCTTGCCCGCACGCGCCTGAGGGCCCAGTTTCCCACCCTCGCCCTGGATGGGGAGGCGCCTTCGGTTCCCGTGCCGGTACTGCCCGAAGCGGGTATCGCCGCGCTCGGCCAGAAAGTGATCGAGCACAGCCACGAGATCGCGGCGGCCGAGGCGGCGGCGGGCGGTGCGGACGCTTCGGCAGCGCGCGCGCGGGCCGAGCGCACGGCCGATCCGTCGCTCGGCTTTCGCGTCTTTTCCGAGCGCAGCGGCGAGGAGCAGGGCGCCGGCGTCCTTTTCCAGATGCCTCTGGGGGGAGGGCACCGCCGGGCGCTCGCCGATGAGGCGGAGGCTGAGGCCAGCGCCGCACGCGCCGAGGCCATGGCAACCCGCTTTGCCGTGACCGAGATGGCCGAGGCGGACATGTCCGAGGCGCGCTTCCGGCACGCGGCCTGGGAGCGTGCGCGCGAGGGCTTGAAGGCGCAGATGGCGGCGCTCCTGAAGCTGCGCATCGGCCACAAGGCGGGCGAGATAGACCTCTCGGACGAGCTTCTGGGTGAGCGGCAGGTCCACGACGCCCTGCGCCAGGAAGTTCTGGCACGGGCCGAAGCGATGCGCGCGCTGACCCGGCTGCGGCTCGATGCTCACGCGATATGGATCGGCGATCCGGCGGAACGCGACTAGAGGCGGGCGCGGCGCGTTCAGCGAAGGAGCGGGATTGCGCCCAAGACCAGCGTGACCAGCAGTACGGCCAGACTGGCAAGGAGGGCGAGCCCGGCGCGGCGCCCGGCGCGAGGACCTGCGTTGACGAAAACGAGGACGGTCTTGAAGGCCATGTTGCTCGCCACGGTCCCGGCAAGCGCGAGAGAGGCAATGGCCGAGGCGACCGCGCCTTGTGGCAGCGTGGAATAGGCCACCATCGCCGCATCGACGTCGAAGCTTCCGGCGAGGAACAGCGAGAGCCCTCCGCCCGCCTCGCCGAACTGGTCCTGCGCCCAGCGCACCAGAAGCGCGGCGCCCGCAACAGCCAGAAGAAAGCCGAAGGCGGGGAGCAGTTCGAAGGGCTTGCCCCCTTGCGTGGGACTGCTCGCGCCGGAACTCGTCTCGCGGCGCCAGACAAGACCCGATACGAGGAATGCGACCAGCAGCGCAGGGCCGAGCAGTACGGCGAGGCGCACCAGGATGTCGGGCGCGAGGACAGCGGCGAGGATCAGCACGCGCAGGTACATCACCGCCGAGGCCAGCGCGATGCCGGTTGCGAGCGGGCCCTCGCTCCCCTTGCGCAGCTGGCTGGCGAAGGCGGCGGTGACCGCGGTCGAGGAATAGGCTCCGCCGATGAGTGCGGTCGTGAGCGTCCCGGCCGAGGCACCGATGGCGCGCCGCGCGATGTAACCCGCAATCGAGAAGCCGGTGATGAGAATTACGACGAGCCACAGCTGGAACGGGTTCCAGGCCGCGTAAGGGCCCATGCTGCGGTCGGGGAGGAACGGTAGGACGGCCACCGCGATGACCGCAAAGCGCACCAGCGCGCGCAGTTCCTCCGGGCTCAGCGCGCGCAGCAGGGCATGGGCCTGCTGCCGGGCCGAAAGGAGAAGCGTGGCGATGGCGGTCAGGGCCAGCGCAAGGGCGGGGTATCCCGCTCCTGCAAGAAGCCCGAGGCCGATCGTCATCAGGGCCGCGACGGGCGTGGTCGCATCGAAAGTGGCGGCGGCCCGGCGCGAGACGAAGAAGGCGCCAATGAGAAGGGCGAGGAGGGCGCTGAGCAGCACGGCGCCCAGGATCGCGGAAACGGTGAGCGAGAGCGCTGCAATGAGCCCCCCGCAGGTGCCGATGAGCGCGAAGGTGCGCACCCCTGCGACCCGGCTGCCATCAGCGGCCTCGCGCTGGCGCCAGCCGCGCTCGATGCCCACCAGCAACCCTGCGGCGAGCGCCGCCAGGAGGTGGCTGGCAAGATCCAGCTGGCTGTTCCAGTCCACGGTCTCGATTGGCACGCGCATTTTCCCTGGTGACTGTCTGGAACGATCCGCCTCCCCTAGGCCGGATCGGACCTGGGTGAAAGCGTCCTGTATACTTTCCGAAATAGTCCTGTAGTCCCACGACTTGTGCAATAGTTTAACCCCAAGTCGGAGGTGAGCCACCTTGCCTTGGCGCGGCGTTCTTGCCACTCTTCCTCCGAGTAATTCTTGAGGGGGTATGATGCGGTTTGTTTCTCTGTGCCTGGCCGGGGTTTCGTTGCTGGCGGCAGGTACGGCCATGGCGGGCGAGGAGGTGCTTTATGCGCCTGCGCCCGATTGGGTCGAGGAAGTCGATGCGGATGTCATCGATACCTCGTCCTCCACCCCGCTGGCGCTCTACGACATGCAGCAACGCATCGAGGACGGTACGCTGTCGATCTATGTCGACCGGGCCTTCAAGCTCGATGCGCCCCAGGCGCTGACCCAGGCGGGAACGAGCACCGCCTCGTGGCTCCCGGACAAGGGCGATCTCACCATCCACAGGGTCGAGATCCTGCGTGGAGACAAACGCATCGACGTGCTGGAAGGCGGCGCGAAATACACCGTTCTGCGCCGGGAGACCCAGCTGGAAAAGCGCACGCTCGATGGCGCGCTGACCGCAACGCTCGCGGTTCCGGGGCTTGAACTGGGCGACGTGCTGCGCATCGCCTTCACCCAGTCGATCAAGGACCCCACACTCAAGGGCGAGGTCCAGATGACCAACGTCCTGTTCGCAGCTCCCACCGAGGCAGGCTTTGCGCGCGACATCGTCTCCTGGCCCGAGGATGAAGGCGTGCGCTGGCAGACAGGCCCCGTCGACGTTGCGGTGGAGGAAACCAGCAAGGGCGGCGAGCACCGTCTCACCGTTGCGCTCCCGCTGCCCGAGCCCGAAGACATGCCCTCCGATTCGCCGGTCCGCTACCGGCGCCCCGCGCTGATCCAGGCCGGGACCTTCTCGTCCTGGGAGGACGTCTCCAGCATCTTCGCGCCATTGTACGATCCGGCGGGGCGTATCGCGCAGGGCAGCGCGCTCGCAGGCGAAGTCGCGACGATCCGCGCGGCGAGCGCCGATCCGCTGGAACGCGCCGCGCTGGCGACCCGCCTCGTCCAGGACAAGGTCAGTTACCTGATGAACGGGATGGCCTCGGGCAACTACGAGCCGCAGGCTCCCGACGAAACCTGGCAGCTGCGCTACGGTGACTGCAAGGCCAAGACACTGCTCCTGCTCTCACTGCTCCATGAACTGGACATCTCCAGCGAGGCGGTGCTCGTCCACTCCTCGGCCAGCGATGCCATTCCCGACCTTTTGCCCATGCCCAGCGCGTTCGATCACGTGCTGGTGAAGGCGAACATCGGGGGGACCGACTACTGGCTCGATGGCACGTCGGCGGGCACGCGCATGAGTAACATTGCCGACACCCCGCCGTTCCGTCACGTCCTGCCGATCCGGGCCGAGGGGACGGGCGTGATGGCTCTGGCCCCGCGTGTCCCTGCGACCCCGCAGGCTTTCGTCAAGCTGACGTTCGACGAGCGGGGCGGGGTCGATCTGCCTGTGCTCGTCACCGCTCGGGCGACGCTGTCAGGGCCGGTGGGCGTGGGTCTTGGCGCGGTCATCAAGCAGGTTGGAGAGGACCAGAAGGACGAGCTGATCGACAAGTTCGCCTCCTCGACGCTGGACGGACTGGTCGTGACCGAAGGTTCGATGTCCTTCGACGAGGAGCAGGGCATTGCCCATGTCGATGTCAGCGGCATCCGCACCACCGCCTGGAGCCGGCAGGGCTCGCGCAAGCGCCAGGACTTTGCGGACCTGCCAAGCCAGGACGTCGACTTTTCGCCCGACCGCGCCCGACCGGCCTGGCGCGAGATCCCGGTCGACACCGGCGCGCCCACGCTGCAGGTGACCGAACTGACCGTTCTCCTGCCCGAGGATGAGGACGGCTATCTCCTGCGCGGGCGCCCCGAGCTCGACATGAGCTATGGCACCACCCACTTCGTGCGCCGTGCGCAGCTGGAGGGACAGACCCTCACCGTGACCGAGCGGGTCGAGGGGCTGGGCGGCGAAGTGCCAAGCGAGGCCATCGCGGCCGAGAAGGGCAAGGCCGCGCGGATCTCCAATTCCGCCATCTTCCTCCTCGCGCCCGGCGATGCGGTGCGCCAATGGCAGCTGCCCATGCCCGCCTACGAGGGACGGTTGAAACCTTACGAAGAGGCCTACGCCAAGGTGATCGCGCGCGAACCGGACAAGGCGTTTGGATATACCAACCGCGCGCTGTTTCGCTGGCGCACCGCGAACCTGGAAGGCGCGCTGGCCGATTACGACAAGGCGCTGGAGCTTGACCCGGCTGCGGGAACCTACCGCTCGCGCGGTTCGGTCCTGTTCGCCATGGACCGCTTCGAAGATGCTCTGCCCTCCTACAGGAAGGCGTTCGAGATCGATCCCTCCTCGGCTTCCGTACTTGGCCTCGCCGGTGCGCTGGGACGCAACGGCAAGGTCGAGGAGGCGCTGGCGCTGCTGGACGAGTACGATGATTACGGCACCCAGCATCCTCAGTTCGTGGATCTGCGCGCCGAGGTTCTGGCCTATGGCGGCCGCGCGGAAGAAGGTCTCGCCGCCATCAATGAGTTGATCGAGGAGCGTCCCGGGCAGGGGTACCTCTATAACAATTCGTGCTGGTACCGTGCGCGCTTCAAGGTGGGTACCGAGGGCATGATCGAGACGTGCGACAAGGCGGTCGAACAGTCCTCGAGGGCCGCCGCTGCGCTCGACAGCCGGGCCCTTGCCTGGCTGCAGCTGGGAGAGCCTGCCAAGGCTCTCGCCGATGCCGATGCGGCCATCAACCTTGCGCCGGACCAGACGTCAAGCCGGTACTTCCGCGCCGTGGCGCAGCAGCGGCTGGGCGATGACAGCGGCAAGGACTTCATCGCCTACATGGATCGCTTCTGGCCCGGCCAGGCCCGCGATTTCGCGCTCTACGGCCTCAAGTAGCCGCCACAGGCCGGGCCTTCCCGCCCGCCTCGACGCGGTTCTTCGCGACGAGGCGGGCGATGAAGTCGAGCTTGGCGACGATGGTTCGTGACAGGCGGAAGGGGTAGAGATCTCCGATCCCCATGGCGCGGTTCATGGAGTTCAAGGCAAAGGCGATCGGCTCCATGTGCCGGGCGAGGGTTGCGGCATCGGCGCGGTAGGGATCGAAGCGGACCTCGACGTCGTTGCCGGGCGTGGCGTCGGCGCTTTCGCCGGGCAGGTGTAGCGAGAGGTCGAAGCTCTCGGCCGTTGCCTGCAGGTCCACCATGTGCAGGTAGTGCGCCCAGGTTTCGGCGAAGTCCTCCCAGGGGTGCGAGGTCGCATAGTAGCTGACATAGGCGTCGGTCCACACGGTGTTGCCGTTACCGTTGTAGTGCTCGGTCAGCGCCCGCTGGTAGTCGATCCGCTCATCGCCGAAGATTTCGCGGAATTCGGCGAGGCTGTCCGGGTCCGTCTCGACCAGGCGCGACCAGTAGTGGTGGCCGACTTCGTGGCGGAAATGGCCGAGCAGCGTGCGGTAGGGCTCCCCCATGTTCTGGCGGATGCGCTCGCGCTCGGCATCGTCGGCTTCGATCAGGTTGAGCGTGATGAGGCCCGAGGCATGGCCCGTCATGACCTGCGGAGCCTCATCGTTCTCGGCCGCCGGATCATACAGGAAATCGAAGGCCAGGCCCTGGCGCCCGGGCGCTTCTTGCGCCTTGGTCTCCATCGGCAGGCCCAGCTTGAGGAGCGTGTGAACCATGCGCCGCTTGGCCGCCTCGATCCGCGCCCAGCGTGGCGGCACGGACGGTTCGGCAAGATCGGGGATCGTGCGGTTGTGACGGCAGGCCCGGCACAGGTGCGAAGGCTCGTCCGGTTCCACCAGCCAGTTGCAGATCGCGTGCTCGTTGTTGTTCGCGCACACCACCACGTCGCGCGCGCCGCCGTCCTCGCCGCGCCAGCGCGTGGCTCCGTCGGTCAGGTGGCGAAAGGCGTCGAGGACGGGGTCGTAGCCGAGCGTTGCCTGGCAATGCGGGCACAGGCGCGCCTCGAAATGGATCGGCTGGTGGCAGTTGGGGCAGGCAAAGGCGTGCATGGACACTCTCGTTCCCGAAACAGGACTTCTGGATAAGCGGCGGGGCGCCGTCTCGTGGCTCGCATAACGCATGGAAGGCGCGTAAGGTTCGCGACGAGATGAAGGGCGGCGCGTCAAAGTGTTGTGCGCCGTAAGGTGGCAGTTCCTATACCATTGGAATGCTTACCCCTTGCGGGCCCTTTGCGAAACGTGGAACCAGCGCTAGGCGTCGCGCATTGCGCGCACAGGAATATCGGGAGAATACGAATGACGAAGGCCCCCAAGGTGCAGGGTTACAAGGGATCGGCAGGGGGCTGGGGATCGCTCAAGGGTATTTCGCGCATTGAACGTTCGCAGAAGGCGGGCCCGTCCGTGCTCGACACCCTGCGCCAGCTCAACAAGCCGGGCGGCACGATGTGTACTTCCTGCGCGTGGGTGAAGTCGGAAAAGCCCAAGCCCTTCGAATTCTGCGAAAATGGCGCCAAGGCCACCTTGTGGGACCTGACCACCGACCGCTGCTCGCCCGAATTCTTCGCCCAGCATACCGTCAGCGAACTGGCGATGTGGTCGGACTACGAGCTGGAGATGGAAGGGCGCCTGACGCACCCCATGCGCTACGAGCCCGAGGTCGACCGCTACGTTCCGACGAGCTGGGACGAAGCGTTCAAGGCCATTGGCGCCAAGCTGCGCACGCTCGATCCCAAGGGGGTGACCTTCTACGCCAGCGGCAAGGCGGCGCTGGAGCCCAGCTACCTCTACGCGATCTTCGCGCGGATGTACGGGCACAACAACCTGCCCGACAGCTCCAACATGTGCCACGAGACGACCTCGGTCGCGCTCAAGAAGGTTGTCGGCTCGCCCGTCGGCACCTGCCAGATGGAGGATTTCGAGCACTGCGACGCGATTTTCTACATGGGGCAGAACCCGGGGACGAATTCCCCGCGCATCCTCCACCCCTTGCAGAAGGCGGTGAAGCGCGGATGCAAGATTGTCGTCTTCAACCCCCTGAAGGAAAAGGCCCTTACCGAGTTTCGCAGCCCCCAGAACCCGCTGCAGATGACCTTCGGCAAGGCCACGAAGATGAGCCAGCTCTACCTGCAGGTGCGCCCGGGCGGCGATATCGCGGCGCTGATGGGCACGATGAAGCGCGTTCTCGAACGCGACGAGGACGCCAAGGCGCGCGGCAGCCGGCGCGTCCTCGACACCGCGTTCCTCGAACAGCACACCAACGGCCTTGAGAGCCTCTTGGAAAAGCTGGCCGCCACGAACTGGGACGAACTGGAAGAGGCCAGCGGCGTCACCCGCGCCGAGATGGAAGCGGCTGGCGACATCTACGCCGATGCCACCAAGGTGATCGGCATTTACGGCATGGGCCTGACCCAGCACGTGCATGGCAACCAGGCCATCGGCATGCTGGTCAACCTGCTGCTTCTGGGCGGCAACATGGGCCGTCAGGGCGCCGGCTGCTCGCCGATCCGTGGGCACTCCAACGTGCAGGGCCAGCGCACCGTCGGCATCACCGAGAAGGTCGCGCTCGCCCCGGTCGAGAAGTACCGGGAGGTTCTGGATCTGGAGACCCCGCAGGAGGACGGCCACACCACCGTCGAGTTTCTGGAGGCGCTGCTGGCGGGTACCAACACCGGCTTTATCGGTCTTGGCGGCAACCTGGCGCGGGCGATTCCCGACCATGACCGGGTCTATCCGGCCTGGCGCAACATGGAGCTGACCGTCCACGTCGCGACCAAGCTCAACAAGACGCACTGCATGCCGGGCAAGGAGGCCTGGCTGCTGCCCTGCCTCGTGCGCGCCGAGGAGGACATCCAGGCGACCGGCAACCAGTGGGTCTCGATGGAGGACAGCTTCAGCCACGTTTCGGCCTCGAAGGGCAAGCGCAAGCCCGCGAGCGAGCACCTGATGAGCGAGACCGCGATCATCTGCGAGATCGCCAAGGCCACCCTCGATCCCAACCCGAAGTGGCAATGGGATGCCTGGCGCGGCGACTATGCCCGCATCCGCGACCTCATCGCGCGGACCTATCCTGATCAGTTCTACGAGATGAACTCGCGCATGCACGAGCCGAGCGGCTTCTACCGCGGCAATCCGGCGCATGAACGGATCTGGAAGACCGAAAGTGGCAAGGCCGAGTTCACCACGCCCAGCGTTCTCAACGCCTGTGGCATTCGCGGCAATCCGGGCGGTATGCACCTTGTCACGCTGCGCTCGAACGACCAGTTCAACACCACGATCTACGGCTTCTCCGACCGCCTGCGCGGGCTGGAGGGCAACCGCATGATCGTGCTGGTCAGCCCCGAGGAAATCGCGCGTCTGGGCCTGCACGAATACCAGCAGGTCTCGCTCGTCACCGAAGTGGACGACAACATCGAGCGCCGCGTTTCCGGGCTGTCGGTACGCGCCTACGATCTGCCCAAGGGAGCGGTGGTCGGCTATTTTCCCGAGCTCAATCCGCTGGTGCCGCTGTGGTACCACGACGAGCTGGCCAAGGTGCCCGCGAGCAAGGGCATTCCGGTTCGTATCGAGCCCTGAGGACCGCCGTCGCCGGTCCCGATGCGGACCGCTCATTGCGACGGTGAATTATTTACAGTGTCGTTTCGTGTGCGTTTGCGGAACGAGTGCGCCGCATACGCATTAGCTTAGGCGAGGGGCCCCGGACCATTTGGGTTTCGGAGCCCTTTCGTATTCTGGCGTCGAGGCGCTGCGTTCTCGATGCCTGCGGGCAAACAGGCAGGAAAACACGCGCACCGGGCGCAGGAAAACGGGTCGCTCGCGCCTTGCAAGGGGGCGTGGTCCGGACATCGCCCCCGAGGATAGGTGCGCGGCACAGGACGGAGAAGCTTTCCCGATGGATCAACCCGACTATTTCTCGGTGTCCCGGCGCGGCGTGCTCGCCAGCGGCGCGGCAGGGCTGGCAGCCGGATCGATTTCGCCACAGGTCGCCTTTGCGGCCTCCACTCCCGTCGCGGAAAGGGCTATTGCGATGCAGACCGTTTCAATGCGGATCAACGGCAAGAGCGAGACGCTCGAACTCGACACGCGCACCACGCTGCTCGACGCTCTGCGCGAGCATGTGAAGCTGACCGGCACCAAGAAGGGCTGCGATCACGGCCAGTGCGGCGCCTGCACGGTGATCGTGAATGGTGAGCGCATCAATTCCTGCCTCAGCCTTGCGGTCATGCACGAAGGCGACGAGGTTACCACCATCGAAGGCCTCGGCACGCCCGAGAACCTCCACCCCATGCAGGCCGCGTTCGTGAAGCACGATGGCTATCAGTGCGGATACTGCACCCCGGGCCAAATCTGCTCGGCCGTCTCGGTTCTGAAGGAAATTGCCGATGGGGTTCCCAGCCACGTGAGCGCCGAACTGACAGGACCGATGGAAGCCAGCAACATCGAGATGCGCGAACGCATGAGCGGCAATATCTGCCGCTGCGGCGCCTATTCCAACATCGCCGAAGCCATGGCCGAAGTCGCAGGAGAGCGCGCATGAAGCCCTTCAGCTACGAACGCGTTTCGAGCCCCGCCGAAGCGGCTGCCGCGGCGGCGCGCGCGGGCGGCGCCAAGTTCATCGCAGGCGGCACCAACCTCCTCGATCTGATGAAGCTCGAGATCGAAACCCCGCGCCACCTTGTCGACGTGACGGGAACCGGGCTCGATGCGATCACCGAAACCGACGAGGGCGGCCTGCGCATCGGCGCGCTTGTCAGCAACACGGCGCTCGCCAGTGATGAGCGGGTCAAGCGCGACTACGCCGTCCTTTCGCGCGCCATCGTGGCGGGCGCCTCGGGCCAGCTGCGCAACAAGGCGACAACGGGCGGCAATCTGCTCCAGCGCACGCGTTGCCCCTATTTCTATGACACCAACCAGGCCTGCAACAAGCGCAAGCCCGGGAGCGGCTGCGCGGCCAAGGAGGGCGTCAGTCGCCAGCTGGGCATTGTCGGTGTCAGCGATGCCTGCATCGCGACCTACCCGGGCGATATGGCCGTAGCGCTGCGCGTGCTCGACGCGGTGGTGGAGACGGTCAAGGCCGACGGCACGACCCGCGCCATCCCGCTGGGGGAGTTTCACCGCCTCTGGGGCGATACCCCGCACATCGAGACCGTGCTGGAGCCGGGCGAGATGATCACGGCTGTGACCCTGCCCAAGCCCCTTGGCGGCACGCATATCTACCATAAGGTGCGCGACCGCCGCTCCTACGCCTTCGCGCTGGTCTCGGTTGCCGCCGTGCTCGACGCGGATGGCAAGGGCCGGGTCGCCATCGGCGGGATCGCCCCGCGCCCCTGGCGTGTCGAGGCGGCCGATGCGGCGCTGCCTGACGTGAAGGCTGCCGCGCGTGCGCTCACGCAGGGGGCCAGCCCCACCGATCAGAACGCGTTCAAGATCGCCCTTGTCGAGCGCACGCTCGCGGGCGTCATGGCCAAGGCTCGAGGAGAGGCGGCATGAAGTACACCACCCCTGCAGGCGACACCGTCATCGACCGCCAGCGCGTTGTCGGTCAGCCCACCACCCGTATCGACGGCCCGCTCAAGGTGACCGGCCACGCGCCCTACGCCTACGAGCGCCACGATGTCGCGGCGAATCAGGCTTATGGCTACATCGTGCCCTCGGCCATCGCCAAGGGCCGCGTGCGCAGCATCGATCTGGCCGAGGCCAAGGCGCAGCCCGGCGTCATCACCATCCTGACGACGACCGAGGTCGATGAACTGCCGCTCGGCATGGGGCACACCGTGCCGCTGTTCGGCGGTTCGGAAATCCGCTTCTACCACCAGGCGCTCGCGCTCGTGGTGGCCGAGACCTTCGAGCAGGCCCGTGCAGCGGCCAAGCTCGTGCGCGTCGATTACGAGCGCACGCAGGGCAACCACGATTTCCACGCCCTTGCCCCCGATGCCCCTCTCGTCGAAGGCTCGGACGGTCCCGACGTCAGTAAGGTCGGTGATTTCGAGGCCGCCTATGCCTCGGCGCCGGTCTCGATCGACGTGACCTACGAGACCCCGCACGAGAGCCACGCGATGATGGAGCCTCACGCCAGCATCGCGGCGTGGGAAGGCGAGAAGCTCACCATCTGGACCTCGAACCAGATGATTGCCTGGAGCAAGCAGGCGGTCGCCAAGATGCTCGATCTCGACCCGGCCAATGTCCGTCTCGACAGTCCGTTCCTGGGTGGCGGTTTCGGCGCCAAGCTGTTCGTGCGTGTCGATGCGGTCGTGGCCGCGCTGGCTGCGAAGAAGGCGGGCCGTCCGGTCAAGGTCATGCTCGACCGTCCGCTGGTGTTCAACAACACCACGCACCGTTCGGCCACAATCCAGCGCCTGCGCTTTGGCGCCGAGCGTGACGGGCGCCTGACCGCGATCTCGCACGAGTGTACTTCGGGCAACCTGGCGGGTCAGGAAGGCGAGAACGGCATTGCCCAGACGCGCCTGCTTTACGCCGGGGCCAACCGCTACACCGCGCAGCGCATTGCCCGCCTTGACCTTCCCGAAGCGAACGCGATGCGCGCGCCGGGCGAGACGGCGGGCCTCATGGCGCTGGAAGGCGCGATGGATGAACTGGCCGAGAAGCTGGGCATGGACCCGGTTGAGCTGCGCATCGTCAACGACACGCAGGTCGATCCCGAGACGCCCAACCGTCCCTATTCGAGCCGCATGATGGTCGAATGCCTGCGCCGCGGCGCCGAGGCTTTCGGCTGGGACAAGCGCAACAAAACGCCGGGCGGCATGCGCGAGGGCCGCTGGCTGATCGGCCACGGCATGGCCGTGGGCTTCCGCAACTCGGTCCAGATGAAGTCGGCCGCGCGCGTGCGCCTGTCGAGCAACGGCAAGCTGACGGTCGAGACCGACATGACCGACATCGGCACCGGCTCCTACACCATCCTTGCTCAGACCGCGGCGGAGATGCTGGGTCTGCCGCTGGAGGACGTCACGGTCACGCTGGGCGATTCCGACATGCCGGCCTCGTGCGGCTCGGGCGGCCAGTGGGGCGCGCAGAACTCGACCTCGGGCGTTTATGCTGCCTGCGTGAAGTTGCGCGAGGATATTGCGGAGCGCTTTGCGATGGACCCCAACACGGCCGAATTTGCCGATGGCGAAATTCGCTCCGGGGGCGAGAGTCGCAAGCTCACCGAAGCCACCGCCTCGGGCGAAATCGTGGCGGAAGACTCGGTCGAATACGACGAGCTTTCCAAGAAGTACCAGCAGTCGACTTTTGCCGGGCACTTCGTGGAGATCGCGGTCGATGCCTACACGGGCGAGACCTACGTGCGCCGCATGCTCGCGGCCTGCGCAGCCGGGCGCATCCTCAACCCGATCTCGGCGCGAAGCCAGGTGATTGGTGCGATGACGATGGGTGTGGGCGGCGCGCTGACCGAGGAGCTGGCGGTCGACACCCGCTTCGGCTTCTTCGTCAACCACGACCTTGCCGGGTACGAAGTGCCGGTGCACGCCGACATCCCGCACCAGGAAGTGATCTTCCTCGACGAACTCGACGCCATTGCCTCGCCGATGAAGGCCAAGGGCGTGGGCGAACTGGGCCTGTGCGGCGTGGGTGCGGCGGTCGCCAACGCGCTCTACAACGCAACCGGCGTGCGCGTGCGCGAGTACCCGCTGACGCTCGACAAGTACCTCGACCAGCTGCCCGCTGTCTGAGGTGTCAGAGTGCATGAAAAAGGGCGGTCGGAGTGATCCGGCCGCCCTATTTTGCATGTCCAGGAAATAGATCCGAGGGCCATCGCCCTCGGGCTCCCCATAATGTCCAGCTCACGTCCCGCGCGCTACCTTGGCCGAGCTTGGTGAGGTGGCCCGTTGTGGGGTCAAGGGGTGATGCCCCCTTGAATCCTGCCTTCCTTATTCGGGAAGCTGCGCCAGTTCCTCGACTACTTCCTTGTCCTTTTCCGCGTAGAGCCGGTCGATCTCGGCGCGGCTCATCTTCTTGGCGGCGGTCTTGAGCTGGCCGCAGGCCGCATCGATGTCGCGCCCGCGCGGGGTGCGCACAGGCGCTGAGATGCCCGCCTCGAAGACGATGTTCGAGAACGACTTGATGCGCTCGGGCGTCGAGCATTCATAGGCCGCGCCGGGCCAGGGGTTGAACGGGATGAGGTTCACCTTGGCGGGCAGCTTGTACTTCTTGAGCAGGCGGACCAGTTCGCGCGCGTCCTCGTCGCTGTCGTTCTTGTCCTTGAGCATCACGTATTCGAAGGTGATGCGCCGCGCGTTGCTCGCACCGGGATAGTCGGCGCAGGCCTGCAGCAGGTCCTCGATGCCGTACTTCTTGTTGATCGGCACGATCTCGTCGCGCACTTCCTTGGTTACCGCGTGGAGCGAGACTGCAAGGTTGACGCTGATTTCCTGGCCGCACCGCTCGATCTGCGGGATCACGCCCGAGGTCGAGAGCGTGATGCGGCGGCGCGAGAGGGCAAGGCCATCGCCGTCCATGACGAGCTTCAGAGCATCGCGCACGTTGTCGAAGTTGTAGAGCGGTTCGCCCATGCCCATCATCACGATGTTGGTGAGCAGGCGCCCGTCCGCGCTGTACGAGCCTTCATCCTCGTCCTCATCGAGCCCGGCCATGGTGGCAAGGCGCGTGTCCGAGGCGGACTTGGGCCATTCGCCCAGCGCATCGCGCGCGAGCATGACCTGGCCCACGATCTCACCCACCGTCAGGTTGCGTACGAGGCGCATCGTGCCGGTGTGGCAGAAGCGGCAGTTTAGCGTGCAGCCGACCTGCGAAGATACGCACAGCGTGCCGCGGTCCGCATCGGGGATGAAGACCATTTCGTAGTCGTGGTTGTCCGCGGTGCGCAGCAGCCACTTGCGGGTGCCGTCACTGGAATGCTGGGCCTGCACGATTTCCGGGCGGCCGACGACGAAACGCTCGGCCAGCCAGGGGCGCATGGTCTTGGCGATGTCGGTCATCGCTTCGAACTCGGTCACGCCGCGGTGGTAGAGCCAGTGGTAGACCTGCTTGGCGCGCAGCTTGGCCGCCTTCTTGTCGAGACCGGCGGCCTCGAACAGTTCGGCGATGCGGGTCTTGGGCAGACCGATGAGATCGGTGCGGCCATCTTCACGCGGGGTCACGCCGTCAACCAGCGTCGGGCGCGGGACGGGCATCGGTTCGTTCGGGCCGGGGATCGTCATGATCCCCCCGGAGGGCTGGGAATTCGTGTCTGTCATGATTGGGCTCGCCTATACCCGATTTGGGCCTTGAGCGAAAGATGGCCGCGCGAACGCCGAAATCGGCCTGTTCGTTCCCGGAATCCATCGCGCGCCAGATGCGTCCTGTCGAGCTGGTGTTGCCAAAAAACATCAATAATTTCGTTGTCTTACGTTCATGAAACTCCGCGCCCATACGCCGCATTTGAGAGGTCCATGCGGGTCGCAAGCTCGCACATGACAACAAGACTGGAGTTTCAGAATGAAAAAGATCGTGATTGCTCTCGCCGCCGGAACCACCGCGCTCGCAACCCCCGCGATGGCGCAGAATGTCGGTCCGGTCGGTCCCTTCGAGGGTTTCCACGTCGAGGCGCTGGGCGGCTATGACCGTGTGGAAGCTGGCAGCAGCATCGATGACATGCCCCAGTACGACAACGACGAGGGCATGGATGGCTTCACCTACGGCGTGGGCGCGGGCTACGACCTCAAGATCGGCGAGCGCTTCGTGGTCGGCCCCGAGGCGGAAATCACCTGGTCGACCGGCGACACCGACTTCGAGGACGGCAACTTCGGTGGCTTCGGCATCGGCGATGTCAGCGCCAGCCGCGACATCTATGCGGGCCTGCGCGCCGGTTACATCGTCACCCCCTCGACCATGATCTATGCCAAGGGTGGTTACACCAACGCCAAGTTCGACGTGAACAACGCGTTCGAAGGCACCCGCTACGAGCGCGATGTTGACGCCGACGGTTGGCGCATCGGTGCCGGTGTCGAGCAGGCGGTGACCAACAACGTCTTCGCCAAGGTTGAGTACCGCTACTCCAACTATGGCCGCGCCGAGATCGACTATGGTGCCGACATTCCCGACAGCTCGCGCTTCGATGTCGACTTCGACCGCCACCAGGTCATGGCTGGCGTGGGCGTGCGCTTCTGATCTGAACTGGTTTCACGACCACCGAGCGGGAAGGGCGGAGGACCGAAAGGTCGTCCGCCCTTTTCCGTTGTGCGGGACTTGTCGGTTTCAACGCAGGCGCGCGCAGCCCAGCAGCGCGGAGTCGATGGCCGAGGCGGCGCCCTGAAGTTCCCAGGTGTTCGAGAAGCGTCCACCCTTGGCGCCGGTCGCGCTCAGCGTCATGCGCGGGGCGGCGCGCATGGCCGCGATGATCGCCGCGTTCTGGGCATCGTCGGCAGGCCAGGCATCGCCGCCGCCGCCGATCAGGCGAAAGCGCTCGGAACCTACGCGTAGAGAGATCGCGCTGCCCTTGGCCATCGCGCGCGAGACGCGGAAATGCAGCTGGTTGCGCCGTCCGCGCTTGGGCCATGTGCCGATGGCGGCAAACGGCTCATAGTCGCGCCAGAGCTGGCTGGGCGCGGCCTTGGCAATGGCATAGCAGCGCGGCACCACCGGATCGCGGAACACGCCCCAGTCGCCATAGAGCCCCAGGCTTTCGCGCGCGCTGACCGGTGTCGCGAGCGCTGCGCACAGGGCGCCAAGTCCGAAGAGCAAGACTCGTCTCATGGGAGGAGCGCGATCAGGGCATCAACGCCGGCACTCAGCCCTGCGGCGTAGTCGGATTTGCGAAAGCGCGGGACCATGACGTCGTCCATGATTTCGGCGCACAACGGATCGGTCAGTTGATCTTCAAGACCATAGCCGACTTCGATTCTTGCCGATTTCTCGTGGGGTGCGACGAGGATAAGCACACCGTCGTCATGATGTGCGCGTCCGATCCGCCAGGCGCGAGCGAGCGCCAGAGAATAGTGTGCGATGGCTTGCCCCTGAAGGTCGGGTGTCGTGGCGACGACCATCTGGTGACCTGTACGTGCCTCAAGCGCTGCGAGGCGGTCGGACAGGACATCCTCTTCCTGGGCCGAAAGGATGTTGGCCGCATCGACCACGCGCCCGGTCAACGCGAGTGCGGGCGCTGGCGCGGACACTGCCTGTCCGTGCTGCGTGTCTGCGGCAGGTGCGCTTCCACAGGCGGAGAGGCTAAGGGGCGCAAGCGCGATGAGTGCGCCTAGCCTCCACTTCAAGGGCAGAACGAGGGCCATGCCTCAGTCCTGCTCGGGGTAGGTGATGGTCATGACTTCCCATTCCTTCGCGCCCGATGGCAGGCGCACCGTACGCAGGTCGCCGATGGCCGCGCCGCGAAGCGCCTTGGTGAGCGGAGCGCTCCAGCCGATGCGGCCCTGGCTGGCGTCCTGCTCATCGTCCCCGACAAGGGTCACGACCATGCGTTCGTCGTCCTCGTCCGCCAGTTCGACAGTCGCGCCGAAGAAGACCTTGCCGCGCTCGACCTGGCGGGAAGGGTCGATCACGCGCACCTTCTTCATGCGCCGGGCCAGATAGCCCAGTTCGCGGTCGATCTCGCGCATGCGCTTGCGGCCGTAGAGGTAGTCCCCGTTTTCCGAGCGGTCGCCATTGCCCGCGGCCCACGAGACGATCTCGACGATCTCGGGGCGCTCCTTGCCCAGGAGGTGGTCGTAACGCGCGCGCAGGGCGGCAAATCCGGCAGGGGTGATGGGCGGGCCTTCGGGTTTCATGGGCTGTGTCATACGGCGCGGGAGAGGCGGGGCCAAGATGGCTTGCGATCTTCGTCCCCGGCTTGCGATCCGGTTATTAGTCGGACAAAAGGGGCGCGAGAGTTCACGGGAGAAAGGACCGGACATGACGAAGACGAGCATCGACCTTTCGCGCCGCAAGGCCCTCCAGGCCGCAGCGGGCCTTTCCGGCGTGGTCGCGGGCGCGGTGCCGCTTTCCGCCCTAGCGGCGACGGGGGCAAAGGTACAGGCGAGCGGCGGCACGGCTGCGCAGGCGGACGCGCTGCCTCCGGTCACCGATCTCGCGCCGAGGCCGCCGATGGGCTGGAACAGCTGGAACAGCTTTGCGGGCACGATCAACGAGGAGCAGTCGCTGGAAACGGCGGCCATCATGGCCGAGAAACTGCTGCCCTTCGGCTACGATGTCTTCACCGTGGACATCCAGTGGTATGAGCCCGATGCGACGAGCTACTCCTACAATCCCAACCCGGTGCCCGCGCTCGATGCCCATGCACGCCTCCAGCCCGCACCCAATCGCTTCCCGTCTGCCAAGGACGGGCAGGGCTTCGCGCCGCTGGCGGGTAGGGTCCATGCACTCGGCCTCAAGTTCGGCATCCACGTCATGCGCGGGATCGCGCGCCATGCCGTGAAGCTGGACCTGCCGATCGAGGGCACGCCCTACACCGCGCGCGACATCGCCGACACCTCCAGCGTGTGCCCGTGGAACCCGGACATGTATGGCGTCGACATGACCAAGCCCGGCGCGCAGGAATACTACGACGGGCTCTTTCGCATGTACGCGAGCTGGGGCGTCGACTTCATCAAGATGGACGACATGAGCCGCCCCTACGATGCCCACGCGCCCGAAATCGAGGCGGCGGCCAAGGCCATTGCACGTTGCGGCCGTCCGATGGTGCTCAGCCTTTCGCCGGGGGAAACGCCGGTGCCGCGCGGAGGCCACGTGCGCCAGCACGCGCAGATGTGGCGTATCTCGGACGACTTCTGGGACGATTGGGGCCTGCTTGCCGCGCAGTTTACCCGGCTGGAGAATTGGAACATGTGGATGGGCCCGGGCTCCTGGCCGGACGCGGACATGCTGCCGCTCGGGCGGCTCGCGCTGGGCGACCGGGACACCAAGTTCACGCCTGACGAACAGGTCACGCTGATGACGCTGTGGTCGATCGCCCGCTCGCCGCTCATCATGGGCGGGGACCTGCGCTATCTTGATGCGGCGACCCTGGCCCTGCTGACCAATCCCGAGGTGCTGGAAGTCAATCAGAACTCGACCGCGAACGCGCCGCACTTTCTGGAGGACGGCCTCAAGGTCTGGACCGCGCGAGGGCCGCGCGGTTTCGAGATCTATCTGGCGCTGTTCAACCTCGCGCCCGAGGCGCGCGAGGTTTCGGTCCAGCTCGACAGGGTGGGACTTGTCGGCAGTTTCCTGCTGCGTGACCTCTGGGAGCGCCGGGATAGGGGCGATGTTAAGGGCACTGTCACGGCGCAGGTGCCGGGGCATGGGGCGAAGCTCTACAAGCTGACGCCGCTGGTTTGAGGAAGAAATAAGGAGTGATTCCGAGGGCCACCGCCCTCGGGCTCCCCAAACTGTCGACCTCACCTCTCGCGCGCCGCGCTGGCTGTGAAAGGTGAGGTCGCCAATTTTGGGGTCAAGGGGCGATGGCCCCTTGGTTTGTCCTTCTTCTTCTAACCCGGGGTGCGCTTACCCATCAGCTTGGAGGTGAGGTTGGGGCCCTTATAGTCCCCCTTGTCGGGATACATCGCCTCGTAGACAGTTGCGTTCTCAAGTACGCGCATGACGTAGTTCTTGGTCTCGTAGAACGGGATCTGCTCGATCCAGTCGACCCATTCGATCTCGCCCTTGCGCGGGTCGCCGTTGGCGCGCACCCACTTGTTCACGTTGCCGGGACCTGCGTTGTAGGCGGCAATCGCCAGCGGACGGGCGCCTCCATAGTAATCCATCATCCGCGCGAAAAAGCCGGTGCCCAGCTGGATGTTGTAGACCGGATCGGCCGTCAGCTTGTCGACCGAATAGGAAAGGCCGAGCTTGCCTGCCGTTTCACGCGCGGTCGCGGGCATGAGCTGCATCAACCCGCGCGCACCTGCATGGCTGATCGCGTTCTGGGCGAACTGGCTTTCCTGCCGGGTGAGCGCGTGGGCCATGGTCCAGTCCGCACCGGAGGGCAGCGGCATGGTCGGGAAGGCGACGGCGCCGAAGGCATCGTGGCCTTCACCGTGCGCGCTCTGGCCCAGGATTACGGCAAGGTCGCGCCGCCCGATTTCGCGGGCAAGGTCGGCGACAAGCTTGTGCTCGATCTCGGTCTCGGCCTGGCCTGCGATTTCGCGGAAAAACTGGACGCCAGTGCGCCAGTCGGCACTGCGGGCCACGTCACGCACGGCCTTGGTGATGGGCCTTGCGTTGAACTCGGCACGCTGGGCCGGCGTGGGCTGCGCGTTGGAGCGGGTGTCGAGATCGGGTAGCGGACGGCCAAGGCGTTCGAGCGAAAGCTGGCCGTAGAAATAGTGCGGGTACTGCGCGGCCATCTCGAAGTAGCGGCGTGCGCCGCTTTCATCGCCTGCCTTGGAGAGCGCACGTCCTGCCCAGTAGAAGCCTTTGGAGCGCGTGCCGGGTGTCTGCGCAGCCGCGCCGTAGCGGTAGAACAGCGGCGCGGCGCGGCGCGCATCGCCCAGCGACCACAGCGCCTTGGTTCCGCCCAGCCACACGAGCGAGGTGTAATCGTCGCGCAGGCGGTAGGAGAGGCGGGAAATGTCGGTGCCGGGCGCGAAGGCGTCGTCGATCGACGCGGCGATGGCGACCGCGTTCGACGGACCGGTGCCGCGCGCGGCGGTCAGCAGTTCGCGCACCCACTTCTCGGGCTCGGGCACCGGCTCGCGCAGCTTGGGACGGTTGACCAGAAAGGCGATGGCGCCGGGAAGGTTGCCGTTGCGGCGTGCCTGCGAGACACGGTTGTACGCATAGCCGGGATCGGTCGCGACATCGCCGGGAAGATCGAGGCCGAGCGTGCCGGGTGCGGTCCCCTGAAGCAGGGCGAGGCGCTCCATGAAGACGGGGCGGCGCGCAGGGGAGACGAACGAGATCTGCCGTTCGGCCTGCGGCGTCTGGCCCTGCCACAGGAGCGCATCCATGCGCGCGTCGTGATCGGCCGGGGTGAACTGGTTGCGGTAGAGGGAGAGCAGGGTGGTTTCCGCGTTCTCGGTCAGGTCGCCGCCGCGCCAGGCTGCGCGGGCCTTGTCCAGCGCATCGTCGCGGCGCACGGCGGCAAGGGCCGTCGCATAGCGGCCAGCCGCTTCGTTGCCGAGCGGGGGGAAGCGGTCGAAGAAGGAGAGCACGGTGCGCGGCTCGGGCGATTCGCGCAGCATTGCCTTTTCGGCGTAGCCGCGAATCTTCTCTTCCTGCGGATAGCCCGGATAGGTGAGCAGGAAGCTGGCGTAGGTGCCGAAATCGAGTCGGTCGCTGGCCACCACGCGGCGCCAGTCGTCGATGGATTGGTGGACGCGAATGTCGATGTCCTGGGACTGACGGGCGCGCGCAAGGTCCCATTCCCGGGCCTCCTGGGCCGATTCCTGGGCCATGGAGGGCGAGGGGAGTGCGCCGAGCGCAACCGTCGCCAGGAGAGAAGAAACTCGCAACATACTGGACATCGTGGAGGGTGGCTCCTTATCAGGCCCTGAACGTAAGGCTTGGCGGCGGGACATGTTCCCGATGGCCAGCCCGAACAATTGCGCATCACTAGGGGTAAAGTCCATGTTCTCGGGGTCCATACCGGCACTTGTCACACCGTTTCGCGACGGTGCGTTCGATGAAGCGGCGTTTCGCCGCCTGGTCGACTGGCAGATCGAAAGCGGTTCCTCGGCGCTTGTGCCGTGCGGCACGACGGGTGAGAATTCCACGCTTTCCAACGCCGAGCACCACCGCGTCATCGAAGTCTGCATCGAGCAGGCCGCTGGCCGGGTCCCGGTCATTGCGGGCTGCGGCAGCAACGACACGATGAACGCACTTCTCCACATGAATTTCTCGAAGAAGTGCGGGGCCACCGCGGCCCTCGTCGTCGCGCCCTATTACAACAAGCCGAGCCAGGAAGGCCTCTTCGCGCACTTCGCCTATCTGGCCGAGCATGCCGAACTGCCGATCCTGCTCTACAACGTGCCGGGCCGCACGGTCTCGGACCTCAAGCCCGAGACCGTGTGCGAGCTGGCGCGCCGCTATCCCGGCAAGATCATCGGCATCAAGGATGCAAGCGGCGACCTCAGCCGCGTGACCGATCACCGCATGGGGATCGGCAAGGACTTCTGCATGCTCTCGGGCGACGACGAACTGGCGCTGCCCTTCAACGCGGCGGGCGGTGCGGGCTGCATCTCGGTGACGGCGAACGTGGCGCCGGCCCTGTGCGCCGAGTTCCAGGCGGCCTGTGCGGCCAATGACCTGGCCCGTGCGCGCGAGCTCAACGACAAGCTCTACCCGCTGCACTACGCCATGTTCGAGGACAGCTCGCCGGGGCCGTGCAAGTACGCGCTGGCGCAGGTCCACGACTGGATGGAGAACGAGCTGCGCCTGCCGCTCGTCCCCTGCAACGACACCGCGCGCAAGGCCGTGGACGAAGCGCTGGTTCACGCCGGTCTGCTCTGAGCCTTCCGGCCAGACAGCGATGAATAGAAGAAGGGGGCGGGCCGTAAGGCCGCCCCCCTTTTCGTGGTCAGTCCGCCGGGTTGTGCTTCGCGACGAAGCCGACCACGGCTTTCAGCATGGCCTTGCGGGTTTCGGCGCGTGAGAGCCAGTGATCCTCTTCGTCGAGCACCACGACCTCATAGGGTTTGCCCGCGTCCTTCAGCGCATCGGCCATCTTGCTGCTCTGCTCGAAGGGCACGACCGTATCGTCCTTGCCGTGCACGAGCAGGATCGGGGCGTCGGCATCCTCGGCATGGCGGCGCGGCGAGATTGCGTCGAAATCGTCCCTGTCGCCCAGGTTCTCCCGAAGCGAATTGCGCACCATGTGCGAGCCACCGCTCTCGTAGATGTCAGTGCGGTACATGAGCGCGACGTCCGAGACGCCCGCGACCGAGGCCGCGCAGCGGTAGAGGCCCTGCTGCAGCGTGACCCCCGCGAGCGCCGCATAGCCGCCGTAGCTTGCGCCCACGATGCAGGCCCTTGTGGGATCGACGATTCCCTTTTCGGCCAGCGCTTGCACGCCATCCGAGATGTCTGTCTGCATGGCCCGGCCCCACTCACCATGGCCGGCATTGCGCAGCTGGTTGCCGCGCCCCGTGGAACCTCGGAAGTTGGGCTGGAAGACCGCATAGCCGCGCGAGGCAAAGGCCTGGGCCCACCAGTCGAAGCCGACCTCGTCGCTCGCATGCGGGCCACCGTGAGGCAGGACGACGAGCGGCAAGTCACGTGCCTCGCGCCCCGGAGGCAGGCTGAGCACGCCATCGAGTTCGAGGCCGTCGCCAGCGGTGTATTCGAAGGCCGAAACCGGGCCGACCTGGGAGGTCTCGATAGCGGGGCGGTCGTCGCCGATGGCTTCGGCTCTGCGGCCGGGGACGTCGACCCAGTACCAGGTGCCGCTGTCCGCGTTCCCTTCGGTATGGACAATCACCTGATCGAAGTTCGCCGTCCAGTCCTGAAGGCGTGGATTGCGACCGGGAAAGGCCTTGAAGATCATCGCCAGCTTGGTGTCGAGCTGGGGATCGAACATGACCGTCTTCGGGCTCTCACCCGCTTCGCGGTACCCCATGATCTGTCCGTTGCGCGGATCGGTGTAGAGCCGTTCGAGGTCGATGCCGGGCAAGTATTCGACGGCTTCGCCGCCAGCAAGGGGCACTTCGAACCAGCGGTCGCGGCCTTGTTCGTCGCGTAGCTCATAGACGATGGTGCGCCCGTCCTTGCCAAAGGCAATGAGGTTTGCGCTGTGCGTGGGGTTGTTACCTCGGGCCAGTTCGTCTCCGTGGGCGTTGACGATGTCCCAGTCGCCGTTGCGGGTGTCGGTTTCGAGTGTCGCGGCGACCACGCCCTGACCGTCGACCAGCCAGTCGCGCCAGTGATCTTCGCCGGCGGCATGCGCGACCTGATTCGCCCGGTTGCTCGCCAGGTCCACGGCGTAAAGCGTCGGGCGGCCATGGACAAAATGCGAATCGCCCTTGCGGTTGACGTCCAGTTCAATGCCACCGTAGTAGCCGATGGTCTTGCCATCGACCCGGCGGATGCCATGTGCGCCGCGGGTGGTGTTGGCGATCTTGCGGGTCTTTTTGAAGATAAGGCCGCTGGCGTTCTCGGCATTGAGAGGGACGATGATTGTCCCGGTCATCTCGTACTTGGAGGCCGTGAAATTCATGCCCAGCGACACTGTCGCCGAATTGGTGATGAGGATCGTCTCGTCGTCGGCCCAGGTCAGGCCGCGGAACTTGTTCGTGCCCATTGGCAAGCGCGTGATTGGCTGGATCTGCGAATTGAGAATGAGTAGCCAGAACTGCCCCTCGAAGTAACGGATCGCGGCGGTTCGGGTGCCATCCGGCGATATCGCGAAATCGATAACCGAAGGAAGACTACCGTAGGCCTCGAGCGCAGGCGGTTCGGGCGCAGCGGCGAAGGCAGGAGCGGTGCTCAGGGCAGGTAGAGCCCCGCAAAGAAGGCTGGCGCCCAGCAGGCGTGCCAGATTGCGCCGTGTTCGGCGGCTACTTGCGAGCATACGAAAAAGATATCCCCCTTGGCCGGTCCCCCATGACCGGCAGGGTGAGAATAACCTGCGATTCTGTAAAATCCATAATTAGTTTCAAAGTGTTAATCGATTGCGCATGGGCAGAGAAGCCCTGAGCAGGGCTGCGCACGATGCCCGCCAGGCGAGAGCGCACACCTCCCACAGCCCGTAATTTTCGCAGGCACGTGAGGGGCATGTCCTCCCAAAGTCGGGCTAATCGTTTTCAGCCGTTTCTTTTTGCCGCGCGCATCACTACATGCGCCTTCACCATGGCACGTCCGCAACGCACTACATTCGACAAGACCAAGACCGTCGCCGAAAACCGCCGGGCCCGCTTCGATTACCATATCGAGGAAAAGTTCGAGGCCGGCATCGCGCTGACGGGCACCGAGGTGAAGTCCCTGCGCTTTGGCGAGGGCTCGATCGCCGAATCCTACGCCGAGATCAGCGGCGGGGAATGCTGGCTGATCAACGCCAACGTGCCCGAGTTCAGCCACGGCAACCGGTTCAACCACGAGCCCAAGCGTCCGCGCAAGCTCCTGCTGCACGAGCGCGAGATTGCGCGCCTGCAGGGCGCGGTGGAGCGCAAGGGCATGACCCTCGTGCCGCTCTCGGTCTACTTCAACAGCCGGGGGCGCGCGAAAGTCGAACTCGCGCTCGCCAAGGGCAAGAACGCCGCCGACAAGCGCAACACGGTCAAGGAACGGGACTGGAAGCGCGAACAGGGCCGCTTGCTGCGAGAACACGGATGATCACCGCCTTCGGGCGCCGGGCACGCCGGATTGACCGGGACGTGCCGGCCCAGGATCAGATCGCGGCCACGTGCCGCCCGGACCTGCGCCTCGGTCTTGCGAGTGGTTCGTTCTCGTGAGCCCTGGATCTCTCCTCCACCGGATCTCGGCCGCGCTGCAAAAGCGCAT
This sequence comes from Novosphingobium mangrovi, assembly GCF_022818885.1. Taxonomy (NCBI): domain Bacteria; kingdom Pseudomonadati; phylum Pseudomonadota; class Alphaproteobacteria; order Sphingomonadales; family Sphingomonadaceae; genus Novosphingobium; species Novosphingobium mangrovi. The sequence goes on along the minus strand of NZ_JALHAT010000010.1, from coordinate 46,015 downwards.
GCCGAGCCGTGAAGACGTGGCGGGGAACAAATGGCTTGCGCCGGTCGCCGGGCGCGCGCTCAGCCCCGAACTTTGGCGCTTTACCCGCCGTTCGGTGCCGCGCGGTGTGGCGCTCGGCCTGTTTGCAGCCTTCATCATCCCGATCGGGCAGATATTCCTGGCCTGCCTGCTGGCCTTTCCGGCCCGCGCGAACGTGGCGGTCGCCGCGCTCCTCACCTTCGTGACCAATCCGCTGACGCTGCCCTTCTGGTTCGTGGTCGCGAACCGGGTCGGGCACTTCTTCCTGAAGCCGGGAAGTGCTGACGAAGTGGTGCAGGCCGCCGCGCAGGGCAGCAGCGTGTGGAACGATGTCAACTGGTTTGCCCATTCCGCAGGCCAGGCCGCGCTCGGCTTCGTGATCCTGGCCATCGTCAGCTCGGCGCTGGGATATCTTGTCGCGGGTTGGGTATGGCGGTACTGGATCGGGCATAAGCAGCGCGAGCGCCGCCTGCGCAAGCCGGGCAAGCGTGGGCGCACGCCGCCGGACATGAGGACGGAACAGGACGAGTGATCTCAGCCGAGGATACGCCGCAGCCTGCAAGCCGCCGCTCCCTGATCGATGTCCTGGTCGTGGTCGGCGCCCTTGCCGCCAGCCTCGCCCTGGTCTGGGTCCTGACCCGCGATCCGGTGCTGAGCGCGGTCTTTGGCGGGGCCATGCTCGTTTTTGCAGGACTGGCCTTCGCGCTGTCCCGGCGCGGTGGCGAAGTCACCAGCCCCGATTTTGCCCAGCCCGACTGGTCGGTCACGGTCGCCGCGATCGAGCGTCCGGACGTGGCTGTCGCGATTACCGACAGGGCTGGGCGGCTGACCTGCGCCAACACCGTCTTCGAGACCCAGTTCGGGGTTGCGAGCGCGCCGCCGATGCTGGCGCTCGATGCGCCCTCGCAGGAGCGGCTCGCCCAGGCGACGCGCATGGCCCTGCGCGATGGACAGGCCACGTGCGATGTCGCGGCCGAGGCCACGGCTGGGCTCGGCGCTCCGCTTTGGACCGCGCAGCTGCGCCGGGCCGGGCGCGGTGACGATTTCCTGATCTGGACCTTTACGCCCCAGTCCGCACCCGATCTTGTCGGGGGCTTCGTGCAGCATCTCGAAGGCGGCCTTGGCCGGGGGCTGGCACGGGCGGGCATCGCCGCGGCGTTGGTCGAGCCAGATGGCACGATCCGCGCGGCCAGTGCGCTCTTTGCGGAACAGGCGGCGGGCGATCCCGAGGCAAGCCTTGTCGGAACCGACTTCATCGAACTTCTCGCCCGTGACGAGAACGATACGATCAGCTGGGCCCGCAGCGAAGGTCATGGCGAGCCTATGGTTCTTTACGCCGTGCCGGTCGCCGATCCCGATACGCCCGATCCGCTCGACGAGACGACGACGCCGTCGTTGATGCTGGCGGTTCCCGCCTCGCAGGGGATCGGCGCGCGCGCCGGGGGCAGCGGGGCTTCGCCGCATCTGGAAGCGCTTCTGGCGCAGCTTCCGCTGGGGCTTGCCATGGCGGATCGCGATGGCCGCCTGCTCTTTGCCAATTCCGCCTTCATGCGGGCTGCTGGCCGTGAGGGCGAGGACGCGCCGACCTATCCCACCGACCTTGTCGTGCGTGAGGACAAGCGGGCACTTTCCGAAGCGATCCGACGCTTTGCGCAAGGCCCCTCCAGCGCGGGCGACATCGCCGTGCGCCTGTCCGCACAGGCCGAGGATCCGGTCTCGCTCAGCCTGGCAGGCGTGCGCGGCCTGGGCGATGCGGCTGTTCTCCTGGGGCTCACCGATACCTCGGAGGAAACGCGCCTCAAGCGCCAGGTCGCACAGGCCACCAAGATGCAGGCCGTGGGCCAGCTGGCGGGCGGTGTCGCCCATGATTTCAATAACGTGCTGACCGCGATTCTGGGCACCTGCGATCTGATGCTGATGCGCCATACTCCGGGCGATTCCGACTACGACGACATCCAGCAGATCCGGGCCAATTCCAACCGCGCGGCCTCGCTGACGCGCCAGCTTCTTGCCTTCTCGCGCCAGCAGACGCTGCGCCCCGAAGTGCTCCAGCTGCCCGACGTGGTGGCCGATGTCGCGCAGATGCTGCGCCGCCTGATCGGTGAGAAGATCGAGCTGGTGGTCAAGCACGACCGCGATCTGGGCCCCGTGCGGGCCGACCCCACGCAGCTGGAGCAGGTGATCGTCAACCTGTGCGTCAATGCGCGCGATGCCATGCAGGGGCGCGGCGACGGCTCGGGCAAGCTCACGCTCTCCACTCGCAAGGTGCTGACAAGCGACGCGCGCACGTCGCGCAGCGAGATCATCCCGGCAGGTGACTACACCGCGCTCATTGTCGAGGACACGGGCGGGGGCATTCCGCCCGAGGTCATCGGCAAGATCTTCGAGCCGTTCTTTACCACCAAGGAGCAGGGCAAGGGCACCGGCCTTGGTCTTTCCACGGTCTATGGTATCGTCAAGCAGTCGGGCGGCTTCATTTTCGCCGAAAGCGAGCCGGGCAAGGGCACGCGCTTTGTGGTCTACCTGCCGGTCTACCATCCCGCGCCGGGCGCGCAGGTGGAAGCTGGCGCGCCCGATGCCCAGGCCCAGGCCGAGGTCGAGCCCAGCCAGTGGGCCGGGGGAGGGCGCATCCTGCTCGTCGAGGATGAGGTGACCGTGCGGATCATCGCCGAGCGCGCGCTGGTGCGCCAGGGCTACGAGGTGACCTGCGCCGAAGATGGCGAAGATGGTCTTGCCAAGGTCGAGGACGTGATCGCGGCAGGGGGCGGTTTCGACCTGGTCGTCTCCGACGTCGTCATGCCGAGCCTTGATGGACCGGGCATGGCGCGCGAGATCCGCGCCATCGTGCCGGGCATGCCGGTGCTGTTCATGTCGGGCTATGCCGAGGAGCAACTGCGCAAGGAAATCGGCCTCGCCAATGCCTGGTTCATGCCCAAGCCGTTTTCGGTGCAGCAACTCTCCGAAAAGGTCGGCGAGGTTCTTGCCCGTACCGCAAAGTAGCGCCGACTCCGCGCGCATCTGTTCGAAACTGTGGAAACGGGCGGTTCGTGCATTCGTGCCGCTGCGGCCATGATGTGCGGGTCTTCAGGACTGGTCTTGGCCTGAGGCACGTGGCGCAAGAAGGTAAAGGCGTGCGGGCGATGATCCGAGGGCGGTGGAGGTGTGTGCCGCCGAAAAGCCACCGTTTCGGAAGGCTTAGGAGCCGTCTTACGAGTGGCCAGAGCGTGCGCGCCGCCGGAATGGGAATGCTGCATGCACCCCGCCGTACGCCCACCGGCAGGCGGTTAAAATTTGTTCAAATGCAGATGTTCCCATCTTGTTCACGTAGAACAAATGGAATACATAGTCCCCGGTGACGTTGACCTTTCCGGTCAGCCCGGTAGCACAGGGGAAGTTTTATGGCTGCTCAGCTCAAGCTGATCCAGGAAGGCAAGGAAAAGGACGCGATGGACCGTCAGAAGGCGCTCGACGCGGCACTCGCACAGATCGACCGTGCGTTTGGCAAGGGCTCGGCTATGAAGCTGGGCTCGAAGGAAACGATGCAGGTCGAGGCGATCTCGACCGGCTCGCTGGGGCTCGACATTGCGCTCGGCATCGGCGGCCTGCCCAAGGGCCGCGTGATCGAGGTGTACGGCCCGGAAAGCTCGGGCAAGACCACGCTCGCGCTGCACGTCATTGCCGAGGCGCAGAAGAACGGCGGCACGGCCGCGTTCGTCGATGCCGAGCATGCGCTCGACCCGGTCTACGCCAAGAAGCTGGGCGTGGACATCGATGAACTGGTCGTCTCGCAGCCGGACACCGGTGAACAGGCGCTGGAGATTACCGACACACTGGTGCGCTCGAACGCGATCGACGTGCTGGTGGTCGACTCGGTCGCCGCGCTCGTTCCCCGTGCGGAAATTGAAGGCGAGATGGGCGATAGCCACGTCGGCCTCCAGGCCCGCCTGATGAGCCAGTCGCTGCGCAAGCTGACCGGCTCGATCAACCGCTCCAAGTGCATGGTGATCTTCATCAACCAGCTGCGCATGAAGATCGGTGTCATGTACGGCAACCCGGAGACGACAACGGGCGGCAACGCGCTCAAGTTCTACGCCTCGGTCCGCCTCGACATTCGTCGCACCGGCCAGATCAAGGATCGTGACGACATCATCGGCAACTCGACCCGCGTAAAGGTGGTGAAGAACAAGGTGGCCCCGCCCTTCAAGCAGGTCGAGTTCGACATCATGTACGGTGAGGGCATCTCCAAGATCGGCGAGATCCTCGATCTGGGCGTGAAGGCGGGTATCGTCGAGAAGTCGGGCTCGTGGTTCAGCTACGACTCGATCCGCATCGGCCAGGGTCGCGAGAACGCCAAGAACTTCCTTAAGGAAAATACGGAAGTCTGTGAGCGTCTCGAAAAGGCGATCCGCGGGCAGCGCGAGGGCCTCTCCGAAGAGATGATGGTCGGCCCTTCGGCAGAAGACGAGGAGTAAGTCTTTCCATGCCTTCGCCGCGAAGCGGTGGGAGGCACGATCGAAACACGAAAAGAGCCCCGACCGGAAGGTCGGGGCTCTTTTCGTTTCGCCGTGATAGGGCGAGACGAAATTCGGGAATGTAGGAGCACGAAAAACAAGAAGGTCTTGATTCAAGGGGCCATCGCCCCTTGACCCCGGAACGGGCGACCTCACCTTTCCCAGCCAGATTAGCGCGAGTGAGGTGAGGGTGGCCGTTCGGGGAACCTGAGGGCGATGGCCCTCGGAACTATTCCTTCAAACCTTGTGGACCTGTCTCAGGAACTTCGATCCAGCAGGTCGAGGAAATTGCGGGCCGCCTCGCGTTCGGCTTCGTCCTTGAAGGCGACGTCAAGGTCGGGGGCCTGTCCGAACATGTGCATGAGCGCCCAGAGCGCGAAGCGGCGCCCGGGGTCTTTTTCCATGCCCAGGTCCACCTTCATCTTTTCCAGTCCGCTCTCGAGCGCGCCGGGGCTGATGGTGGTGGGATCGTCGGTGCCGAAGTAGCGGCGCAATTGGTCGTTGAAATCCATGGCGTGGGCTCGCGTGTCAATCGGTGGAGGTCAAGACCTTTGCGTAGGCCTGCGCGTCGGTGTTGCCGCCCGAGAGGACCACGGCGGTTTGCGGGCCGACTTCGACCTTGCCCGCAAGGACGGCAGCCAGCGCGGCCGCGCCGCCCGGTTCGACGACCAGGCGCAGTTTCTCGAAGGCAAGGCGCTGGGCGCGGCGCACTTCGGCCGGGGTGACGGTCAGCCCGAAGGGGCAGTGCAGCGAAAGTACCGCGAAGTTGATGGGGTGCGTCGCGGGTGTCTGCAGCGCATCGCACGCCGTTGGCGGCGCGTCGGGCCCGACGGACAGGATCTTTCCTGCCGCCAAGCTGCGGCAGACATCGTCCCAGCCCTCGGGTTCAACCGGGACGATGGCCGCGTCCGTGCAGGCAAGCGCGAGGCCGGCGGCAAGGCCACCGCCGCCGCAAGGGGTGACGATCCGGTCGGGCCCGAGCCCGGTCATGTGCCCCATCTGCGCCGCGATCTCGATACCAACCGATCCCTGGCCCTCGATGACCCAGGAATCACCGAAGGGATGGACGAGTGTCGAGCCGCGCTCGGCGCAGAGCCTGCGCGCGACTTCGTCGCGGTCGACGCCGCCGGGGCGGTCGTAGAGCACTACTTCGGCGCCAAGAGCGCGCGTGTTGGCGAGCTTCACGGCGGGGGCATCGGTGGGCATGACGATGGTGGCCGCAATGCCCAGCCTGCGCGCGGCCCAGGCGATCCCCTGCGCGTGATTGCCGCTCGAGACCGCGAGGACCCCGTGTTCGCGCGCCTCGGCGTCAAGGTCGGTCAGCCGGTTCCAGGCGCCCCGGATCTTGAAAGCCCCGATAGGCTGCAGGCACTCGGCCTTGCACCAGATCGTGGTGCCTTCGATTTCGAGGGGGAGAAGGGGTGTCTCGGGCAGGATCTCGGCGACCTTGCGGGCGGCGAGTTCGACGCCTTCGTGCGTCGGATGGCGGAGATGGGGCTCGGTCATGCCCCATCTCATAACCTCAGCGCGTCAGCCGTACCAACTGGTAATAGCGCAAGGGGCCGTCCTGAATGTCACAGGCAAGTCCGTGAGCATGGGCAAGATCACGGGCGACATCGGGTAGTGCATGGCGCGGGCTGACGTGGAACTGCGTGAGCCAGGCACGAAGCGCGCGCCGGGCGGGTTGGGGAAGGCCCGCGGCATCGCCAAAGTCGACAATATGGAGTGAGCCGCCGGGCACGAGACAGGCGGCCGCATGGGCCACGCAGGACTGCCAGTCGGGAATCATCGAGACCGCGTAGGAAAGGACGATCCGGTCGAAGCCCTCCCGTCCAAACAGCGTGACGGGATCGAAAGCGGTCGCATCCCCGAGCGCCAGTTCGCCCTGGCCGCCCATGCGCTTGCGTGCGCTCTTGAGCATCTCGCGCGAGATGTCGAGCCCGAACGGGCGGACACCTGGCCAGGCTTGAGTGATCTGGGCAAGGTTGCGTCCGGTGCCGCAGCCCAGTTCAAGCACGGCCATGCCGGGCTGTGCGTCCAGTTCGCGGATCAGCCGGTCTCGCCCGAACAGGTAGTACTTGCGCGTCAGGTCATAGATCGGGCGCTGCCAGCGGTAGATCGTGTCCATCAGGCGCGCGTGATCGCGGGGCTGGCTGGCCATGGCCCTATCCCTTGCGCACGTAGAGGTGGACCCCACCGTAGATCGAGGAGCGGTCCGCCTCGGTCGCGCGGCGTGATTCGTCTTCGCGGTAGTCCCAGCAGTCGAGAATGGCGTCGGGCACCCGGCCCGGCAGCAGCGAGGGTTCGGCCGCGGTGCGGAAGAGGACGCGTGCGCCCGGCGCAGCGACACGGGTCATCTCGTGCCACAGGTCGGTGAGCTGTGTGTCGCTCATCCAGTCCTGCGCATCGAGGAGGATGAAGCGGTCGAAGGCGCCGTGATCGCTTGCGCGCACGGTCTCGGTGAAATTGGCATGTTCGACCTGCACACGCTCCAGACGGTCGCGCACCGCCTGGATGTTGCCGCGCTGGAGGTAGGGCGGGAGCGGCGCCTCGCAGGTGCGGCCATATCCACGCGAAAAGGCCTGCCAGGCAAAGTAGTTGTCGTTGACCGGAAAGCCGCAGGCGAGCTTTTCAAGGCGCGCGCGCAGGACATCGGCCATGCGCTGCTCACCGCCAAGGGCATCGTACTGGGCTGGCGGAATGCCAAGGCCGAAGAGCGAGGCGGGATGGTTGGTGAGCCAGCGCACGAGACGGCGCTCGAAGACGGGGGCGAAACGCTCGTCGAACAGGCGGCGCTGTTCCTCGACGCTTTCCGCGCCCAGGATCTCGGCCGGATCGAGGCGATAGAGGCGCGCGATCATGTGCGCGGCCCCGATGAACCCGCCGAGCAGGCCCTGCTTGTAGATCCCGCGCGTGAAGGCGCGGATACGGCGGCGCCCGACAAGGTCACGCCCTTCCCAGTAGCGGCGCGTCGTCTCATCGAGGTGCGGGGCGAGCCGCTCACGGTAGATCGCGACATTGCCCGGATGGTCCGCTTCGGCAATGAACCGGCGCAGTTCGGCGTAAGTGGTGAGCTCGCGGATCGCGACGTGCTTCAATTTGTTGAGCGCAACGTGCGCGGTGTTGAGGTCCACCACCGTTACCGAGGCAGGGTTCGCGGTGAGATAGGAGAGCGCGTTGCAGCCCCCGCTTGCAATGGTGAGGATACGGCTGTCGGCATCGAGCGCGAGCGCCTCCATGTCCGCGACCGGGTCCTCCCAGATCTGGGCGTAGACCAGTCCCTTGAAGGCGAGCGCGAAGGCCTTGTCGAGCAACTTGGCGCCCGCGCGGGCTTCGCGGCGGACGACGGCGCCTTCGATCAGGTTGGTTTTCGCGGCGGGAGCGGTGGCGGTCATGCGGGAGGTCACGGGCAGGATGTCCTTTGCCGATGCGAGGGTGGGTCGCGTCTCGTGACCGCTGTGCCGCCTTCGCGTGACCGCGCGATGACGTCTCGGGGACGCTTTATGACACCTGCAAAAGCGCACCTGCATGCACCTTGATGTGCAAATCGGGGAGGGCGCGCAGTTGAGTTGTCACGCAGGACCCTTATATGCGGGCCTTTCCCCGGCTCGCGGCGAAGGAGAATGACAGGTGAGCAAGGTTCTGGTGATCGGCGCAGGTGGCGTCGGCTCGGTCGCGGTCCACAAGATGGCCATGAATCCCGATATCTTCAGCGATATCCATCTTGCGAGCCGCACGGTCTCCAAGTGCGAGGCGATTGCCGAATCGGTCAAGGACCGTACCGGCGTCACGATCAACACGTACGCCATTGACGCCGACGATGTCGCGGCGACCTCGGACCTGATCCGCCAGATCGGCCCCGAACTCGTCGTCAACCTCGCGCTGCCCTACCAGGATCTTGCGATCATGGACGCGTGTCTGGCGACCGGTGTCAACTACATGGACACCGCGAACTACGAGCCCAAGGACGTGGCCAAGTTCGAATACCACTGGCAGTGGGCCTATCAGGACAAGTTCAAGGAAGCTGGCCTCACCGCCCTCCTGGGCTCCGGCTTCGATCCGGGCGTGACCAGCGTTTTTGCGATGTGGCTCAAGAAGCACAAGTTGAAGACCATTCGCACGCTCGACATCCTCGACTGCAACGGCGGCGACCACGGTCAGGCCTTCGCGACCAACTTCAACCCGGAAATCAACATCCGCGAAGTGACCGCGCCCGCGCGTCACTGGGAGAACGGCGAGTTCGTCGAGACCCCGGCGATGGCGAACAAGCAGGCCTTCGATTTCGAACAGGTCGGCCCCAAGAACATGTACATGATGTACCACGAGGAACTGGAAAGCCTCGCCAAGTTCCTGCCCGAGATGGAACGCGGCCGCTTCTGGATGACCTTTGGCGATGAGTACATCAAGCACCTCACCGTGCTGCAGAACGTGGGCATGACTCGCATCGATCCGGTCATCTACAACGGTGTCGAGATCGTGCCGCTGCAGTTCCTCAAGGCCGTGCTGCCCGAGCCCAGCTCGCTCGGCTCGACGACCAAGGGCAAGACCAACATCGGCGACATCGCGACCGGCGAAGCGCTCGACGGTTCGGGTGAGAAGACGTTCTACATCAAGAATATCTGCGATCACGAAGACGCCTTCGAGGAAACCGGCAACCAGGCCGTCTCCTACACCACCGGTGTTCCCGCCATGGTCGGCGCGGCCATGCTGCTGACGGGCAAGTGGAAGGGCGAGGGCGTGTTCAACATGGAGCAGTTCGATCCCGATCCGTTCCTGGAGATGCTGGGCGAGCAGGGCCTGCCCTGGCACGTCGAGGAACTCGCCGAACCTCTGCCGTTCTGATCGCACGCGGCGCGTCGATGGAGTTGGGCGGCACCCGTGTCGAGGTCTGGCAGGGGGACATCACTCAGCTGGCGGTGGATGCCATCGTCAACGCGGCGAATTCCTCCCTGCTGGGCGGTGGGGGCGTCGATGGCGCCATCCACCGCAGTGCGGGGCCCCAGCTCCTGGCCGAATGCCGCGAACTGGGGGGCTGCCCGACCGGCGAGGCGCGGCTGACGGGAGGCTACAAGCTTCCTGCGCGCCACGTCATCCACACCGTCGGGCCGGTATGGCATGGCGGGGAGCAGGGCGAGCCGGAGCTTCTTGCCCGGTGCTACCGCTCCAGCCTTGATCTGGCTCGCAGCGCAAGCTTGCGCACGCTGGCCTTCCCGGCGATCTCGACCGGGGTTTATGGCTATCCCGCTGGGATGGCGGCCGAGGTCGCCGTTGGCGCGATTGCCAATGCAGTCCGGGAACATCCCGGAGCTTTCGACACTATCTTGCTGGTCGGTTTCGACCGGGACGCCACGGCCGTGCTCCGCGCGGCGCTGGCCGCGCTGGAGAACTAGGGAAACATGGAAACCAAAGCCGGTGATCCGGGCGCCTTTGCCCATTTCGATCTGTCGCGCGTCGACAGCCCTGCCTTCGTTGTCGATGCGGCCAAGCTGCGTGCAAACCTGCAGATCCTGCAGGACGTGGGTGAGCGTTCGGGGGCCAAGGTGCTGTCGGCGCTGAAGGCGTTCTCGATGTGGTCGACCGCACCGATCATCGGGGAATACCTCGATGGCGTATGCACCTCGGGGCTGTGGGAAGCGCGTCTGGCGAGCGAGTTCTACGACGGCGAGATCGCGACCTACTGCGCGGCTTACAAGCCCGATGAACTGGACGAGATCCTGCGCCTCTCGGACCACGTCATCTTCAATTCGCCCCAGCAGATCGTGCGCTGCTCGGCGATTATCGAGAACGCCCGGGCGCGCGGCGAGACCTTCGACATCGGCCTTCGCATCAACCCGATGCAGCCCGAGGGCGAGGTCGCCAAGTACGATCCCAGCGCGCCGCATTCGCGGCTGGGCTTCCCCATCGACCAGCTCAGCGAAGAGCATGTTGAGCTTGTCGACGGCATCCACTTCCACAACTTGTGCGAGCAGGGCTTCGGCCCACTCGACCGCACCTGGGACAAGGTGTTCGACTACCTCGAACCCTTCTTCGGCCAGCTCAAGTGGATCAACGTGGGCGGTGGCCACCACATCACCCGCGCCGATTACGAGCGCGAGGAACTGATCACCTTCCTCTCCGACATGGCCGAGGACACCGGCGCGGAAATCTACATCGAACCGGGCGAGGCCGTGGCGCTCGATGCGGGCATTCTGGTCGGAACCGTGCTCGACACGGGCTGGAACGGCATGCCGGTCGCCATTGTCGACATCTCGGCGACCTGCCACATGCCCGACGTGATCGAGGCGCCTTACCGCCCCGCCATGTTGGGCGAGATCCCGGCGGCCGATCACGGCATGGTCGATGAAGGCGAGGGCGGGGCGATCCGCCTCGGCGGTCCTTCGTGCCTCGCGGGCGATGTCATCGGCGACTACCGCTTCGCCAAGGACCCGCAGCCCGGCACGCGCTTCGCGTTCCTCGACCAGGCGCACTATTCGATGGTCAAGACCACGACCTTCAACGGGGTCACGCTGCCCTCGATCTGGCTGTGGGATTCGGAGACCGATGCGCTTGAGTGCATCCGCCGCTTTGACTACGAGGATTTCCGTAACCGGCTGAGCTGAGCTTTGGTTGAAACGCACGCCAAGGCCTGTTAGGCGCGCGCCCCTCAGCTGGTCCCGGACAGGGGCCGGGTGGGCACGTGCCACGCGAATCGTGCGGAGCGACTCGTTAAGTTCTGCGTTTGAAACGGCTGATAGAGTCGGTTCGAGGCGCATGTGAGAGCGGCGCCGCGCGGATCGATGGTCTGCAACATCGTGTTGTTACGGAAAGGAAAAATTTGGCTGATTGGCAAGCTCTCGTACGTGTGAACCGACATTTGTGACGGTTTCGTGAAATCTTTGGTTTTTCACTTGCGATTCAGCGCATCAGTCTTATATCCCGCCCCTCGCTGCCCCATGGGGACTTCCAAACCGCAAGGCAGCTTTGTCGCTAACAATTTCGCTGGGGGTCCCTTGAATTGCTCCAACATCTCGACGCACCGGCCGTAGCGCGCGAAATCGCGCCTGACGAACCCGTTATCCTGAACCGCCCGCACGCTGCAGCGCGCGCGGCCCGATTCTTCTCTACGAAGTTTCCGGGCAAGTCGCTCTATGCGGTAAAGGCCAATCCCTCGCCCGATCTGATCCAGATCCTGTGGGACAACGGGATTACGCATTACGATGTGGCCTCCATCACCGAAGTGCGCATGGTCCGCGCGACGCTTCCCGAAGCGACGCTGTGCTTCATGCACCCGGTGAAGACGGCGAGCGCGATCCGCGAGGCCTATTTCAAGCACGGCGTGCGCACCTTCAGCCTGGACACCCAGGAAGAGGTCGACAAGATCGTGGCCGCGACCACCGACGAGAACGGTGTGCGCGCCAAGGATCTGCGCCTGTGCGTGCGTCTGCGTGTCTCCTCGGAATATTCCGAGCTTAGCCTCGCCTCCAAGTTCGGTGTCGACCTTGTCGATGCGGGCCAGCTGCTCCAGTCGACCCGTCAGGTCGCGGACTGGCTGGGCGTGTGCTTCCACGTTGGCAGCCAGGCCATGACGCCGTTTGCCTACGTTCAGGCGCTGGAGCGTGCGCGCGCGGCGATTGCCGATGCCGGTGTCGTGATCGACATGATCGACGTGGGCGGGGGCTTCCCCTCCAGCTACCCGGGCATGGAACCGCCGCCGCTCGAAGACTACTTCGCGATCATCCATCGCCACTTCGAGGCGATGCCGATTGCCTACAACGCGGAGCTGTGGTGCGAACCCGGCCGCGCGCTGTCGGCCGAGTACAACTCGCTGATCGTGAAGGTCGAGAAGCGCCGCGGGGAAGAGCTGTACATCAATGACGGGGCCTACGGCGCGCTCTATGATGCGGCGCATGTGGCCTGGCGTTTCCCGGTCCGCCACATCCCGCGCGATGTCGACAACGACAACGCGGCGATGGACGCGGCCGAGCTGGAAGCCTTCTCGTTCTACGGCCCGACCTGCGACGATGCGGATTTCATGGAAGGTCCCTTCATGCTGCCGCCGGGCATCAAGGCGGGCGACTGGATCGAGGTCGGCATGCTCGGCGCTTATGGAGCGGCGATGAAGACCGCGTTCAACGGCTTTGGCGGCGCGGAAGTCGTCATTGTCGAGGATGAGCCGATGGCCAGCCTCTACACCGGCGAGCGTGCGGATCCGCGCGTGTCGGACAACGTGGTCTCGCTGCGCTGAGGCGTCGCTCTCGAACGGAATGAAAAAGGCCCCCGGAACCACGTGTTCCGGGGGCCTTTTTCGTGTGGCTCAGGATCTTACGTGGCGAACAGGTCCTTGAGGCGATGGGGCTGGCAGCGCAGGTACTGCGGCGCGGCCTTGACCTGCGCGCCAAGCGCGGCGGCGGCGTGCCAGGGCCAGCGCGGGTCGTAGAGAACCGTGCGCGCCAGCGCGATCATGTCGGCATCGCCGGTCGCGACGATGGCTTCGGCCTGTTCGGGCTCGGTGATGAGGCCGACCGCGATGACAGGGACGTTCACCGCCTCTTTGACGGCGCGGGCGAGCGGTACCTGGTAGCTGGGGCCGACAGGGATCTTCTGGTCCACGTGTAGTCCGCCCGAGGAAATGTGCATGGCCGCAACCCCGCGCGCTTCCAGTGCCTTCGAGAACGCCACGGACTGTTCGATGTCCCAGCCACCCTCGACCCAGTCGGTGCCCGAGATGCGCATGGTGACAGGCTTTTGCGCCGGAAAGGCCGCGCGCACGGCGTCGAAGACTTCAAGCGGGAAGCGCATGCGATTTTCCAGGCTGCCGCCGTATTCGTCGGTCCGGTGGTTGGAGAGGGGCGAGAGGAACTGGTGGAGCAGGTAGCCGTGCGCGCCGTGAAGCTGGATCGCATCGATGCCAAGGCGCGCGGCGCGCACGGCGGCGTTGGCAAAGGCATCACGAAGGCGCGCGAGGCCCTCGGAGTCGAGGGCGACAGGGGCGTTGTCCTCGGCATCGAAGGGAATGTCCGAGGCCGAGACGGTCTGCCAGCCGTTCGCCGCGTCAGGGGCGATCTGGCCGCCGCCGTCCCAGGGCTTTTCGCAGCTGGCCTTGCGGCCTGCGTGGCCGAGCTGAATGACGATGGGCATGTCCGACCAGCGCCGTACCGATTGCAGCACCTTGTCCATCGCGGCTTCGGTCGCATCGTCCCACAGGCCCACGTCGGCGTAGGTGATACGCCCTTCCGGGCTGACCGCGGTGGCCTCGATGGTGAAGGCGCCCGCCCCCGATTGCGCGAGCTGGCCGATGTGCATTGCATGCCAGTCGGTCATGCTGCCATCCTGTGCCGAGTACTGGCACATGGGGGCGATGACGATGCGGTTGGAAAGGGTGAGATCGCCCAGCGTGATCGGCGCGAAGAGTTTTGCCATTGGGTCCTCGGATCAACCGGCCGCGAGACGTGCGGCCCTTGCGTGACCCTCTAGATGGGACCTTGCAGGCATAAGGGAAGGGGGAGGCGGGCCGGAAGCTATCCGGCCGCGCCAAAAAGGAATTTTCTGCCGTGAAGGCCCGGGCGCGTGCGCGCTCAGGCGGCCTTGCGCATCTCCAGGCGTTCCCAGATCTCGACGAGGGCGCGGGTGAGATCGTCCATCATCGCCTCGGTGTGTGCGGGGCCCGGCGTGAAGCGCAGGCGCTCCTTGCCGCGCGGCACGGTCGGGAAATTGATCGGCTGCACGTAGGCGCCGTATTCGGCGAGCAGGATGTCGCTGATCTTCTTCGCCTTGACCGGATCGCCGACCATCAGCGGCACGATGTGGGTGGTCGAGTTCATCACTGGAAGACCTGCTTCGCGGAACTTGGCCTTCATCATCGCGGCCGACTTCTGCTGCGCCTCGCGCTCGACGCTCGAGCTCTTGAGGTGCTTCACCGAGGCGAGCACGCCCGCGACCAGCACCGGCGAGAGCGAGGTCGTGAAGATGAAGCCGGGCGCATAGGAGCGGATGCAGTCGATGATCTTCTGGTCGGCAGCGATGTAGCCGCCCATGACGCCGAACGCCTTGCCCAGCGTGCCTTCGATGATGTCGATGCGGTGCGCGGCCTTGTCGCGGTCGGTGATGCCGCCGCCGCGCGGGCCGTACATGCCCACGGCGTGAACCTCATCGATGTAGGTCAGCGCGTTGTACTTTTCGGCAAGGTCGCAGATCTCGTGGATCGGGGCGACGTCGGCGTCCATCGAATAGACCGATTCGAACGCGATCAGCTTGGGCAGGGCCGGGTCGGTTTCGGCCAGCAGTTCCTCGAGGTGCTCAAGGTCGTTGTGGCGGAAGATCTTCTTGGGGCAGCCTGCGTTGCGGATGCCGGCGATCATGCTCGCGTGGTTCAGCTCGTCCGAGAAGATCACGCAGCCTGGCAGCAGCTTGGCCAGCGTCGACAGCGTCGCATCGTTCGAGACATAGCCCGAGGTGAAGAGCAGCGCGCCTTCCTTGCCATGCAGGTCGGCCAGCTCGGATTCCAGCTCGATATGGTAGTGGGTGTTGCCGCCGATGTTGCGCGTGCCGCCCGAGCCCGCACCCACGTCGTGCAGCGCCTCTTCCATGGCCTCGATCACCTTGGGGTGCTGGCCCATGGCCAGGTAGTCGTTCGAGCACCACACCGTGATCGGCTTGGGCCCATTGTGCCCAGCAAAGCAGCGGGCGTTGGGGTAGGCCCCCTTGTTGCGCAGGATATCGATGAAGACGCGATAGCGACCTTCGGAGTGAAGGCGATCGATCGCCTGGTCGAAAATCTGATCGTAGTTCACGAAAGCCTTGTCCTGCTCTACGCCGTCATGCCTTTTGCTCTGCGCCGGCTTAACCTTTGCCTCTATCCGTCCCCCGGTCCAGTCCTTTCGGGACTTTCCCATGGAAAGACGAACTCTACCCCGTATTGCGGGCCAATACATTATCCCTTGGTCCATGACCAGAACGTTGTCCCATATAGACGTATCGACTTTGTGCGGAAGTGGACGCCTTGTCCTAGCCGTGATGCCGGTTTTCTCCCGATTTGCGAAAGCTTCTGTGGCTCTCTGCGTGACTGTGCCTATTGCCGCGCGGCCACGTGCAAACATTGATCGCCATCAAGGTTTGCAAGGAGTTTCAATCTGAAGGGCCCTTGGGCCGGTGTCAGAAGTGTTCGATGGTCGCCAGCCCGAAGCGGGCAAGGGCCGTGCTGTAGGCGCGTGCGGCCACAGGATCTCCGGTGAAGAGCGCGCGGTCGGGCGCGCGGCGGGCAAAGGCCTGCCCTTGTGTCAGCCGGGCGACCTGTCGCGCGATCCCCTGCGCGCCGTGGACGAAGCGCACGCCGGGCCCGAATGCGGCGGAAAGTTCGGGCTCCAGCAGCGGGAAATGGGTGCAGGCCAGCACCACCGTGTCGATCCGCTCGCCGCCGGGCATGTCGCGCAGGGCCTCCACCGCGCGCGAAATGGCGGCGGGATCGACGCTTTCTCCGCGCAGCTTGGCTTCGGCGGCGTCGACCAGTTCAGGCGCGCCGTGGCGCAGGAGTTGCTGGTCGGCGGCAAACTCGCGCTCGAGCCGGTCGACATAGCCCTGCCGGATCGTCGCCTGGGTGCCGAGAAGGCCGATGACCCCGCTTTGCGTCATCGCGGCAGCGGGTTTGATCGCGGGGACGGTTCCGACGATGGGCGTTTCGAGGACTTCGCGCACCATGCCGAGCGCAATCGTGGAGGCGGTGTTGCAGGCAATGCAGATGAGCCGGGGGCGAAAGCGCTCGGCCATGCGGCCAAGGAGACCCGCCACGCGGGCGGCAATCTGCGCTTCGGTCTTGGTGCCATAGGGCAGGCCGGCGGTGTCGGCGGCGTAGAGAATCGGAGCCTCGGGCAGGAGCCGGCGCACCTCGTCGAGAACGGTGAGACCGCCCACGCCCGAATCGAACAGCAGCACGGGCGCGGCTGCGTCGAGCCCTCCGATATCCGCCGTGACCGTGTCCGCTTCGAGAATTTCGCCTGCCATCACCTTGCCTTGAGCCCACTAGGCTACCTTGAGCCAAGCTCCAGTTAGCCGCGATAGCGCGCATCTCGCAACGCGGGAAGCGGCAACTGGTCGCACCTGCGCGGCAGTTGCGCGCGCAAGATGTCTTCGCCTTGCCTTCCAATCGGGCTATGGGGCGCGCCATGGATTGGATTCTTGCTCTTCTTGTCGGCTACGGCTTCGGCTCGGTGCCCTTCGGTCTCATGCTTACCCAGCTTGCCGGGATGGACGACCTGCGTTCCATCGGCTCGGGCAATATCGGGGCGACGAATGTCTTGCGCACGGGCAACAAGAAGCTCGCGGCCGCGACCCTTCTGCTCGATCTGGCCAAGGGCCTCGCGGCGGTGGCGATGACCTCGCTGCTCTGGCCCGAGTGGACCTGGCTCGCCGCGCTCGGCGCCTTCTTCGGCCATTGCTTCCCGGTCTGGCTCAAGTTCAAGGGCGGCAAGGGCGTGGCGACCACGGCGGGCATCGCCTTTGCCTATGCCTGGCCCATTGGCCTTGCCTATGCGGTGGCCTGGATCGGCCTCCTGGCCGTGGTGCGCATTTCCTCGGTCGCGGGGATGAGCGCGGCGGTCATCGCGCCGCTCGTGGCCTACCTTGTCGGTCAGAACGAGGCCGCGATGGTGCTCGGGGTTATTGCCCTTGTCGTCCTCTTCCAGCATCGTGCTAATATCGGCCGCCTGATCGCGGGGACCGAACCCAAGGTGGGCAGCAAGAAGTAGAACGTATCTGCGGGGACGAATGGACGAGGCGAAGGAGCCTGCGGGCACGGTCGGGAAGGAACGGCTGCAACTGAGCCAGGAGGAAGCCTTCGCGCGCATCCGCCTGCTGCGCTCGCCCAATGTCGGGCCCGTCAGCTACCACCAGCTGCTGGGCCGTTTCGGCAGCGCTGTCGCCGCGCTGGAAGCGCTGCCCGATCTCGCGGGGAAGGGCGGCAAGCGCTACACCGCCGCCCCGGTCAAGCGGATCGATGGCGAGACGAGCGCGATGCGCAAGCTTGGCGCGCGCTACCTTTTCCACGATTCGCCGGACTATCCCCCCTTGCTCGCGCAGGTGAGCGGGGCCCCGCCGATCCTGACCTGTCTGGGCGATCTGTCGCTCATGCATCGCCCCAGCGTTGCCATGGTGGGCGCGCGCAACGCCTCGGCCGCCGCCGTGCGGCTGGCGCGCGATTTCGCCTATGGCTTGGCGCAGGCAGGTTTCACCGTCGTCTCGGGGCTTGCGCGGGGCATCGACGGAGCCGCGCACCAAGGCGCGCTCGCAGCGGGCGGCGCGACCGTCGGCGTGATCGCGAGCGGCATCGACATCGCCTATCCGCCCGAGCACGAGGCACTCCAGGCCGAGGTCGCCGAAAAAGGCCTGCTGCTTGCCGAACAGCCCTGCGGCACCGAGCCGCTGGCGCGCCATTTTCCGGCCCGCAACCGCATCATCGCCGGGCTGTGTGCGGGCACGCTGGTGGTCGAGGCCGCGCCCAAGTCGGGCTCGCTCATCACCGCCCGGCTGGCGGGCGAGATGGGACGCGAGGTGATGGCGATCCCCGGTTCCCCGCTCGATCCGCGCGCCCACGGCTGCAACGGCCTCATCCGCGACGGGGCGGTGCTGGTCCAGTCGGTCGAGGACGTGCGCGAACTGATCACCGCCTTCGACGGCACCAGCCCGCGCTCCACCTTCCGCGAGGACGTGGCGGAATGGGACTTCACCGAGGATGTCGTGCCGGCGGATGACAGTCCGGCGCAAATCGCCGATCTTCTCACCACCGCGCCGGTTTGCGTCGATGAACTCATCCGCCAGACCGGGGCAAGCCCCTCGGCGGTGCAACTGGCGCTGCTCGAGCTGGAACTGGCCGGGCGCCTGACCCGCCATGCCGCAGGCCGGGTCAGTCTTGCGGGGTAAGTCGGTGGCTCTGCTGCGCACCGGAACCTTGTTCGCAGGCCCTACCGTCCCCACCTTTGCCATCGCGCCGTCACGCATTGGTGCTTGACGAACGGTTCATCCGATTCCCACCCTATGCGTACACACATACACGTGTATGTGCATGCGCACGCACGTGAGGGGCATACTAGAAAGTCTGAAATGCAGCTTGTTATCGTCGAGTCACCCGCCAAGGCCAAAACCATCGAGAAGTATCTCGGCAAGGACTACAAGGTGCTCGCCAGCTACGGCCACGTCCGCGACCTGCCGCCCAAGGACGGCTCGGTCCGCCCGGACGAAGGCTTCGAGATGGATTGGGAGCTTTATGGCGACAAGCAGAAGCAGGTCCGCGCCATCACCGATGCGGCCAAGGAAGCCGACCGCCTGATTCTCGCGACTGACCCTGATCGCGAAGGCGAGGCCATTTCCTGGCACGTGCTGGAACTCCTCAAGAAGCGCCGCGCGCTGCCCAAGGAGGTGGAGCGCGTCACGTTCAACGCGATCACCAAGGCCACCGTCACCAAGGCGATGCAGGAGCCGCGCGAGCTCGACCAGGACCTGATCGACGCCTACCTCGCGCGCCGTGCGCTGGACTACCTGTTCGGCTTCACGCTCTCGCCGGTGCTCTGGCGCAAGCTGCCCGGCGCCAAGTCGGCAGGCCGCGTGCAGTCGGTGGCGCTGCGCCTGATCGTGGATCGTGAACGTGAGATCGAGGCGTTCAAGCCGCAGGAATACTGGTCGGTCGCCGCGTTGATGGCGCACGATGGCACGGACTTTACCGCCAAGCTCGTCCAGTTCGAGGGCGAAAAGCTCGACCGCCTGTCGCTCGGCGACGAAGGTGTTGCGATGCGCGCGAAGGCCGCGGTCGAGAGCGGGGCCTTCAAGGTCGAGAACGTCGAGACCAAGCCGCACCGCCGCAACCCGCAGCCGCCGTTTACCACCTCGACCCTGCAGCAGGAAGCGGCGCGCAAGCTCGGCTTCTCGGCCAGCCAGACCATGCGCGTCGCGCAGGGGCTCTATGAGCAGGGCGCGATCACCTACATGCGTACCGACGGCGTGCAGATGGACCCGAGCGCGATCCAGGACTGCCGCAAGGCCGTTGCGGACCGTTATGATGGCCACTTCCTGCCCGACAAGCCGCGCCACTACGAGACCAAGGCGAAGAACGCGCAGGAAGCCCACGAGGCGATCCGCCCGACCGACTTCACCAAGGACAAGCTGGGTTCGGGCGATGCCGGGCGCCTCTACGACCTCATCTTCAAGCGCGCGATGGCGAGCCAGATGGCCTCGGCGCAGATGGAACGTACGACCGTCACTCTGCGTGATGGAACGGGACGCACCGAACTGCGCGCCTCGGGGCAGGTCGTGAAGTTTCCGGGCTTTCTGGCCGTCTACGAGGAAGGCCAGGACAACAAGTCGGACGATGATGACAGCGGTCTCCTGCCCTTCATGAAGGCGGGAGACATGCCCGCCAAGAAGGACGTCACCGCCGAGCAGCATTTCACCCAGCCGCCGCCGCGCTTTTCCGAGGCGAGCCTCGTCAAGCGGCTGGAGGAGCTGGGCATCGGGCGCCCCTCGACCTACGCGGCAACGATCCAGGTCCTGAAGGACCGCAACTACGTGCGGACCGAGAAGAACCGTTTCTTTGCCGAGGAATCGGGCCGACTTCTCACCTCGTTCCTGCAGCGTTTCTTCGAGCGCTATGTTGCCTATGACTTCACGGCGGGCATGGAAGACGAGCTCGACGACGTCTCGGACGGCCGCCAGGCCTGGAAGGACCTGCTCGAAGCGTTCTGGCGCGACTTCAAGCCCAAGTCCGACGAGATCATGGAACTGAAGCCCTCGGACGTGACCAAGGAACTGGACGAGTTCCTGTCCGACTTCCTGTTCCCGCCCAAGGATGATGGCTCGGACCCGCGCCAGTGCCCCAAGTGCGCGGATGGCAAGCTGGCGCTGCGCGGGGGCCGTTATGGCGCCTTCATCGCCTGCTCGAACTACCCCGAGTGCAAGTTCACCCGCAAGTTCGCCCAGCCTGGCGCCAATGGTGAGCAGCAGGACGATCAGGAACTGGGCACCCACCCGGAAACGGGTGAAGAGATCCTGCGCAAGGTCGGGCGCTTTGGTCCCTACATCCAGATGGGTGAGGGCAAGGAAGCCAAGCGCGCATCGATCCCCAAGGACATCGACGAGCTTGATCTGGACTGGGCGGTCAAGCTGCTGAGCCTGCCGCGCACGGTCGGTACGCACCCCGAAACGGGTGAGGAAATCGTTGCGAACATCGGACGTTACGGGCCGTACCTCCTGCACAATGGCAAGTACGGCAAGCTCAAGACCACCGCGGACGTGTTCGAGACGGGCATGAACGCGGCCGTCTCGATCCTCGCTGAAGCGGCTGCGGGCCGAGGCGGTGGGCGGACCAAGGCCGAGCCGATCAAGGTCCTGGGCAAGCACCCCACCAGCGAGGGGGAGATGAAGGTCATGTCGGGTCGTTATGGCCCCTACGTGACCGATGGCACCTACAACGCCACACTCCCGCGCGACAGCAAGCCCGAGGACCTGACCGAGGCCGAGGCGATCGCCCTGATCGACGCCAAGGCCGCGAAGGGCCCGCCCAAGGGCAAGAAGAAGGCGCCCGCGAAGAAGAAGGCTCCCGCCAAGAAGGCCGCGCCCAAGAAGACGGCGGCGAAGAAGGCCGACGAGGGCGAGAGCGAGACGGCCGCCAAGAAGGCGCCTGCCAAGAAGGCGGCGCCGAAGAAGGCCGCCGCGAAGAAGGCCACTGCCTCGGGCGAGGACCAGGGCGACGACGTGCCCTGGGACGCGTAAGTTCCCATGATCGCGCTGCGGATGCGCTTGTGTGCGCTCCGCGGCGTGGATCAGCCAAGGGCTGAGTTCAGCCCCAATCAGATGAGGCCCATGTCAGGGCCGGAAAGCAGGCCGTGAGCAACAAGATCGCCAAGCACAAGCAGCCCTGGAAGCCCGAAGAACTGCAGAAGATGCAGACGCTTGCGGGCAAGGGTAAGGGCCTCAAGGAAATCGCCAAGGCCCTCAACCGCACCGAGGAATCGACCAAGGACGCCGCGCGCCAGCACGGGTTCTCCATCGCGAAGGCACGGTAAGGTAGAAACAAGAGGTTTCCGAGGGCCATTGCCCTCGGGCTCCCCGAACTGTCTGGCTCCACCTCCCGCGCGCCACGTGGCGTGAGAAAGGCGAGGTCGCCCATTTCCGGGGTCCAAGGGGCGATGGCCCCTTGATATGCTCTTTTTAATTTCTTGAAATCAGCTGATTGTAGCTGCGCCGTCCTCGCTCTGAACTTCAGGCGCATCTCCATAGGCAGGCGGATTGATTTCCTTGATGCCGCTGTTGATCAGCCACCAGGAGATGTCCTGTGCGGTTGCGCGCATGCCGGCAAGGTTGAGGTGCCACTGGAGGCCCAGACTCCCGTCGTAGCCCGCCGGGGAGCCGATCATCCAGGCGTTCTCGCCGTCGCAGGGCGTGTGCCCCTTCGAGGCAATGTTCATTTCCACCACGAGGACACCACGCTCGCGGGCAACCTTGTCGGTAATCTCGCCAAGGCGCTTGCCGATGGTGCGCACGATGGCGGCGTGTTCGGGGCTGACAGGCGTCGCCTCGCACAGCTGGCCTGCGGGCGGCAGCGGGGTCAGATACTGGACGAGTACGATCCGCGCGCGCGGCGCCTGGCTGCGCACGCGGCGGACGATCTCGTTCAGTTGCATCTCGACGCGCGCGTAATCCACGTTCTGGGGCGTGCGCACCGCGTTGCAGGTGCGCGGTTTGCTGCCGGGCGCGCGGTTTGCGTTGCGGAAATGGCAGGTCGCCGAGAACAGGTTGCCGATGTAGTTGAGATCGTTGCCGCCGATGGTGATCGTCACCAGCCGGGTCTGGGGTGTGACCGTCTCGATCTGAGGGGGGATTTCCTTCCAGGGGCCCAGGATGTTCGTTGTCATCGCGCCCGAGCAGGTGCGGTCCGTCAAATTCAATCCAAATCGCTCGGCCAGGAGCGAGGGATAGTTGTTCTGGCTCTGGCCGCAGCGGGGGTAGGGGCCGGGCTTGGCCGGGCGCAGGCCCGGGCCCGCCGAGAATGAGGAGCCCATCGCGACATAGCGCTCGCCCTCCAGGCTTACCGGTTCGGGCGGCGGGGGCGCCTCGATGGTCACGACCGGTTCGGGCGTGGTCGGTACGACGCGAATGGGGGAGGGCGTCTGGGCCTGCGCCGCATTCATCGAAAGCGCGCAGGCACCGGTAAGCAGCGCGGCCAGCCCAAGGCGGCCCGCGCGGAAAAAGAACGTCATCGTGCCTCCTGGAAGGGAACGCGGGTAAATGTCTGGTTGGAAACGCTTAACGGACCCAGTCGAGCCCGATTTCCTCGTAGATATCTTTCGTTTCGGCCCAGTTTTCCTCGACCTTCACGTGGAGGAAGAGGTGGACCTTCTGGCCCAGGATCTCGGCGAGTTCCTTGCGCGCGGCCTCGCCGATGGCCTTGATCTTGGCGCCGCGCTTGCCCAGCACGATGGCGCGCTGGTTGTCGCGAGTGACCACGATCTGCTGGCGGATCTCGACCGAGCCGTCCTTGCGCTGGGTGTAGCTTTCGGCCCGAACCGCGCTGTCGTAGGGCAGTTCCTCGTGGAGCTGGCGGTAGAGCTGTTCGCGCGTGACCTCGCAGGCAAGAAGGCGTTCGCTGGCATCCGACACCTGTTCCTCAGGGTAGTGCCAGGGGCCCTCGGGCATGAGCCCGGCCAGATGCGCCTTCAGTTCCGGCACGCCGTCCCCGGTCAGAGCCGAGACGAAGTAGATCTCGTCGAAGCTGACCGCAGCGCCCAGTTCCTGGGCGAGCTTGAGCAGCGGTTCCTTGGCGCAGGCATCGACCTTGTTGAGGACGAGGATCTTGCGCTCCGAACGGTCCTTCAGCGTCTCGAGCAGGGGCTCCAGTTCGTGGCGGCGCTGCTTGATCGGGTCGATCACGAGCAGGATCGCGTCGGCTTCTTCCGCGCCTTCCCAGGCTGCGGCCACCATCGCACGGTCGAGCCGCCGCTTGGGCGCGAAGATGCCGGGCGTGTCGGCAAGGATGATCTGGACCTTGCCTTCGAGGGCAATGCCCATGAGGCGCGCGCGGGTGGTCTGCGCCTTGGCCGAGGTGATCGCCACCTTCTGGCCGACAAGGGCGTTGACCAGCGTGGACTTGCCCGCGTTGGGCGCGCCGATGACGGCGACAAGGCCGCACTTCTCCGCGCTGTTTTCGGGCGACGTCATGCAAACTTCCTCATGAATTCCTCGGCCGCGCGGGTTTCGGCATCCTGCTTGGAATTGGCCGTGGCCTGCGCGCGGCCCACATTGTGAATAGCAACCTCGACGGTGAATTGCGAGGCGTGATCGGGGCCGGAGCGGTCGAGCAGCTTGTACTCGGGCATCCGGCGGCGGTTACCCGCGGCCCACTCCTGCAGCGCCGACTTGGGATGCTTGCGCTGGCCGGTCTTGCCCTCCAGCGTCTTGGCCCAGAGGCGCCGCACCATGGCCTGCGCAGCCTCGAAACCGTGGACGAGGAAGCAGGCGCCGATCAGCGCCTCCATGACGTCGCCCAGGATGTTCTCGCTGTCCTCGCCCCCATCGTCGCGCGCCTGTTTGCCAAGGCGCATGTGCGGGCCAAGGCCCAGGCCGCGCGCAATGACGGCGCAGGTCGCGCGGCTGACGAGCGCGTTCAGGCGCTGCGACAGGCGGCCTTCGGCCTCGGCGCTGTGTTCGTAGAGCCACTCGGCAATGGAGAGCCCAAGGACGCGGTCGCCCAGGAACTCCAGGCGTTCGTAATTGCGCTTCTCGCCGGTGCTGCCGTGGGTGAGGGCGGCGATCCAGATCGCCTCGTCCGCGATGGGCTGGCCGACCGTCTCTTCCAGAAAGCGGCGGGTATCGTCAGTGAGCACGGATCAGAAGGTCCCACCGATGCGGTTCCAGCGCGCGGCCGTGAACCAGGTCCAGGGCAGCAGCCAGTTGGCCGAACCGTCGGTCGAGAACATCATCAGCGCCGCCTTGCCGACCAGATTTTCCTGCGGGACAATGCCGATGCCGCCGCCTTCGATCGGCGGGAAACGGCTGTCGAGCGAGTTGTCGCGGTTGTCACCCATCAGGAACATGTGGCCTTCGGGCACGATGTAGGTGCCGGTGTTGTCCTTTTCGCGCGTGCCCATGTCGAGCACGTTGTAGCTGACCCCGTTGGGCAGCGTTTCACGGTACTGCGGGTAGCGGCAGGCCGACGAGCCATCGGCGCGCACAATCTCGAAACGCGGCTCGACGCAGGGGAGGCGCATTTCCGTCTTGGCGGAATCGCGCATGTTCTGCGTGACGGGCAGGATGAAGTCGTCGACCCGCTCCTTGGGTACGGGCGTGCCATTTAGGATCACCTGGCCGCCCTGCATGCGGATCTCGTCGCCCGGCAGGCCGATGACGCGCTTGATGTAGTCGAGGTCGTTGCCCGGGGGCGCCTTGAAGATGACGACGTCGCCGCGCTCGGGCTGGCTGGCGAAGACACGGCCCGGGATCAGCGGCGCGCTGAAGGGCAGCGAGTACTTCGAGTAGCCGTAGGACCACTTCGAGGCGAACAGATAGTCCCCGATGAGTAGGCGCGGCAGCATCGATTCGCTGGGAATGTTGAACGGCGAGACGATGAAGCTGCGCAGCACGACCACGCCCAGCACCAGCCAGAACAGGAACGCGAAGAAGTTCTCGTCCTTCTTGGGCTTTTCGTCAGGCTTGGCCGCTGGGGGCTGGGGCGCCTTGGCGGCGGGCGCCGTGTCGGGAACGCTGTCGGTTTCGCTCATGCCCGACCCATGTTGCCCGAGGCCCCAAAGGTCAAGTGAATTGCCGAGGAGCGGCGAACTTGGCTCGACCGGGTACAGGCGCATCGCCGCTCTTGTGAAACGGCTTGGTTTTCGCATCTGCAGTAACCATAAGGCGATCCAAATGCGCCATGAACGAGGAGACTGGCATGACTGACGCGATCTGGGACGCTCTCAAGGGGCTTGCAAAACCGAGCCTGACCGAGCTCTTCGATGGCGATTCGCAGCGCCTCGACAAGCTTTCGACCCGCTTCGAGCTGGGCGAGGAAGAGACGCTGGGCGAAATTCGATTCGACTGGTCGAAGACCCACCTCGACGACGCGCACATCGCCGCCTTCGAGGAACTGGCAAGCGCCATGGACTTTGCCGGGCGCCGCGCGGCGCTGTTCGCGGGCGAGATCGTCAACCCGACCGAAGGTCGCGCGGCCGAGCACACGGCCCAGCGCGGCGTGGGCAAGGAAGAGAGCGTCCAGCTCGCGCTCGACTACCACCACAAGACCGCGGCGATTGTCGAGGCGATCCTGCGCGGGGCGATGGGCGAGGTGAAGCACCTCATCCACGTCGGCATTGGCGGTTCGGCGCTGGGCCCGGCGCTGGCGGTCGATGCGCTTTCGGAAGAAGGCGCGCTGGTCGATGTCCATGTCGTCTCTAACATCGACGGGGTCGCGCTGGAGCGCGCGCTGCGGGCCTGTGATCCGCAAACCACGATGCTCGCCATCGCGTCCAAGACCTTCACCACCATCGAGACCATGACCAACGCGGAAAGCGTGATGAACTGGTTCCGGGAGAACGAGGTCGCCGATCCCTATGGCCGTGTCGTTGCGCTGACGGCCTCGCCGGAGAAGGCGGTCGAATGGGGCGTCGATGAAACGCGCATCCTGCCGTTCTCGGAAAGCGTGGGCGGGCGTTATTCGCTGTGGTCCTCGATCGGCTTCCCGGTCGCGATGGCGCTGGGGTGGCCGGACTTTGCCGAGTTTCTTGCGGGCGCTGCCGCCATGGACGAGCACTTCCGTGACACCGACGGGGCGGACAACCTGCCGCTGCGCGCGGCCTTTGCCGACCAGTACTACGCGCGTCTGCGCGGCTGCCAGACCCGCGCGGTCTTTGCCTATGACCAGCGCCTGGCGCTGTTGCCCGACTATCTCCAGCAGCTCGAGATGGAATCGAACGGCAAGAGCGTGAAGGCGGACGGCACCCCCGTCGACGGGCCGACCGCGCCGATCACCTGGGGCGGCGTGGGGACCGATGCGCAGCACGCGGTGTTCCAGCTTCTCCACCAGGGCACGAACCTCGTGCCCGTGGACTTCATCGCCTGCATCGCACCGGGCGATGACCTGGCCGAGGACCACCACCGCATCCTGCTCTCCAACTGCTTTGCGCAGGGCGCCGCGCTCATGGCGGGCAAGGCGAGCGACGACGCGGCGCGCGCCTATCCGGGCGACCGTCCTTCGGCGACGATCCTTCTCGACGACCTGACGCCCGCCACCTTCGGCGCGCTGGTGGCCTTCCACGAACACCGCACGTTCGCGAACGCGGTCCTCATGGGTATCAACCCGTTCGACCAGTTCGGCGTCGAACTGGGCAAGGCGATTGCCAAGCAGATCGAGAAGGGGGGCACGACCTTCGATCCCTCGACCGAAGCGCTGCTCCAGGCCGCCGGGATCGCCTGAAGTATAAACAGAGGATTCAAGGGGCCATCGCCCCTTGACCCCAAAATCGGCGACCTCACTATTCTGCGCCCGCTTGGCGCGGGAAAGGTGAGGTTGCCCGTTTTGGGGAGCCCGAGGGCGATGGCCCCCGGAATCCTTCCTTCTTGCATAGTCTCGATTGTTTGCTAGGCAAACAATAAGGGCGCGCGGTTGTCAAAGGGACCTGTCCCGGCCCATATGCCGCGCAGCGATCCATAGTCTCGAATGCAAGGCCCACGCGCCGGGAGCGACCAGCAGATGTCCGAATACGATTACGACCTTTTCACCATCGGTGCCGGTTCGGGGGGCGTGCGCGCCAGCCGTGTGTCCGCGGCCCATGGCGCGCGCGTGGCGGTGGCCGAGGAGTTTCGCGTGGGCGGCACCTGCGTGATCCGTGGCTGCGTGCCCAAGAAGATGCTCGTCTACGGCGCCCACTTCGCCGAGGATCTTGAGGACGCCAAGCACTTCGGCTGGGAAATCGGTGAGGCCAAATTCGATTGGGTGAAGCTTCGCGACAATGTCCTCAACGACATCGACCGTCTTAACGGCCTCTACATGCAGACGCTGGAGAACAACGGCGTCGAGGTGTTCCACGAACGCGCGACGATCACCGGCCCGCACGAGATCACGCTCTCGAGCGGCGAGGTGAAGACGGCGAAGGTCATCCTCATCGCCACGGGCGCGCGTCCTTTCGTGCCCGGCTTTGAAGGGCACGAACACGGCATCACCTCGAACGAGGCCTTCCATCTCGACGCCATTCCCCAGCGGGTCCTGATCGCGGGCGGCGGCTACATCGCCAACGAGTTCGCCGGGATCTTCAACGAGTTCGGCGCGAAGGTCACCATCATGAACCGCTCGGACCAGATCCTGCGCGGCTACGACGAGGCCATGCGCGACCGCCTGCTGCAGATATCGATGGCCAAGGGCATCGACTTCCGCTTCCAGGCCGAGTTCGAAAAGATCGAGAAGAACGCGGACGGCTCGCTCAAGGTCTTCATGACCAACCATGAGCCGATGGATGTCGACTGCGTACTCTACGCCACGGGCCGTGTGCCCAACGTCGAAGGGCTAGGCCTTGGCGAGGTGGGGGTTGCGACCAACGATCGCGGCGCCATCGCGGTGGACGAGTACAACCGCACCAGCGTCGAGAGCATCTACGCAGTGGGTGATGTGACCGACCGCATCCAGCTCACTCCGGTCGCGATCCGCGAGGGCCAGGCCTTTGCCGACACTGTCTTTGCCGGCAAGCCGACCACGGTCGATTATGGCTGCGTCCCTTCGGCGGTGTTCAGCCATCCCCCGATTGCCTCTGTCGGCATGACCGAGAGCGAGGCGACCAAGGCGTTTGGATCGTGCAAGGTCTACACCAGCGATTTCAGGCCGATGAAGAACGCGCTCGCGCATCGCAACGAGCGCGCGCTCTACAAGATGATCTGCGAGCCCGAGACCGGCAAGGTGCTGGGACTGCACATGATCGGCCCGGATTCGCCCGAAATCATCCAGGTTGCTGCCGTGGCCGTGAAGGCGGGGCTGACCAAGGCGGACTTCGATGCAACCGTCGCGGTGCATCCCACCATGTCCGAAGAACTGGTCCTCCTGAAGTAGGGCGCATTCGACACGGTCCGCCTCGCCGCAGATGCGAAGCGATGGACGATATGGGGCAGGGGGCAACTCCTGCCCTTTTTCGTGCGCGCAGATGCATGAAACGATACAGTGTTTCGCGCAAAGCGGCGCAAGCGTACCGTTTGCGCCTGCCAGGCGGGAAGATCGCTTGCCGGATATTGTCCGGCCAGAATACGATTTCTGTTTAACCGGGCGATTAAAACTGTTGACCTGAGCGCCGTGACCTGCCTTAGCACGCGCAGAAAAAGTTTTGCTCGTACCACCATGGACCGTTCCGCAGCGGGGCCATTTCCGCCGTGGTCTGGGACAGCACTGCCAAGGGAAGTCGGATGTCAGCCAATATTGCCGAACTGGAGAAGCGTCGTGCCGGTGCCAAGATGGGCGGAGGCCAGCGCCGCATCGATGCACAGCATGCCAAGGGCAAGCTGACCGCACGCGAACGCCTGGAAGTTCTCCTCGATGAGGACAGCTTCGAGGAGATGGACCTCTATGTCGAGCACGATTGCATCGATTTCGGCATGGAAGAGCAGAAGATCCCGGGCGACGGTGTGGTGACCGGCTCGGGCACGATCAACGGCCGCCTTGTCTACGTCTTCAGCCAGGACTTCACGGTGTTCGGCGGCTCGCTTTCGGCGCGCCACGCGCAGAAGATCTGCAAGGTGATGGACGCGGCGCTGAAGGTCGGCGCGCCGGTGATCGGCCTCAACGATTCGGGCGGCGCGCGCATCCAGGAAGGCGTCGCCTCGCTGGGCGGCTATGCCGATGTATTCCAGAAGAACGTGCTGGCCTCGGGCGTGGTGCCGCAGCTCTCGCTGATCATGGGCCCGTGCGCGGGCGGCGCGGTCTATTCGCCCGCGATGACCGACTTCATCTTCATGGTGAAGGACAGCTCCTACATGTTCGTGACCGGCCCGGACGTGGTCAAGACGGTCACCAACGAGGTCGTCACACAGGAAGAACTGGGCGGCGCGATCACCCACTCCTCCAAGACCTCGGTCTCGGACCTGGCGCTGGAAAACGATATCGAGGCGCTGCTGGCCGCACGCGAATTCATCGACTTCCTGCCCGCTTCCAACCGCGACGAAGTGCCCGAGCGTCCCAATGCGGACCCCTGGGACCGCCTTGAGCCGAGCCTCGACACGATCATCCCGCCGTCTGCCAACCAGCCCTATGACATGCACGAAGTCATCCGCAAGACGCTGGACGAGGGCGAGTTCTTCGAGATCCAGCCGCTTCACGCGGGCAACATCCTGTGTGGCTTTGGCCGCGTTGAGGGCAAGACCGTGGGCATCGTCGCCAACCAGCCGATGGTGCTGGCAGGTGTGCTCGACATCAACGCGTCCAAGAAGGCCGCACGCTTCGTGCGTTTCTGCGATGCCTTCAACATCCCGATCATCACCTTCGTCGACGTGCCGGGCTTCCTTCCGGGCACCGACCAGGAGCACAACGGGATCATCAAGCACGGCGCCAAGCTGCTCTTCGCCTATGGCGAGGCCACCGTGCCCAAGATCACCGTGATCACCCGCAAGGCCTATGGCGGCGCCTATGACGTCATGGCCTCCAAGCACCTGCGCGGCGATCTCAACTACGCCTGGCCGACCGCCGAAATCGCGGTGATGGGTGCCAAGGGCGCGGTGGAGATCATCTTCCGCGGTCTCGACGCCGATGGCATCGCGGCCAAGACCAAGGAATACGAGGACCGCTTCGCCAACCCCTTCGTGGCGGCGAGCCGGGGCTACATCGACGAGGTCATCTATCCGCAGTCGACCCGCAAGCGCATTGCGCTCGGCCTTCGCAAGCTGCGCAACAAGAACCTCGAGAACCCCTGGAAGAAGCACGACAACATTCCGCTGTAAGGCGGGCCATCGTTCGGGGGCAGGCGCGATGCCACGAAGGCCGCGCCGCCTCCGGGACGACCCATCATTTGAAGAGGATAGAGGGCACTCATGGAAGAGATCTACATCGTCAGCGGTACGCGCACGGCGGTCGGCACCTTTGGTGGCAGTCTGGCCTCGTTCCGTCCGGCGGAGCTTGGCGCCATCGCCATCAAGGAAGCCATCGCCCGTGCCGGGATCGAGGCCGACCTGATCGAGAACGTGGTCGTGGGCACGGTCGTCCCGACCCAGCCCAAGGATGCCTATGTCTCGCGCATGGCTTCGGTGAACGCGGGCGTGCCGATCTCCTCGCAGGCGATGAACGTCAACCGCCTGTGCGGCTCTGGCCTGCAGGCCATCGTTTCGGCCGCGCAGGCGATTGCTCTGGGTGAACACCAGTTCGCCGTGGGCGCGGGCTGCGAGGTCATGTCGAACTCCACCCACATGACCAGCGCTGTGCGCAAGGGCGTGAAGATGGGCGGCGTCACTTTCGAGGACGGCATGCTCGGCGCGCTGACCGACCCCTTCGACGACATCCACATGGGCGTCACCGCCGAGAATGTCGCGGCGCAGTGCGAGATCACCCGCGAGGACCAGGACGCGCTTGCGGTCGAGAGCCACAAGCGCGCCGCGAACGCGATCTCGAAGGGCTACTTCAAGGACCAGATCGTTCCGGTCGAGATCAAGACCCGCAAGGGCGTGCACGTGTTCGATACCGATGAACACGTGCGCGCCGACGCCACGCTGGAATCGATGGCCAAGCTCAAGACCGTCTTCAAGAAGGACGGCACGGTGACTGCGGGCAACGCCTCGGGCATCAACGATGGTGCGGCCGCGGTCGTCCTGGCGAGCGGCAAGGCAGTTGCCGAAAAGGGCCTGAAGCCGATGGCCAAGATCCTGGGTTGGGGCCACGCGGGCGTCGAGCCCACGGTCATGGGACTTGGTCCCGTCAAGGCGGTTCCGGTGGCGCTGGAGCGTGCGGGCCTCACGCTCGACCAGATCGACGTGATCGAAAGCAACGAGGCCTTTGCCGCGCAGGCCTGCGGCGTCGCCAAGGAGCTGGGCTTCGATCCGGCCAAGACCAACCCCAACGGCTCGGGCGTTTCGCTGGGCCACCCGATTGGCGCGACCGGCACGATCCTCACCGTCAAGGCGATGTACGAGCTGAAGCGCACGGGCGGCAAGTACGCGCTCATCACCATGTGCATCGGTGGCGGGCAGGGCATTGCCATGGTTATCGAGGCCTGCGCCTGATGCAGCTGGGCCGGCTCAATCACGTAGGCATCGCGGTCCCCGACATGGAGGCCGCGCTCGCCCATTGGACGGGCGTGATGGGCGCAACCCATGTCCACGAGCCTATCGTGATCGAGCGGGCCGGCATCCTCATCCGTTTCGTCGATACGCCGGCGGGCGGGGCGATGAACGGCACGCAGGTCGAGCTGATCCAGCCCCTGCGCGCAGACAGCACGGTAAGCCCGTTCCTGGCCGAGAACCCGGGCGGCGGGCAGCATCACCTGTGCTTCGAGGTGCCCGATATCCACGAGGCCAAGGCCTGGTTCGAGGCCCAGGGCAAGCGCGTCCTGGGTGAACCGCGCCCGGGCGCCCATGGCCATCCGATCTTCTTCGTCCATGGCGATGACATGGGCGGCATCCTCACCGAAATTCTCGAAACTCCCAAGGAGCCTCAGCCATGAAGCTTGGCCGTCTCAACCACGTCGGCGTCGCGACGCCTGACCTCGATGCCGCCATCGCCTTCTACAAGGACGTGATGGGCGCGGCCGTCGTGACCGAGCCCTTCGTGCTCGAAAGCCAGAAGGTGCGCGTCTGCTTCGTCGAGACGCCGCAGGAGAGCGGAGCGCTGGGCACGACGGGCGGCACGCAGATCGAACTGCTCGAACCTACCGATCCCGATTCCGCGGTTGGCAAGTGGCTGGCAAAGAACCCGCTCGGGGGCCAGCACCACATTTGCTACGAGGTCGAG
This sequence comes from Novosphingobium mangrovi, assembly GCF_022818885.1. Taxonomy (NCBI): domain Bacteria; kingdom Pseudomonadati; phylum Pseudomonadota; class Alphaproteobacteria; order Sphingomonadales; family Sphingomonadaceae; genus Novosphingobium; species Novosphingobium mangrovi. The sequence continues at coordinate 13,567 of NZ_JALHAT010000010.1, read as the reverse complement.
GATATTGCCGAGGCGAAGGCCTGGTTCGAGGGGCAGGGCAAGCGCGTCCTGGGCGAGCCGCGCATCGGCGCGCACGGCACCATGATCTTCTTCGTCCACCCCAAGGACATGGGCGGCCAGCTTACCGAGATCATGGAACGTCCCAAGGGGGCGCACTGATGGCCGAGGTTCTCAAGGTCGAGCGGGAGGGCGATGTCGCCATTCTCACGCTCTCGCGCGAGGAGCGCCTGAACGCGCTGACCCCGCGCCTCATCACCGAATTGCGCCTCGCGCTGGAGACGAGCGTCGCCGAAGGCGCACGCGCGCTGGTGCTGACGGGCGCGGGCCGGGCGTTCTCCTCCGGTGCGGACCTGCAGGCCGATGGCGAGGACGCGCTGCCTGAGGACCTGGGCGAGATCCTGGGCACCACCTACAACCCGCTGGCGCGCACGCTGGCCGAACTGCCCGTGCCGCTGGTCGTGGCGGTGAACGGACCGGCGGTGGGTGCAGGGATGGGCTTTGCGCTGGCGGGCGACATCGTCGTTGCCGAGCGCTCGGCCTACTTCCTGCTCGCCTTTGCCAACATTGGTCTTGTCCCCGATGCGGGCGCGACCTGGATGGTGGCCAAGTGCGTGGGCCGCGCGCGCGCAATGGAACTGGCGCTGCTGGGCGAGAAGCTTTCGGCTGAAGATGCGCAAGCCATGGGCCTCATCGCGCGCGTGGTCGAGGACGGGACCTCGCTCGCCGAGGCGAAGGCGCTGGCCGCCAAGCTCGCCAAGGGACCGACCCGGGCGCTGGGGATGATCCGCAAGCAGGTCATCCACGCGCTCGACCACGATTTTGACCAGAGCCTGCGGATGGAAGCGGCGAACCAGAGCGATGCCGGCTTCTCCGAGGACTTCAAGGAAGCGGTCACCGCCTTCCGCGAAAAGCGCAAACCCGAGTTCAAGGGATTCTGAGATGAGCGACACACCCAAGCTGGACGACTGGAAGGCCCTTGCCGACAAGGAAGTGAAGGGCCGGGACCTCACCTGGAACACGCCCGAAGGTATCGCGGTAAAGCCGCTCTACACCGCCGAGGACGTGACCACCGATCCGGGTCTCCCCGGCTTTGCGCCTTTCACGCGCGGCGTGAAGGCCTCGATGTACGCAGGGCGCCCGTGGACGATCCGCCAGTACGCGGGCTTCTCGACCGCTGAGGAATCGAACGCCTTCTACCGCCGTAACCTTGCGGCAGGCCAGAAGGGTCTCTCGGTCGCCTTCGACCTTGCCACGCACCGTGGCTACGATTCCGATCACCCGCGCGTGACCGGCGACGTGGGCATGGCGGGCGTTGCCATCGACAGCGTCGAGGACATGAAGATCCTCTTTGACGGCATTCCGCTGGACGAGATGTCGGTCTCGATGACGATGAACGGCGCGGTGATCCCGTGCCTGGCCTTCTACATCATCGCCGCCGAGGAACAGGGCGTTTCGCCCGACAAGCTGACCGGTACCATTCAGAACGACATTCTGAAGGAGTTCATGGTCCGCAACACCTACATCTATCCGCCCGAGCCTTCGATGCGGATCATCTCGGACATCTTCGCCTATACGGCGGACAACATGCCCAAGTTCAACTCGATCTCGATTTCCGGCTACCACATGCAGGAAGCGGGCGCGACGCAGGTCCAGGAACTGGCCTTCACCATCGCCGACGGCATGGAATACGTGAAGTACGGCGTGGCCTCGGGCCTCGACATCGACAAGTTTGCAGGCCGCCTCTCGTTCTTCTTTGCGATCGGCATGAATTTCTTCATGGAAATCGCCAAGCTGCGCGCCGCGCGCACCTTGTGGCACCGCGCGATGACCGAGCTGGGCGCCAAGTCCGAGCGCTCCAAGATGCTGCGCACGCACTGCCAGACTTCGGGCGTCAGCCTGCAAGAGCAGGACCCCTACAACAACGTCATGCGCACCACCATCGAGGCCATGGCCGCGATGCTGGGGGGCACCCAGTCGCTCCACACCAACGCGCTGGATGAGGCGATCGCCCTGCCGACCGACTTTTCGGCCCGCATCGCGCGCAACACCCAGATCGTGATCCAGGAAGAGACCGGGATGACCAATGTCGTCGATCCCCTGGGCGGCTCCTACTACATCGAGGCGCTCACCAGTGAACTGGTTGAGAAGGCCTGGGAGATCATCGAGCGCGTCGAGAGTGAAGGCGGCATGGCCAAGGCGGTTGCCGCCGGCTGGCCCAAGGGCATGATCGAGGAAGCCGCAGCCGGGCGTCAGGCGCGCGTTGACCGGGGCGATGACGTGATCGTGGGCGTCAACAAGTACCGCCGCGATCAGGAAGACCCCATCGAGACCCTCGCGGTCGACAACGCCAAGGTCCGCGCCAGCCAGATCGCGCGCATCAACAAGGTCAAGGCGGGCCGCGATGAGGCCAAGTGCCGCGCCGCGCTCAAGGCCCTGACCGAAGGTGCGAAGGGCAAGGGCAACCTTCTGGCGCTCGCCGTCGATGCCGCGCGCGAACGCGCAACGCTGGGCGAGATCTCGGCGGCGATGGAAGAGGTCTTCGGCCGCCACGGCACGATGCCGACCCCGGTAAAGGGCATCTACGGCACGGCGTACGAGGGCGACAGCCGCTACCAGCAGGTGCTCGACGGGGTGGAGGCGGTCTCGCGTCGCCTCGGCCGCGCGCCGCGCCTGTTCGTCGCCAAGATGGGCCAGGATGGCCATGACCGCGGCGCCAACGTGATCGCCTCGGCCTTTAGCGACATGGGCTTCGACGTGGTGTCGGGCCCGCTGTTCCAGACCCCGGAAGAGGCCTGCAAGATGGCGCTCGAGAACGAGGTCGAGGTGGTCGGCGCTTCCAGCCTGGCGGCTGGTCACAAGACCCTCATCCCCGAGATGATCGAGCACCTGCGTGAAGCCGGGCGCGGCGATATCAAGGTGGTGGCAGGCGGCGTCATTCCCGCGACCGACTACGATTACCTCAAGGAGCGCGGCGTCCAGGGCATCTATGGTCCGGGCTCGAACGTGGTGGAATGTGCCGCCGACGTGCTGCGTCTTCTGGGCCACAACATGCCGCCTGCGGGCGAAGCGCTGGACGCGGCCGAGTAAGCGGCGGGCCAGGCGCGGGATAGAGACGATGACACTCGGTTTCTCCGTGGAGGCACTCCTCCCCCAGGCGCGGGTCGAAGGGCCCTTGCGCATGGGGCTGGTGCGCCTGCGCGAGGCCGACTGGCTCGATCCTGCACCCGACCTCGCCGCGCGCGCCGCCGCCTTCGATGCACACCCAGGCAGCGTGATCGTGCGCCCCGAGGCGGCCGAGGCGATTGCCGAACTGGGCGAGTTGCTTGGTGTCGAGGGGGACCTTGAGGTGTGCGCACGGGCCTGCTGGGAGGACCTATGCATCATGGTTCAGTATGGTCCCAGCAAGCCGTTCCATCTGGCCGCCGCCGCCGTAGCTTTCCCGACCGACTGGCGTCTTGAGGAGAAGATGGGCCTCTCCACAGCGGCGATCCATGCGCCCATCGACGGGTATGAAGAGGCGCTTGCCAGCGGCGTCGACAAGTTCATGGAGGGCTTGCAGTCCTTCAACATCTTCGGACGTACCAACGCCTTCGTGGTGGCGAGCGATGCGCTGCGGTATTTCCCCGACACGGCGCCCGAGGCCCGCTTCGCGCATGTTACGCCCGAGAACGCAGGCAGCACTCTCTTCGTGCGCTGCGAGCGTGAGGCGCTGCGTCGTCTCAAGCGCTCGCGCGCGATTGTCTTCACCATCGGTATCTACCGCGCGCGGCTGGACAGCCTGAGCGATGCGGCTCTGGCGCGCATTGCGCGTTCGGTCGAAGGCTTGGGGGCGGACGAGGGCGCACGGCGCGCCGCGCCGCACTACGCCGATGCCCTGCGCGGCTACGCGCAGCGTCGTCTTGGCGAAACGGTTCAGTGACGAGAGGACAGGAGAGGGACATGACGCACAAGCTCGAGACCATGACCATCCACGCCGGCACCCAGCCCGATCCGGCGACGAATGCGCGCATCACGCCGATCTATCAGACGGCCAGCTACGTTTTCGACAGCCCCGAGCACGCGGCCGACCTCTTTGCGCTCAACGAGTTCGGCAATATCTATACCCGCATCATGAACCCCACCAACGGCGCGCTCGAAGGCAAGATTGCTGCGCTTGAAGGCGGGGTGGCGGCGCTCTCGACCGCCTCGGGCCATGCCGCGCAGTTCCTTGCCTTCCACACGCTGATGGAGCCGGGCTGCAACATCGTGGCGGCCAAGAAGCTCTACGGTGGTTCGCTCAACCAGATCGGGCACAGCTTCCGAAAGATGGCCTGGGATTCGAGGTTCGTGAATGCGGACGATCCCGAGGAAGTCGCGGCGGCCATTGATGACAAGACCCGCGCCGTCTTCATCGAGAGCCTCGCCAATCCGGGCGGCGTGGTTCAGGACATCGCTGCGATTGCCAGGGTCGCCCATGCGGCAGGCGTGCCGCTGATCGTCGACAACACCATGGCGACGCCAGCGCTCTGCCGACCCATCGAACACGGCGCCGACGTCGTGGTTCACTCGGCCACCAAGTTCCTGGGCGGGCACGGCAATTCGATTGCGGGCCTGATCGTGGATGCGGGCACTTTCGACTGGAACGCAGGGGGCAAGTACCCCTATCTCTCCCAGCCCAACCCCAGCTACCACGGCAAGGTCTTCACCGAGGCCTTCGGCAACCTGGCCTTTATCCTGGCGTGCCGGGCGCTGGGCCTGCGCGATCTGGGGCCCACGCTCGCGCCGCAGAATGCCTTTAACGTGTTGACGGGCATGGAAACCCTGGCGCTGCGCATGGAGCGCCACTGCGACAACGCGCTGCATCTGGCCAAGTGGCTCCAGGCCCATCCCAAGGTCGCCTGGGTCAGCTATGCGGGCCTGCCCGAGAGCGACTATCACCAGCTTGCGAAGACCTATCTGGGCGGCAAGGGCGGCGCCGTCTTCACCTTCGGGGTCAAAGGCGGCTATGAGGCGGGCGTGAAGCTCGTGTCCTCGGTCCAATTGTTCAGCCATCTGGCCAATATCGGGGACACGCGCTCGCTGATCATCCACCCGGCTTCGACGACGCACAGCCAGCTGCGCGACGACGAACTGGTCGAGGCAGGCGCAGGGCCCGATGTCGTGCGCGTGTCCGTGGGGATCGAGCACATCGACGATATCGTGGCCGACCTCGCGCAGGCCCTGGAGCAGATTTGACTATGACCGACGCCCCCCACACCGCCATCCGCAACGACTGGACGCGCGAGGAGATCGCCGCGCTGTTCGACCTGCCGTTTACCGAACTCGTCTTCCGCGCCGCCGAGGTCCACCGCGCCAACCACAAGGCGAACGAGGTCCAGCTTTCGACGCTGCTTTCGATCAAGACCGGCGGCTGCCAGGAAGACTGCGGCTACTGTTCGCAGTCGGTCCACGCCAAGAGCGGCGTGAAGGCGACCAAGCTGATGGGCGTGTCGGAAGTTCTCCAGCGCGCTGCCCAGGCAGCCGACCAGGGCTCGACCCGCTTCTGCATGGGCGCGGCCTGGCGCAACCCCAAGGACCGCGACATGCCCGCCATCATCGAGATGGTGAAGGGCGTGCGCGCGATGGGCATGGAAACCTGCATGACCCTGGGCATGCTGACCGCCGAACAGGCCGACATGCTCAAGGAAGCCGGGCTCGACTACTACAACCACAACATCGACACCTCGCCTGAGCGTTATGACGATGTCATCACCACGCGCACCATGGAGGACCGTCTCGACACGCTCTCCAACGTGCGCATGGCGGGCATGAATGTGTGCTCGGGCGGCATTGTGGGCATGGGGGAAACCCGGGCTGACCGTGTCGGCTTCGTCCACACGCTGGCGACGCTCCCCGATCATCCGCAGTCGGTGCCGGTGAACGCGCTCGTGCCGGTCAAGGGCACCGTGCTGGGCGACATGCTCGCCGACACGCCGATGGCCAAGATCGACGATGTGGAGTTCGTCCGCACCGTCGCGGTCGCGCGCATCACCATGCCCCACTCGATGGTGCGCCTCTCGGCGGGGCGCGAATCCATGTCCGAGATGACGCAGGCCATGTGCTTCATGGCGGGCGCCAACTCGATTTTTACCGGCGACAAGCTGCTCACCGCTCCCAACGCGGGCGATGACAGCGACCTTGCCATGTTCGAACGCCTGGGCCTCAAGCCCATGGCGATCACCGAGACATCCGCCGATGTCGAAGCCAGCCGCATGCCCAAGGGCTGCGCGAAGCTCGAAGCGGCGGAATAGATGCAAACAGTACGCCAGGGACCGCTCGGCGAGAGCGCCTGTCCGGCAAATTGGAGGAAGAGGGTTTGTTCAAGAAGATCCTGATCGCAAACCGCGGCGAGATTGCCTGCCGCGTGATCAAGACCGCGCGGCGCATGGGTATCGAGACCGTGGCCGTGTACTCCGATGCCGACGCGCAGGCGCCCTTCGTCAAGATGGCGGATGAGGCGATCCACATCGGGCCCTCGCCCGCGGCGGAAAGCTACCTGATCGCGGACAAGATCATTGCCGCGTGCAAGCAGACAGGCGCCGAGGCCGTGCACCCGGGCTATGGCTTCCTGTCCGAGCGCACTTCGTTCGCCGAGGCGCTCGCCAAGGAAAACATCGCCTTCATCGGCCCGCCCCCGGGCGCGATCGCGGCGATGGGCGACAAGATCGAATCCAAGAAGCTGGCGCGCGAGGCCGGTGTGAACGTGGTCCCGGGCTTTGTCGGCGTGATCGAGGACACCGAGCACGCGGTGAAGATCTCCAACGAGATCGGCTACCCGGTGATGATGAAGGCGTCGGCTGGCGGCGGCGGCAAGGGCATGCGCCTGGCCTGGTCGGAAACCGACGTGCGCGAAGGCTTCGAGGCGACCCGCCGCGAGGGTCTCAACTCCTTTGGCGATGACCGTGTCTTCATTGAAAAATTCATCGAGAACCCGCGCCACATCGAGATCCAGATCCTGGGCGACAAGCACGGCAACATCCTCTACCTGAACGAGCGCGAATGCTCGATCCAGCGCCGCCACCAGAAAGTGGTCGAGGAAGCGCCGTCGCCCTTCGTCACCGACAAGATGCGCAAGGCCATGGGCGAGCAGTGCGTCGCCCTGGCGCGCGCGGTGGACTACCACTCGGCGGGCACGGTCGAACTCATCGTCTCGGGTGCGGACCCGACGGGCGAATCGTTCTACTTCCTCGAAATGAACACCCGTCTCCAGGTCGAGCACCCCGTGACCGAGGCGATCACCGGGGTCGACCTTGTCGAGCAGATGATCCGCGTTGCCTATGGCGAGAAGCTGGCAATGACGCAGGACGACGTGAAGATCGAGGGCTGGGCCATCGAGAACCGCGTCTACGCCGAGGACCCCTACCGCGGCTTCCTGCCCTCGACCGGGCGCCTCGTGCGCTACAATCCGCCGGTTGACGGCTGGAGCGATGACGGCACGGCCAATGGCCGCCGGGGCATTGACGGCATCCGCGTCGACGATGGTGTCTACGAAGGCGGCCAGGTCTCCATGTTCTACGACCCCATGATCGCCAAGCTGATCACCTGGGGCGAGACCCGCGACGAGGCGGCCGACAAGCAGATCGCCGCGCTCGACGCCTTCGAGATCGAGGGGCTGGGCCACAACATCGATTTCGTGAATGCGATCATGCAGCACGAGCGGTTCCGTTCGGGCGAACTGACCACCGGCTTCATCGCCGAGGAATACCCCGAAGGCTTCCACGGGGCGCCTGCCTCGGACGAACTCAAGATCAAGCTGGCGGCCGTCGCCGGTTTCATCGCCGCCGCGCGTGCCGACCGTGCGCGCCGCGTCGATGGCCAGCTGGCTACCCCGCTCGATCCGCCGGGTGAGTGGACGGTGACGCTTCAGAAGGTGCCCTACACCGTGGTCGTCGAGGAGGACACGATCCTCGTCAACGACGTCGAGGTGGACCTTGCGCTCGAATATACGCCGGGCGACCGCTTCATCGATGCCGACATCGATGGCGAGCCGATCACGATCAAGCTCGAGACCACGCGCATGGGCTTCAAGATGACCACGCGCGGCGCGATCCACACGCTCGATTGCCTGCCGACCCGCGTGTCGCAGCATTCCAAGCACATGATCGAGAAGATCCCGCCCGATCTTTCCAAGTACCTCATCTGCCCGATGCCGGGCCTGCTCGTCTCGCTCAACGTGGGTGAGGGCGACAAGGTCGAGACCGGCCAGCCGCTGGCCGTGATCGAAGCAATGAAGATGGAGAACATCCTTCGCGCCGAGAAGTCGGGCACGGTCAAGGCGGTCAACGCCAAGGCGGGCGACAGCCTGGCCGTCGACGCGATCATCCTGGAACTGGAGTAACCCTTGCACCTCGACCACGACGCAGATGCGGCGCCTGCCGAGACCATTGCCTTTGACGATTTCCTGAAAGTCGACATTCGCGTGGGGACCGTGGTCGAGGCCACGGTCTACGAGGGGGCGCGCAAGCCCAGCTACAAACTCCTGATCGACTTCGGGCCCGGCATCGGGACGCGCAAGTCGATCGGGCAGGTGGCTGCGCTCTATGAATGCGAGGATCTGGTGGGCAAGCAGATCGCCGCGGTGGTGAACTTTCCGCCGCGCCAGATCGGCAAGGCCATGTCCGAGTGCCTGACGCTGGGGTTCGGGGACGAAGAGGGGCGCATCACGCTCTTCTCGCCCGACATGCCGGTTCCCAACGGCGCGCGGCTGGCCTGAGGCGATGCCTGCGCTTGTCGAAATGCTCTCCGGCGCCGAGGCGCTGGAGGACGGCTTTGCCCTTGCGATCACCCCCGACTGGCAGCAAGGGCGCACCGCTTATGGCGGGTTGACCTCGGCGCTGGCGGTGGAAGCCGCGCGCCGGGTCCTGCCCGAGCCCTTGCCGCTGCGTTCGGCGCAGTTCTCGATGATTGCCCCGCTGGTGGGCCGCATCGAGGCGCGCGCGAAGATCGTGCGGGCGGGCCGCAACGCGGTCTGGGTGACCGCCGAGCTGGTGGGAGAGAAGGGAACCGGGTTCCTTGCCAACTGCGTCTTCATGCACCCGCGCGAAAGCGTGCTGGCGCTGGGCGGCTATGCGCTGCCCGATGGACTGGTGCCCTTGGAGGATGCCCCGGTCTTCGAGACCAAGGTGCTTCCGGCCTTCATGCAGATGCACTTCGACGTGCGCGTGGCGGTCCCGGCGGATCGCCTCCAGGAGGCGGACTTGTGCTGGTGGGTCCGCGTGCGCGAGCGCGACGGGCTCGATGCCGATGTCGAGGCGGTGCTGCTGGGAGATGCCCTGCCGCCTGCCGTCCTCCCGCACCTGCCTCCGCGCACACCGGTGAGCTCGATGCAGTGGCACGTCAACATGCTCAACACCGCGGCGCGGCCGCGCGATGGCTGGTGGCTGATCCGCTCGACCAGCCGTCAGTCGGGCCATGGTCTGGCGAGCGAGGACATCCTGCAGTGGGGCGAGGGCGGCACGCCGGCCGTAACCGGCATGCAGTCCGTCGCGGTCTTCGCCTGATTGCGATCAGGCCGGGGCCTGATCGGCGAGTGTCTTGCCCAGGAACACCTTGAGCAGCGCGAAAGCGACGAGCCCGAAGGCCGCGCTCGCCACGTGCAGCAGCCAGAACTGCGTGGTGTCCATCGAGGAATACCACCCGCCCACGATGCCGATGGTCTTGTTCGCGGCGAAGAAGGCCAGATAGTAGATTCCCACGACCGTGGCGTTGAGGGCGCGCGGCGCGATCTTGGTGAAGAGCGCCAGGCTGACCGGCATCAGGTGGGCAAAGCCGATCGAGTTGAAGAGGTGGAACAGGACCGGCCAGAACAGGCCGATCTTCACGTCTGCCGCCGTGGTGGCCGAGGCGACGACAAGGCACAGGCCGCCCACGATCACGAAGACCGAGCCGATCACCATCTTGCCCAGTTCATCGGGCTCGGTGCCGGTGCGTCCTGCGCGCCACTTCCAGAACCAGGCGACCGCAACCAGCATCGAGAAGGCGAGCGCGGCATCGATCGTGATCATCCACGAGGTCGGCACCTTGTGGCCGAAGAAGGTGAGGGCAAAGCGTTCGTCGGCCCAGACGAGGTAGGCGTTGAAGATCTCCTGGTTCGTCAGCATTGCGATGGCGAGCACGGGGACCAGCACCGCCAGCGTCGCGAGACGCGGCATGTCGGCGCGGGTGAGCTTCGCGCCGTCCTTGGCGGCATCGGCTCCCTTGGCGCTTTCGTCCGGCAGCCAGGGGCGGGCTTTCAGGTAGATGAGAAGGCCGATCACCATGACCACGCCCGCGGTGCCGAAGCCGTAGTGCCAGCCCAGTTCCTCACCGGCAGTGCCCGCGACGAGCGGGGCGGCGATGACCGAGACGTTGATCGCGATGTAGAAGATCTGGAAGGCCATCGCGCGGCGCAGGTCCCCGGGGCCGTAGAGTTCCCCAACCTGGCTGGCGATATTGCCCTTGAAGAGGCCCACGCCAATGACCAGCGCGATGAGTGCAAAGAGGAACAGGCCCTCGAACGCCATGAGGAAGTGGCCCACCGACATGATGACGGCGCCCGCGACGAGCGCGGCGCGGCGGCCAAGCCAGCGGTCGGCGAGAATGCCGCCCAGCACCGGGGTCAGGTAGACAAGCGAGGTGTAGTCGCCAAAGATCGCCGAGGCGAGGGGCTGTCCCTCAAGCCCGGTGTAATGCACCGAACGCAGCCAGGAGAGGCCCACCACGTTGCCCACGTTTTCGGGCAGCAGCAGGTACTTGACCATGTAGAGCACGAGAAGCGTCTGCATGGAATAGTAGGAGAAGCGCTCACACCCCTCGACGAAGGACAGATAGCCAAGGCCCTTGGGGTGGCCGAGAAAGGCGCGGTCGTCGCGTGAGGGTACGTCGTCGTGTTCGAAATCGGGTGTCGCTTCGGGGGCTGTCATGCAGGGGATGCTCGCGTAACTTTCTTATGATTGCGGGCACCATTACCATATGTTTGCGCAATGTCATGGGGGAGCTTCCCGGCGCTTTTGCGCGGGCTCAGCCGTCCTTGCGTTCGGGCTTTCCGCTGTGCTTGGTCGAGGCCATGTCCTCGAGTTCGGCCTCGCTCATGGTCTCGACCATTTCGCGCGAGGCGCCTTGCAGTTCGGACTTGGGTGTCTCGCCGCGCTTGGCCGAAAGGGCCGCGCCTGCGGCTTTCTGCTGGGCTTTGGATTGGGCTTTCATGGGGTATCTCCTTTCGCAAAGGAGAATGCGCCGGGGCATGTGGCCGTTCCCGGGGGCAGGTCTCGAACCCGGCGCGGACGGCGGCAGGCCGTGGGGACCTGCCGCCTGTGCATGCCGCTGTCAGGGGGATTCGCGAAGTGGCATGCGCGCCGCTCCCCGATCGGGCCTCGGGGTCGACCTACAGGTATACATACTCCCATTTCCTGACGGCTTTGCGAACAGCACGCGCGCACGGTCGCACGCCGCACACATGTCGTCGCCTTTTGCAAGGTGCGGGTGTTTGGAGGAACTTGGCGCCCCCTAAAAACTACTTAATCGGGCGGGCCAGTTCACTGTCGAGGAAGGGGGCTACATCGGAAAGGTCGACCTGCTTGTCGAGGTAGGTCTTGCCGATTCCCTGCATCAGGAGGAAGGGCAGGGTGCCCGCGTCCATCTTCTTGTCGTGGAGCATGTGGCGCACCAGCGCGGCACCGTCGCAGGTAAGGCCGAGCTCGGCGATCTCGGCGCGCAGGCCGACCTCGGCGATGTGGCGGGCAACGCGCTCGGCACTGGCCGTGCTCATGTGGCCCAGACGCGCCGAGTAGCGCGCGGCGAGCACCATGCCGAGCGCCACGCCCTCACCGTGAAGAAGGTCGCTCGAAAAGCCGGTTTCGGCTTCCAGGGCGTGGCCGAAGGTATGGCCAAGGTTGAGCAGTGCGCGCTTGCCGGTGGTCTCGAACTCGTCCTCGGCCACGATCCGTGCCTTGGCGGCGACCGAGTGGGCGACCGCATATTCGCGAAGCGCGCCGTCGCCCGCCAGCATGGCCGCGCCGTTCGCTTCGCACCAGGCGAAGAAATCGGCATCGTCGATCAGGCCGTACTTCACGACTTCGGCGTAGCCTGCGAGGCGCTCGCGTTCGGGCAGGGTGTCGAGCGCGGCGAGATCGGCCAGCACCAGCGAGGGTTGGTGGAAGGCGCCGACGAGGTTCTTGCCGGCAGGCGTGTTGATGGCGGTCTTGCCCCCCACGCTCGAATCGACCTGGGCGAGGAGCGTGGTGGGCACCTGGATGAACTTGCAGCCGCGCTTGAGGACCGCCGCGCAAAAGCCGGTCAGATCGCCGATGACGCCGCCGCCCAAGGCAAGGATGTGGTCGCCGCGCTCGACCTCGAGCGCGAGCAGCCAGTTCACCGTGGCGGCCAGTTCGTCCCAGGACTTGGTCTGTTCGCCTGCGGGCAGGATGCGCCAGTGAACCTCGTGGCCGTGCGCGCGCAGCGAGGCTTCGACGATGTCCCCCCAGGCCGCATGCACGTTCGTATCGGTGATGACAGGTACGGCGCGCTTGCGCAGCAAGCCCCGGCACTCGGCGCCGATCTCGGCAAGGAGGCCCTGGCCCACGCGGACCTCGTAGGGGCGCTGGGCGATGTCGACACGGATCACAGCCATTGGGTAAGTTCCTGCAAGACCTTGTTGATTGTCTGGACGTGGGGCCCTTGTCCGCTGACGATGTGGATCGGGGCCTGCGCATAGAAGGGCTGGCGGGTCTCGCGCAGCCGCGTCAGGATCTCGCGCGGATCGCCGTTCTGGAGAAGGGGGCGGTTGTCCTTGCGCGCGGTGCGCTCGACCAGGGTGTCGACGTCGCTGTCGAGCCAGATCGTGACCGCCTTCTCGAGGATGAGTGCGCGGGTTTGTGCGTTGACGAAGGCGCCGCCGCCCGTTGCGATCACGATGCAGCCTTCGTTCTCGGCCATGAGGCGGGCGATCACGCGTCGTTCGCCATCGCGGAAATAGTCCTCGCCATAGGTCTCGAAGATTTCGGGAATGCGCATCTGCGCCGAGCGTTCGATCTCGTCATCAGCGTCGACGAAAGGGCAGTCCAGGATCGAGGCGAGGCGCTTGCCCACGCTCGACTTGCCGACGCCCATCATGCCGACGAGCACGATGGGGCGATCGATCTGGCGGGCAAGCGCGGATATCTCCTGCGCCGAGTAGCGGGTCTGTTGAACGTCCATTGCCCCACCGCCTATAGTTGCGCTAGGTCGCAGCGCAAGCATCGGTGAAGGAAGGCGAGTGACGATTAGAATGCGTGGGCGTTTGGCTCTGGCTATGGGGCTTGTCGTTCTGGCCGCAGGTGCGGTTCTGGCCGTTGCCTGGATCGATGCCGGCGAGATGCCGATCGAGGACCAGGTCGTGCCGGTTGCCGTGCCGGAGCTGCAGCCGTGAGGGCGGTCTATCTCCTTGCGGGCGCCGCGCTCAGCCTGACGTCGGCCTGGGCGGTCGCGCAGGATTCGCCCGAGTCGCTTCTTCCCAAGATGTTCCAGGATCCCAAGCCGGCCGCAACGCCGAGCCCGACGCCGACGCCTGCGCCGCGCACGAGCGCGCGTCCGG